>CAZVBE010000018.1:0-45185 GCA_964625335.1 uncultured Clostridium sp. | reverse complement strand
ACAGCGCGCCCGTCGGGCAGTTGGATACGCAGTTGCCGCAGGATACGCATTCGGAGTCTACCAGAAGCCTGCCCAGGGGAGGCCCTATATGTGTCGCGCTTCCCCTGTCCGAACGGCCTATGGCCGATACTACAGAAGCCTCGCTGCACACCCTCACGCATTTACCGCACAGTATGCACTTGCTTTGGTCATATTCAAAGAATTGTCCCGTATCGTCAAAATACTGTTTTTTTACGGGGCTCTCATATATCCTAATGTCCTCATCGGTTATACCGTACCTGTAGCTGTAGTCCTGAAGTTTGCAGTTCCCTGCCTTTTCACAGCTCAGGCAGTCATACCGGTGATTTGACCATATAAGAGCCAGAATAGTCCTTCTCGCCTCCACTACACTGGGACTTTCGGTATATACCACCATGCCTTCACCCGCTGTGGTTGAGCAGGAACATACCAGAGTATTTGCCCCCTTCACCTCAACCACACATATCCGGCATGCACCGTCGGGTTTTAGCCCTTCGCAGTAACACAGCGTAGGTATATTGCTTCCGGCCTTCTCCGCCGCCTCTAATATCGTCTTTCCCTTTTGTACCTCAACCTCAACACCGTCAATCGTTAAATGCACCATGTCCAACCTGTTAACACCTCCCAAACGCGTATTTCCTATCAATCCTTAACATCACATCGCAGGCATCTTGATGCCTCGCAAACGGCTCTGTCCCTGTCAGGGCAAGTCTCTACCTCGTTAAAGGTATATTTCCTTTCTACAGGCAGCAGATCGTCGGGGGGCATCCTTTTCATTTTCTCTTCTATGATTGGCTGATAATTCTTCCTTTCAACCCTTCGTTCCTTAAGCTTTTGTTCCATATTGCCACCCAGGAATTTGTCAATACTGAGGGCTGCATTTCTTCCGTCTCCCACTGCTCCAACCACGGTATCCGGTCCCCTGGAACAATCGCCTCCGGCAAATACCCCTTCAATACTGGTCTGCTGCGTATGCGGTTCAACAATAACCCGTAGGTTCCTGTCACACTTCAGACTGCTTCCGCCGTTCAAGCTTTCAATATCCTGTATCATGCCAATGGCTATTATTACCGAATCGAATTCTTCAATATATTCGGAGCCGGCGATAGGAACGGGCCTCTTCCTGCCGGATTTGTCAAACTCTCCCTGTTTCATCCGTATCAGCCTGAGGGCCTGAACCTTTCCTTCTCCGTCGCTTATGACTTCAAGCGGGACCGTCAGAGGCTCAATTACCACACCTTCCTCAACCCCGTCCTTAATCTCCTTATTCATAGCCTGCATATCCTGCGCGCTCCTACGGTATATCATCTTAACTTCCTTAGCGCCGAGCCTAACAGCAAATCTCGCCATATCAATGGCACAATTGCCTCCGCCTATCACAGCTACCTTATTGCCGATATACGGCGGACGGCCTGCATTGGCCTTTTTCAGGAAATCAAAGGACATATGAACGTTTTCCAGGTTTTCTCCCGGTATATCAAGTAAGAGCTGTTCCTGGGAACCCACTGCCACAAATACCGCGTCGTACTCATTTCTCAGTTTGCTGAGGGTAATATCCCTGCCCACCTTAACGCCGGTCACCAGGTTTACACCCAAATTCAAAATCCTCTGTATCTCATGTCTGATAATATTCCTTGGCAGCCTGAATTTCGGTATGGCATATACCAGCATACCTCCGGGCTCTTTGTGCTCCTCGAATATGGTTACCCTGTGGCCCCATTTTTTGAGATAATAGGCCGCCGACAGCCCTGCCGGCCCTGCACCTACAATAGCCACCTTTTTACCGGTATCCGGCGCTGCCTTGATTTTCATATCCGGATGCTCTATTTCCCAATCCGCAACAAACCGTTTAAGCACCCTGATATCCATAGGCTCATCAATCTGTTCCCTCTGGCATTTATCCTCGCAGGGGTGGCCGCATATCCTGCCGCATATGCCCGGGAAGGGGTTATTCTCCAATATTACCTCAACCGCCTTATTAAAATCCTCCCTCTGTATCTGCTCAACAAACCGGGGTACATCAACCCCCGCAGGGCATGCATTGGTGCAGGGTGAACTGAACAGTGTGGCGCAGCTTGAAGCAGGACACCTCTTATGCTCGATGTGCTCCTCAAACTCCTCCCGGAAGTATCTTATTGCGTTTAACACAGGATTTGGCGCAGTCTGTCCCAGTCCGCACAGGGCGGTGGATTTTATTACCTTTCCAAGGCTTTCCAGCTTTTCTATATCCCCCCGTTCGCCTTCCCCGTTGATTATCCTGTCAAGCATCTGCAGCATGGCCCTTGTTCCTTCACGGCAGGGCGTACACTTGCCGCAGGATTCCTCCTGTACAAATTCCAGGAAGAACCTTGCCAGGTCCACCATGCATGTATCCTCGTCAATAACTATCAGGCCGCCCGAGCCCATTATGGTACCCATCTCCTTGAGGGACTCATAATCCACCGGTGCGTTAAGCCCGCCCACCGGTATGCATCCGCCGGAGGGTCCTCCGGTCTGGGCCGCCTTAAGCTTCTTTCCTTTTAAAAGTCCTCCGCCGATATCGAATATAATCTCTCCAAGGGGAGTCCCCATGGGTACCTCCACAAGGCCGGCGTACTCCGCCTTTCCTGCCAGGGCAAAAACCTTGGTCCCGGGGCTGTCGGGTGTTCCAATGGTCCGCAGCCAGTCCCCGCCCTTTAGCATGATTGGCGGTATATTGGCCCAGGTCTCCACGTTGTTTATCAGGGTAGGCTTACTCCATACCCCCTCGTTGGCAGGGAAGGGCGGCCTGATCCTCGGTTCACCCCGTTTCCCTTCTATAGACCTGATAAGGGCAGTCTCCTCTCCGCAAACAAAGGCTCCCGCGCCAACCCTTATCTCAAGGTCGAAACTAAATCCCGAATTCATTATATTCTCTCCCAGAAGCCCTAATCCCCTGGCCTGATCTATTGCCTTTTTCAGCCGTTCCAGGGCCATCGGGTATTCCGCCCTTATATAGACATATCCTTTCTCTGCTCCAATCGCATAACCTGCAATAGCCATACCCTCGATAACCGTGTGGGGATCGCCTTCTATTATGCTCCTGTCCATATACGCTCCCGGGTCGCCCTCATCGGCGTTGCACACTACATACTTTTCATCGCCGTCAGCTTTAAAAGCGAATTCCCATTTCATACCCACGGGGAATCCTCCGCCTCCGCGGCCCCTTAAGCCCGACTTTTTCATCTCTTCTATAACCTGCTGCGGCTTCATCTCTGTAATAACCTTGGCAAGCCCGAAATATCCGTCAAAGGCTATATACTCTTCAATGCTTGACGGGTCAATAAGCCCCACGTTACGCAGAGCGATTTTGGTCTGACGGGCAAAGAATGGTATTTCATCCACCGACCTAACCGGTTCACCGGTATCCGGCATCCTGTAAAGCAGCCTTTCCACCACTTGACCCTGGAGCAGGTGTTTTTCAACAATCTCGGTGACATCCTTGACGGTAAGTTCCTTGTAAAAAATACCGTCCGGGTAAATGGTCATAAGAGGCCCCAGTGCACAAAGGCCCATACATCCCGTTTTAATTACTTCGCATTTACCGGCAAGCTTTGTTCTTTCGAGCTCTGCGTTTAATTTATCCACAATTTCCTGGCAGTTTGAAGATTCGCAGCCGCCTCCGCCGCATACCAGTATTTGATACCTTTCATGGTTCATGCTCTACACCACCTCTCCAATTACTGAATCAGCCAGGGTTTGATTATTTTCCCCTGCATAACATGGCACTGGATAATCACCTCAGCCATGTCCGGTGTTACCCTTGCATAGGATACCGCTTTCTCCCCCGGCAGTTTTACAGTCATTATGGGCTCATGGCTGCAAAGACCAATACAGCCCACCACTTTTACCCTAATATCCCCGAGACCGTGCTTTAAAGCTGCTGTTTTTATTCTCCTGACTACTTCTTTAGCGCCCACAGCCTCACTGCACCAGCTAAGATGCAGGGATACTCCGTTTTTATCTTCCCGTTCAGTCATTCTGTCCTCAGCCATTGTTCTTAATTTTTGATAGCTTTCAAGAGCACTCATCCTTATTCGCCTCCCATTCCTCGTGCTCCCTGATAATTTCTTTTATCCTGTCGGTTTTTACCCTGGTGTACACCTTTTCGTTTATTGTCATTACCGGTCCCAAACCACAGGATCCCAAACATCTTAAAACTTCAATGGAATACTTGCCGTCATCGGTGGTGTCTCCCCCTCGGATTCCGAGAAGTTCCTCCAGTTTCTCGAGTATTTTCTGGGATTTCTTAACGTAACAGGCCGTGCCCTTGCACACCCCTATACAAAACTTTCCCTTGGGCTTTTCTGAAAACAGGGAATAGAACGTTACTACTCCGTGTACATCAGTAATAGGAATGTTTAGCCTTATTGCAATATATTCCTGGATTTCCGGCGGCAGGAAGCCCAAAACCTTCTGGGTTTCATGGAGTACGGGTATAAGTCTTCCGGGTGTGCCGTCAAAGCTCTCGATAATATGATCAATCTGTCTTCTTTGTTCCACAGTTACTTCAGATATAACACCAGCCACTGTGCTGCCCATACGCATACCTCCTTTTGTTTTGCCAATATATACCGCAAGTTCCATGCCAAAAAAAATAAAGCCCCGGCAGGGGTTATTGAAAGAAATGGATATACGCTGCTGCATTGAAGTTACAGGTCACGGTTCACAGTAACTGACATCAGATCATAAGTCGCAGAGCTTTTGCCCGCATAATTAACGGGGGTGCTGGTGACTGACAGCAATGCGCTTTCGCATCATTGATGCACCGCTGCATTACCGTTGTGCTTCATCATGGTGTGTATTTTTTCAGCTTTCTGACTATGGTAGACTGGTCCACTTCAAGTATTTCCGCTATCCTGTACGTACTGTTGTATCTCTCCTTTGCGCGCATCAACAGCTGCCTTTCGACCTCCTCCAGGGCTTTCTTTAAGGGTATTATCCCCACCACCTCTACATTCTGTCCGTTGCCGTTTCTCTTAAGGAAATCCGGCGGCAGGCTGCCCGGCAGTATTTCGCTTTCGCGGGATACTATTACAAGCCTTTCTATCAGGTTCTCCAATTCTCTTATATTGCCCGGCCAATGGTACTCGAGAAATATTTTTTGCAGCTGGTCGGATATAGTCTTGCTAAAACCGTATTTACGATTATACTTTGCCAGGAATCTGTTTGCCAGGGGTATGATATCCTCCCTCCTGTGCCTTAAAGGAGGTATCTCAAGGGGCACAACGCTCAGCCTGTAAAACAGATCGGACCTGAACTCGCCGTTTCTCACCATTTCCTCAAGGTCCCTGTTAGTGGCGCCAATAACGCGGATATCAATATCTATAGGTTTGGTGCCCCCTACCCGGATTATCTTTTTGTCCTGTAGGACCCTTAAGAGCTTTACCTGCTGGGACAGGGGCAGCTCCCCCACTTCATCCAGGAATACGGTGCCGGTATGGGCAATCTCCAAAAGCCCCGGCTTACCCTGCCTTTTGGCCCCGGTGAAGGAGCCCGTTTCGTAACCGAACAATTCTGACTCAATCAGGTTTTCGGGTATTGCCCCGCAGTCTATCTTAATGAAGGGTCCCTTGCTCCTTATCCCTGTTTGGTGTATAAACCTGGTTATAACATCCTTGCCTGTACCCGATTCGCCCAATACCAGTATTGTTGAATCTATCCTTGCAAGCTTCCTGGCAACTTCCATAACCGCCTGGAATGCCGGACTGCGCATACTTAGCAGTTCCTCCAGGTTCTCTTCATCCGAAAATATTTCCCCAATACCCTGGCTTATCCTGTTTTCCATATCCTGCAGCGCTTTCATATCCCTCATATTAATAATAACCCTGGAAACCCTTCCCCTTTCGTCAACCATCGGATTGCCGGTGGTCAGCACTTCCTTGCCCGTCCAATGCTTCTGGAGGAAAGTCACCGGCCTTCCCATTTTTATCGCTAGCAGCGTAGCCGAAGGGTAAACGATACCCTTTTTCTCCATGTCTTCGACATTCATTCCCACCAATTCCTCAGAGGTCATGTGCAGCAGCTGCTCAAGCGCCGGATTCACCTTTGTAATAATACCCCTTGAATCGGTCACCACAATCCCGTCATAGGAGCAATTTATTATCGCCATATTTTCCTGGTTTAACTCCTTTTCCCTGTCCAGTTGGTCCTTAAGAGACTGCATCAGACGGGTATTCTGTGAGATAAGATATGGAAGACACATATCCACTTCGGCTATACCCTGAAACACCGCTATGGCTTTATCGCGGCAGGTATGATATCCGCAGGCCCCGCAGTTTAACTGGTCCTCTTCAGAATACTTTCCGGTCTCGGCTAAAATAGTCTGTATGTCCTGTTCCGAGGGTTCGGTCAGAGTAGCTCTTTTGTCAAAAAATACCGCCTTCAGGTTTACCCTGCAGCCGGCTATCTGTTTTTCCCCTTCTTTTTTTTGTTGCGCTGATTTTGAATCGAAGAAGGCTATTATTTCACTTTTTTTCCTGGCAAGGCTTTTGGAAGAGCCGCTCATTGGTCCTTCTATACACCCGTTGCACAGCAGAAGATCAAGGAATTTTACCTTTATATCCCCATTGTCCACCGAGGATATAACATCAATACAGCGCTCGGGTCCCTCCGCCACTATAAAGCTCTGGCTTAAGAATTCCTCCTTAAGGTCCATACAGTGGAGCAGTCCCCCCGGCAGCGGGATTGTATGTCCCCGGGAGGCGCAGGGACTGTCCGGCTCGGCCGGAGCGACGGTGTCGGCGTCAATCCCTTTTGCTTTAAAAAGCTCGGATACTTCCTCAAAGGTGAGAGCAAAGTCAATCAGCTCGTTTAAGTCCTCCCTTGTAATCTCGGCTTTTTTGGCTACACAGGGCCCGATGAACACCAATTTTATATCTGGATCGCTGTGTATGCTTCTGAACATTCTTGCGGTGGCTGCCATGGGAGATACGATGGGAACAAGATTAGGTATCAGTGATGGATAATGCATCTCCACAAGGTTGACAACAGCAGGACAGGGCGTGCTTATATAAAATTTCCTTGACAGGTCCAGCTTCCTGTACGCACCGCTTATAAGGTCTGCTCCTGCCGCCACTTCCCAAACCTGTTCAAAACCGGCTTTCTTTAAAGCTCCGATATATTTGTCCGCCGGCACTTCCACAACCGCCGGATAGGAAGGTGCAACAAGTGCTACCACTCTGTTGCCGTTACTCATCATCCGCTGAACCATTGCTGCGCTGTCCTCCACCTGTTTTGCATTCTGGTTGCATACTTTCAGACAGCTTCCACAGCTGATACACCTTTCGGTAATAACGCTGGCCTTACCGTCAACCATTCTCACAGCCTTAACGGGACAATTTCTGATGCAGGCATAACAGGCTTTACACTTATCCCCGTCGGTGGTAATTACGCCCTTCCCCATCTTCTCACCCTTCCTTTAACGCTGATAATATATTATATTCGCCATTTTCTTCCTCTCTCCTCTTTTTTTACCTTCCAAAAAACAAAAGGGACGGTTCTTTTTGTTTTTTGACAGGAGGTCCATAAAAATAAACAGCTGTCAGGAGACATATCCCCTGACAGCTTAAGGTTTATTCTACCTGGTCAGGCAGTTGTACAGCATAACCGCCGCTTCGGCCCTTTTCAGGCTGTTTTTGGGGTAGAAATATCCGCTGCTGCCGCCGACAATATTAAGACCCTTTGCAATCGCAACATAGCCCACCAGTTCCGGAGCGATGCTGCTTTGATCGCTGAAGCCGGTTACAAATATCCCTTTAATATCGGCCACATCCTGGTATTTCTGCGCCCTTATGATATATTTTATCGCCTCTTCCCTGGCAACTGCAGCGTCGAGGTCTTTCTCTTCCTTTTTTACTACTTTTTCCCGGATAAGCAGGTTATACATCTCCTCCAATTCCCTGTCGTCTTCAAAGGAACGGGAATAGCCCATTGTCCTGACAAGGAGGCCCAGAAAATCCTTCTGGATGATGTTATCGTCCGGCTTGAATTCTGTTCCCGGCAGCGCAATACCGTATTCCGCGAGAGCTGTAATCTGGCTTTCGGCATAATGGCCTGTAATATCGGTATAAGCTGCAGCCCTCTTTTCTCTGTAGGGCTTTCCGGAATAGTCCAGTATTTCTCCCGACCAGGCGTCAAATATAAGGGGTTTGCCCTGTTTCATGCCGTACACCAGTTTAATCTCCGGCTTGGGCTCGGCCTGGTATATATCCCTGTACTCTTCCGGGTAAGAGTTACTGTACACAAGTTCGAGCCCTACCTCCCCGAACATGGTGTCATACACATCTTCCATGTCAAGAACATCATTTAACGGCGGAAACTCAAGGTCGTACCAGTTCATACTGAAGCTGCTTACCTTGCCGTTAACCGCGTCAAAGCTGATATACATTGAATTGTCCGGAAACTGTACGCCGTTAACCTTCCTTATATACCGGAAATTATAGGATGCGGCATTTTCATCTCTTCCCAAAGGATAGTAATGCCCTTCATAAACCGGATCAAACTCCATATCCTTTGATTTTTCCCTGTGAACCGCATTCATGAATTTCTCCACAGCCAACCTGGCCTGCGCTTGGGTGTATTTACCCTCCCTTTCGCCTTCCATAGGTATATATCGGCTGTAACCCTTTATGTCACCATTTTTTGCATTGATTCTTACCCATATATTGGAGGATGGTTTTTTGTCTGCGGATTCGTCTGTAAAATTCAATTCCCAGGTATAGCCCTGGCTGACATCCCAGTCTTTTTGCAGGTAGGCCCCCGTAACCTTATAGTCCCGGGATATTTCCAGCTCCTTTACACCCCTTGCAATGCTTTCCGCCCGTTCTCTGGTAAGCAATGCGGAAATCTCGTCAACCGCTTTGCGCTCCTCGGGGGTGAGCTGCGCCATGTCCGCTTCGGCCTTTTCCATAGCCGCCCTTTCCGTTCCCATACCAAGGTATGATCCATGGTAGTACAAATTCACCTTGATCCTATCGCCGGTGAAGGCATCTATACCGTAGTTAGTATCATACACCGGCATATAGACGGCATACAGGCGGCTCTCTTCTCCGTCGTAATTGTATTCATAAATAAGCTTTAAGCCCATTTGTTCTTTATAGGCTTCCATGGCATCCTCTGCCGGTATTACATCCTCCGGCTTCGGGAAGGAAAGTCCTTCCGACCAGTTGTAGTTATAGCTTTGTACCTCGCCGGTCTCGCTGTTTACCTCCACGTTTACGCTGTTGCCGTGGTAGGGGATACCGTTTTCCAGCCTTATGTAGTTAAACCTGTGGGTGCGTTCCATCTCAAGAATTTCGCTGTCATCTACAAGTCTTAGATTGGAAACAAGGCCGGGGGCCATCCTTTCAATAAAAGCTTCAGCCGTGTCCATTGCCTCATGCCTGCCTATTTTGGGAAACTTTCTTGTGCTGTCGTAGTCGTAGGGTTTGTAGCAGTAATAGCCCAATATGGTACCGTCCCCGTCTATCCTGACGTTAATGCTGCCCTCCATTTTATCCTTGCTGGCCCAGTCCAGATACCAGATTATTTTTTCTCCCTCGCTGCCGGCGTTGTAATTAAACTCGGTAAAACTTTCGGGTATTTGTATTTTAGCCTTAACTGCCTTTATAGCCTGCTCCAGATCCTTATCTTCCTGTGCTGTGCCCTGCACCGGCATCCATGCCATAATAGCCATAACAAAAACCAAGGTTAAAGAAATAATCCTTTTCAATTTGATCACCTCTTTCAAAAGATTTTCTATAGATTTAGACACAGGTTCAGGGAAAAAGTTCCTGACATCTTTCCTCCAGACCCAGCAGCCGGCATATTTTTTCAAGGGTTAATTCCCGGGCTTCCGGCGACGCCTGGATTCTTGCCTTCCCATTGCCCTCCCATCCCGGCAGCGAACCGTAAGGTTCAAATATGCAGCACTGCTCCAGTATGTCCTCGGTGTCGCGTTCGGACCTGTTATCCCTTAACCATATAACCATCCGGTCTTTCAGCTCTTCCCAGCCCAAAGGGCATTTTCCCTCCCCTAGGCCCTTATCCCTCGTAATTTCTCCGCGCCACAGGTCATACCACCTTTTCTTTTGCTCAAAAAGCTCCAGTTCCTTTTCCTGCAGCAGGTCGTCCACTATTATTTGGTTAAACATGCTCATAAGCATCAGTTCTTTTGTATCAAAAACCGATCCTGCCATTTATATATCCCCCCTTGTCCCATTCCCTTGCCACCATGTAGCTCAAAGTTTAACAGTTATTTATAGATTAAACATTGGCCCTGCCCATACCTCCAGAGTGCTGCCCAGAATTTTCCACCAAATTCAAACCCAATATGCTAATTTGCAAACCAAACCGCCAGCATTTGCCATGTTATTTAGTAACCTAAATGGGGAATAAATGATATTATGGTATTACTTAATATTAGACCATATGGAAGGATAGATATATATGAAGCGCACCAACGTGTTATTCCTTTTACTTATACTCATTGTAACAACAGCAGTCGGATCGTATTTTTTTAATATAGGCCTTACTCCCCTGCAGCTTACCTGGAGAATTTCTGCAACTGTTTTTTTGATTAATATATTCCTCATAGCGGTTGTTATACTTATGGAAAAAAGAAACCCCTATAAAACAATCGCCTGGCTGCTGGTATTCATAGCTTTTCCGATAGGCGGATACATTCTGTATATTTTTTTCGGAAGGGATATCCGCAGGGACAAGGTGTACAAAAACCTGGCGGACTACGGCAGATGCAGCGGTATACTTGAGGCAAACCAAATAAGCACCCCAATGACCGGTACCGCGACACCCTGCCCCAAGCTGTCCACTCTCATTAACACCACCGCCTCACTGCCGGTGCAGTTCCACAACACCGCCAAAGTGCTGACAAACGGCCCCTCCACCTTCAGGGAAATTATTAAGCAACTCAAAAAAGCCAAAAACCACATACATGTGGAATATTACATCATCAGGGACGACAAGCTGGGCAGAAGAATAAGGGATATACTAACAGACAAGGCAAGCCAGGGAGTGGAAGTAAGGATACTATATGACGGAGTGGGCTGTTTAAAACTGCCCAAAAAGTTTTTCGACCCGCTAAAAAAGGCTGGCGGAGAGATCGGGGTATTTCTACCCCTTAAATTCCCTTTCCTTGACTACCGGTCAAATTACAGAAACCACAGAAAAATACTGATAGTGGACGGAAATACTGGCTTCCTTGGCGGATTGAACATAGGTGATGAGTACCTGGGCAGGAGCAAGAGCTTCAGTTTCTGGCGGGATACCCATATCAAGCTGGAGGGGGACTCGGTATATTCAATGCAGGCGATATTTTTACAGGACTGGACCTATGCAACGGGGGAAAGAATCGAATGCCAAAACTTTTTTCCGTCCCATAATATTGATACGCAAAAGCCCGTCCAGATAGTGGGCAGCAGTCCGGATTCCAAATGGAATTCGATACAAAAGCTATATGTACAGCTGGTTTCAATGGCCCAGAGCAAATTATACATAACCACCCCCTACCTAATACCCGATGAGAGCCTCCTGACAGCACTTAAAATATCCGCCCTGGCCGGAGTGGACGTACGTCTTCTGGTCCCCGGCATCCCGGACAAAAAAATAGTACACTGGGCATCCCGGTCCTATTACCAGGAACTCATGGAGGCCGGTGTAAAGATATACGAATACGGCAGGGGCTTTATACACGCAAAGGTTATCCAGGTAGACAACAAAGTAGCATCGGTTGGTACCGCCAACCTTGATATAAGAAGCCTGCACCTTGGTTATGAAGTGAATGCCATAGTATACGATGAAGAAGTGGTAAAAATCCTGGAGGATGATTTTTTCAGAGACCTGAAGCACTGCGTGAAAATTGATAAAAACCAATGGGGAAATAGGCCACTTAAGAAAAATCTGGCCGAATCCACAGCCAGACTGTTTTCACCGCTGTTGTAACACGCCTTCGCTCTGGGGCATTTGCTCATCCTTGCGCCCCTCTTTGCCCCAGGCATCGTTAAAAACCAGTACGCCCAGCAATATGACTCCTGCGCCCAGAAACTGCACCCAGTCAAGGGTTTCGCCAAAGAAAAGAAAGCCCAGTATCGCCGCCATAACCGGCTCGACCGCAACACAGGATTCGGTCTGGCTCACCTCTATCCTTTTGATGGAATACATGTAAAGAAAAAATGCCACTACCCCCGGGAATATTGCAAGATACGCCAGCGACAATATTTCGCTGCTGCCAAAGACAACCGCCGGGGTTTTCCAGGGAAATGAAAATGCAATAAGAAACAGCGCCCCAACTCCGAAGTTATAGAACACCGTGGTAAGGGTATGGTAATCCCTGGTTACTCTCTTTGCGCATAGTGAGGAAATGGAAATACTTATCCCGGTAAGAAGCCCATATATTATACCCATAGTGTTAAGACTGAAAAAGGCCGCATCGTATACCTTCACCAGCATGGAGCAACCGGATATCAGCAGCAAAAGACCAATTATCTTGCCCTTGTAAATCCTCTCTTTGAAAAATATCGCCGCCAGTATGGTTGTATATATAGGGTTTGTATATACAAGCATGGAAGCAATAGCTAGGGTTGTATACTTCATCGCACTGTTATAGGCGAGGTAACCAAGGGCTGTGCCAAACAGCCCCATCACAACGATATATGGCAGGTCTTTTTTTCTGATCAGAAAGAGCTTCCTGTTGAATATAAGAATAATAAAAGCCGTTACCAAAGCCATAGCCGTCGTACGGTAAGTAGACACCTGAAGGGGGCTTAATCCCGCATCGTAAAGATTGCGGGTGGAAAACCCAACCGTACCCCAAATAACCCCCGCAGCCAGCGCTATAAAATGCCCCTTATCAAGCCTCATTTTATTTATTCCTTCCTTCTAACTTATCTCTATTCTATTTCCAGATAATTATATACTCCCCCCAGTCTGTCTGCAACCTCTTTCTCCCTGCTATGACAGGTAAATATTATTATCTGCCTCGTTTTGGATACCCTGAGAAGGTATTCCATCACCTTTCGCAGACGGCGTACGTCATGCTGAACAAAGCTGTCGTCTAAAAATAACGGCAGGTGCTTTTCTCCGGATAGAAGTTCCGAAGCAGCCATCCTCAAAGCAAAGTAAAACTGATCTATTGTTCCTCCGCTCAGTAGTCCCGCCTTCACCTGACGCCCCGTTTCGGGGGCTGCGGCCAATATTTCAAGGTTTCCGTCCACCCGCAGATTGCTGTACCTGCCCCCGGTTATATGCGCTGTTATCTCTCCAACCTTACGGTTTAGCAGCGGCGCAAATTCCCTGTGTACCTCTGCCGACGCTTCACGTATTATTTCCAGTGCCTTTTGTGCGGCCGCCCTCTCCTGTTTAAGATGTTCCAGCCTTTCCCTTGCCTTTGACAGCTCCTCCTCCATTTCAGGTAAGTTTACAAGGCTTTGCTGCAGGGTTTCAATGCTGCCCCTTGTCTTTTCTATGCTGCCCATAAGGCCGGCCTGGCTTTCTTTAACGCGCTCAAGGCTGTGCTGCCACTCCAGCAGTTCTTCCCTGCGGGGTTCTTCATGCGATATATCGCCTGCACCGGTTACCCCGGCCGCCCCGGCGGTTTTTTGTATGTATAAGGCCCTTTCTCTTACAGCGTCAAAGGTCTCACCGTCAAGCCTTATATTAAGCAGCCTGTTTGTTTCTTCCAGCCGGCTTTGCAACCCGGTGTACCTTTTGAAGCATGCCAGTTTGTCTCTGTACCCGTCAGTGCTTCCGGTCCCTGCCTTTGTTAGTATGGCCGAAATCCTGTCCTCGTGTTCTTTTAACCCTTCCTCCTTCTCGGAAAGAGCGCTTCGCAAATCATCGCTGTATTTTTCCATATACTGCCGCTCCAGTTCCAGCCTCTGGTCAGCCGCTTCCAGTTCCTTTAAGCGCCTTTTTTGGTTTGACGCCCGTTTTAGACAGTATATGACAGAACATGCAAGTGGTATCAAAAGGGTATACAGGGCAGGGCTTGACGCCGCTGCCAGCGCGGCTGCTCCGACAGCCGCCAGTACAGCCGCTATGCATATCAAATAACTGATCCTAATCCCCCGCCCGGCCAGTTTCCTGTCTTCTCCCCGGTCTTGACGGTCTCTTTCAGAAATCCGTTTGCCGAGCCCGGCAATATCCACGGAGGTCTCATCAATCTTTGATTTAATCCTAATAATCTCCCGTCTGTTTTGCTCAGAAAGACGGTCAAGGGTAAAAAGTTCTTCGCTGTCCCTTGTATCAAATCCGCTGTATTCGCTTTTACTGTCCAACCGGGCAGTAAGGCTTTGCTGCTCTTCCACCAGTCTTTGTATCTCCGCCCACCGTTTTAGCAGCATGCTGTCATTGTAATTCTTGATTTTTTGTTCAAGCTGTTCCCTGACTGCCTTGAACCCTTCCGCTTTGGTCTCGGCTTCCCTGATTTGCTGTCCGAGGGACCTTAAGTCCTCCACCGCCGCCGCAGACGCCTCAATGCCTTCCTCCAATTCCTCTGTCTGCCGGCACAGCCGTCCATACTCCTTAGAGTATGCCCTGTCGGTTCCGATACCGTCCAGGTATTCCTTTATCAGCTTTTCCGCCCTGCTTACCGATATATCCGCGTCCCCGGCACTGCATAAGTTCCCCAGCCGCGTCTGTATTTCCCGGGCCAGCCGGGCGTCGCTTTTGCTGCCCAGTTGGCTTATGCTTATGGTATTTCTGAATATAGTCTGGTTCAGGCCCAAATGCTGCCGCGCAAACAAAAGTTCCTTCCTGGCCTTGTCATACATGAAACTTTGGGTAATCTCTTCGCCGGAAATATCGTCAAAAACCCTGACACCTTCCCTGCCCCGGACCATATTTCTTTCCACCTTATACCGTCTGCCCCCGGTCTCGTATATAAGGCTGCCTTCATACAGGTCACCGGTCCACGGCCGGTACAGGTCATATTCCTCCATCATAACCCTTCTTTTTACGCCGGGCTTTACAAAACCAAAAAGCATGGCTTCGATAAACCTGTGAATTGTTGATTTGCCCTTTTCGTTAAGCCCGTATATTATATTAAGGTTATCTCCCAGCACAATCCTTTTGTCCGAAAACCTGCCAAAGGCTTTGATGTATAACTCCTTAACCCTCATCGGCCAATCACCTTCCTGCCGTTTAAAGCGTCCAGTCCTATATAAAGAGCCCTTTCCAATACCGCCCTCTTACCCGGATCGGTTTCCCTTTCCAGCGCTTGCAAAATCTTTGCCGTAAATATTCCCATAATACTGTTTTGCCCCTCCGCCATGACGGTGTCAAGATCATATCCGGGAAGGGTTTTGTTCCTTATCTCGGTATGGAAGGCCGAAACAGCCTGTTCCATATATACGGTATCCAGCTCAACCCCAGGGTCAACGCTTCCCTCCAGCAGAAATCTGAACAGATTGCCCCTGCCCGCCAGGTTTATATGTGTTCTCATCTGCTCCAGTATCCAATCCTGGGAGACAAAAGCGTCAAGTGGTATCCTTTCGGTAACAAACTTTCTCTTTGCTATCGGCATAAACTTAACATCGCAAAAGTCCCTGCCAAGCGTTCCTAGATATATGCCGTGTTCTCCGTTTTCGCTGAAATCCAGCGGCTCGGGACTGCCGCAGTAGACGGCAGCGCCTTTTCCGCTGTGCTCTATCTTGCCGCCCTTGTGTATATGCCCGAGGGCGGCATAGTCGACATCACAACCCGCCAGGTGCCCGGTATGCACCGGCAGGTAATCCGACCGGCTGCCCTTGGGCACCACGTCACAGTGGGCCAGCAGAATATTTATGCCCCCGCCGCCAGCCTCAAAGTCCGCAAGAAGGGGATCCCGTATTTCTCCGCTGTCCCAGCCCAGACCCCATACACAAGTATTTAGTTCATCCAGCATAATATTTTGTATTTGCCTGCTTCTGAAAATATGTACATTGGGCTGCCACCGGCAGGTATTGTAAAGCGAATCCGAAAGGACAGGATCGTGGTTGCCCGGAGCAATGCAAACCCGGATATCGGGTATCTTGGCAAACCTGTCGTTTATCCTTAAAATATCCGCCGCAGTGCAGTAGTTATATTCAAAAAGGTCGCCGGCAATAAGTAAAATATCAACCTTTTCCGCCTTTGCTGTTTGAATTATCCTGTCAAAGGTTTCCCACAGTTCCTGCCTTCTAATCCTGCCCACACCGGCGGGCAGCTTTGAACCGGCAAAGGACATGCCAAGGTGCAGGTCACCGGTATGCAGTATCTTTATCCCATCCATTATATCCCACCTCTCTTGTGACAAGTGTGCGACAGGAGCGGTTCTCGTTTGTCGCATTATGTTCAGTTATCAGATGTGTCCCCATTCCGATTTATTCGACAAGGATGCTCCTTTCCCCTTTTAACAGTGCATATCACTTTTTTGCCAAAATATGACCGGTTTATTATTGTTGACAATAGAAATACTAAGTACCGGGGAGACTATCAGCAAGGAATACCAAACATGAAGATGTATCCCCATACCATAACAAGGAGGATATCCCATGACTGTAAAAAGCGATCTGGAAAAAGCCATTGCCACTGAGCAGGCCGCCCTTGGAAACTATGCCATGTATGCCGAATCCACCGACGATCCTACGGCAAAGCAGATGTTTCAGCAGATGCAGCAGGATGCCCTGCGCCACGTACAGATGCTGAACAACAGGCTAAACTACTTAAACGAAAACAATCAGAACACAAACCAAAACGACCCCCAAATAATACAGACAAACAAGCAGCAAAATGACCGGCGATCCTAAACTGCACCCTGTTAAACAGACATATAGAAAATTAAGATTTCATTTGCTGTTAAGGCCTGATTCCTATATCCCATAGGTGTTAGGCCTTTTTGGTTATACGGGTTTCCACTTGCTTATCATAAGGATAAAATTACATACGGGAAAAATGCTGAAAATTGTCAGATATGATGTTATAATTGAGTTGACATAACCAAACTACAGGGGGTCAACATATGAGAAAATATAGAGGTCTTATTTTTTTATTATTTATTTTAGTGCTGGCAATGCTTACCGTATCCTGCACCTTCGGAGATATCTTCCCGGTACTGCAGCCCGCCGGCAGCGATACCGAAGATGGCGGTGACGATACCGGGCAAAATACAGAAGAGCCGCAGGACCAGGACAATACCGATACCGGCGAAGAAAAGCCGGAGGACAAACCGGATATCCTTTATGTGAGCGCCAGCAAGCTCAATATAAGGCAGGAAGCTTCAAAAGATGCCCCAGTAGTGGGTTCTGCAATCAAGGGTGCGGCGGTACGAATCCTCGAAACAAAGACCGACGAAAACGATACATTGTGGCACCTTGTCTCAATGGACACCAAGGAGACCAAGGAAGACGGCTGGATAGCCGGAGAGTATACTGTAACTGACAGGTATGACCTTCTGGACGAAACGCTGCGGGAACTGGATTATTCCCCCCAGGCCAAGGCAGATGAATACCCGGACAATCCACGGGTCAAGGTTAAGGGAATATACGTAACCATATACTCGGCAGGAGGCCAGAGGTTGGATCAGCTTATTGAAATGGCAAACAGGACCGGTATAAATACCTTTGTAATAGACGTTAAGGACGATAGTGGAAATATGCTTTTCAAAACGGAGGCCGCGGAAAAGTACAGCCCAAACGCCAACAGCAAGGCCACCGTTAAGGACATAGATGCACTGATGAAAAAACTAAAGGACAACAATATATATACTATAGCAAGGATAGTAACCTTCAAGGACCCGACCTATACCATCCACCATACCGACAGGGCGATTGTTTACAGGGACAGCGGCAAGCCCTTCACAAACAGCGACGGACTGATATGGGCATCCCCTCATGACAGGATGCTGTGGGAATACGACGTGGCGGTTTCCAAGGAAGCGGCAGATGCCGGGTTTAACGAAATACAGTTCGACTATGTCAGGTTCCCCGCTTCGGACGGAGGTAAGCTTGACAAGCAGCTGGATTACAGGGATACAACCGGGAAATCCAAACCTTTGGTTATACAGGACTTCCTGAAATATGCCTATGAGGAACTTTCGCCCAAGGATGTCTACATCTCGGCGGATATATACGGCCTTGTGGGTTCTGTCGCCGATGACATGGCCCTCGGCCAGTACTGGGAAGGCATAAGCAATGTGGTGGATTATATATCGCCCATGATGTATCCTAGTCACTACGCCAACCATACCTATGGCCTTTCGGTACCGGATGCTTACCCCTACGAAACTGTCTATCATTCGGCAAAGGATTCGGTGGCACGGAACAAAAATATTGAAACCCCCGCTATTATAAGACCGTGGATACAGAACTTCACTGCATCCTGGGTAAAGGGATATATCAGCTACGGAACAGAGCAGGTAAAAGCCCAGATAAGGGCTCTGGAGGAAAACGGCATAGACGAGTTCATGCTGTGGAATGCCAACAACAGGTATTCGGAGGATGCCGTGAAATAAAAAAACACCACAAAATACTTTGACTTTGTTAAAGGAATAACGCCGGTGACATAGAAATATATATTAAGAAGGATGTCAAAAATTTGTCAATATCCTACCACCGCATAGGTATCCTTCCCTGGCGATAATCGGGGAGTGCATTGTCATGCCAAACATCAGGGCCCGAAGTATCGTTCTCTTAAGTATAGCCACCTTCCTTATAATAGGTGCAGTGTTTCTATTCATTGTCTTTATTTCGTTGATATTTCAACCCTTTAAAGTAACAAGTAAAAGCTTCTATCACAACGGCTCCGGCGAGCAATTGGTACAGGAGATTTTCGATGCGCATTCGGCCCCTATTGAGCAGGTGGCTGTCCATTTCCTGGATGTGGACAACGCCGACTGTATATTCATAGATGCCGGCGATATTGGCATACTGATAGACGGCGGCAACGACCATGACGGCCCGTATATAGTTGAATACCTTAAAGAACTCGATACCGACAGTATAGAGCTTATGATAGCCACCCATCCCCATCTCGACCATGTGGGCGGTCTTGACAATGTCATCGAAGCCTTTGAGGTAAAGGCCGTCATTGACAGCGGAATCTCATCCAGCTTCGGCATATATCAGGACTATATGAGAGCTGTAGAGAATGCGGTCGAGAATGAAGGGACACTGTTTCTGGAGGACGATGACATGAAATTTAAACTGGCGCCGGGAATAACCTTCGAGATTATCGAAACCGGCGACAATTACCCCAATATAAATAACAACTCGGTTGTGTCCCAGCTGACCTTTAACGACATAAGTTTTCTCTTTACCGGGGACATGTGCAGGCAGGCAGAGACGCGAAACCTCAACAAATTTTCCGAGGTTGATATATTAAAGGTTGCCCATCACGGCAGCCGCAGTTCCACATGCTCTACATTCCTGGACAGGGTTAACCCGAAGGTAGCCGTTATGTCCTGCGGATTGTGTGACATATGCGGGAAATCCCACGGGCAGAACCTCGACACCATTGCAAAGCTGGAAAGAAGAAACATTTTGTTATATAGAACCGACCTTTCAGGAAATATTACAGTCACTACCGACGGCAGCAACCTTTGGATAGAGACACAGGGAGACACAGGAACGTCTCTAATCTATTCTCCATGACGACAACCCAGTCTCCTTGTCAACTCGCCCCTCCCATAAAATCTTCAATGTCCCGTATGACATCACGGGCAGCCGGGCCGTGCAGCATCAGATGCCCGGAATTCTCATAGAACTCCAGCTGCTTCACCTGTGAATTCACATTATCAAATATATATTCGGCACTGCTTTTCCTTACGGTATCGTCGTCCACTCCCTGCGTTATCAGCACGGGACATACAACATCACTTAACATGGGTTTAGTTCTGTTAAGCAGCATTCTGAAATTCCAGAGGGCGGAAACGGGGAATTTAACGATAGCTCTTGAATAGCGTTTTATTATCCCAAAATCCCTGCCGGCAAGGCCCCGTACAATATTGGATAGTATCATCCTTATATCCCAGTAATGTATCGGTGTGTTTATCGTAACCATACCCGCTATATCGTATTTCAGGGCAAGGTTCACCGCTATCAGTCCGCCCATCGAAAACCCTATTATAAAAACGAAGTTGCAGCCCGGCATAAGTTCCACAAGGCCGCGCTCCGCCGACTTGATCCAGTCGGTGTATCCGGCCCTTTTGAGGTCGCTGCGTCTTCCGGTGTGACCTTTTAATCCCGGACAGGCTACCTTGTATCCCTTTGACTTAAGCCGGGATGCCAAGGGGCTTACTTCGTCCGCGCTGCCGCCGAAACCGTGTATTATCAAACATCCTGTGCTTTGATTATTCTTCAAGCTCTATCCCCTTTCCGGCCCCCTTCAAATACTGGCAAACACAAACACTGTCCTGTTATTTATGCATGAGCCGTCAGAACCTCCCCGGCTCACTCTTCCACCAGGTAATCCTTCAGCACCTGCCGGGTACTGTCCGCGAAGTCATCGGAAGCACCCCAATCGAAATTGAATAAAACGCTTTGGGAGCTTCCGGTTGCAACCGACCTTACCTCGGTGAACCCCTTGAAGTTGTCGGATATAACCACCAGTGCGGCCTTATTGCCGGCCCTGAAATAGTATTTTTGAAACACCAGGGTCCCTATTGTTTTGCCGTCTCCAAGATCGTACATTTCTTCGTGAATAAGTTCGGTTCCTATACTAGTGTGATGTACCCTTATCATCTCCAGTGCCTCCGCCGGAGACAGGCTGACTTTAAATGTCGCTCTGCTCAATGTAATACCTCCTTATTTTCCCGTCTTTTTATATTATACCTAAAACCGGAAGACTGATGAACTTTTAATGGATTTCCGGGCGATTCCCTTGAATTAACCGCCTCCAACCCTTATAATCTATTTAAGATAGATAAATAATACATCAAAAGGTGGTATCTTGATCTTGAACCAATACGATAGAAAACTATACGATTACATAGTACAAAAGGGTATTGAAGCGGAACATCTGGTATTTGAAAAGTCCTGCCACTCGGTGCAGGAAGCCGCCGAAGCCGTTAACGCTTCACCCAAGGACCTTGTCAAAAATATCTGCCTGATGGATGATGAAGGCAATCTGATAGTAGCCATAGTGAAGGGAGAACACCGGGTAAGCACCACAAAGGTGGGACAAGCCCTAAACATCGCTCCGCCGCGTACCGCAACGGTGGAGGAAATCCTCGAAAAAACGGGATACCCCTGTGGCGGGGTACCCTCGTTCTCCTATGAAGCCATGTATTTGGTTGACAAAAAAGTTATGGAAAAGGATTTCATCTATACCGGTGGCGGGTCGGAATACTCCCTTGTCAGGATTAGCCCCTCAGAGCTTGTTAAGGCAAATGGTGCGAGGGTGGTAAGGATAAGGAAGTAACTGGGGGGAAGGAAAAGGGGTTCCCTCCTGTGGTTATCTTTGGTTTTATCCGCCTTAAAGATTCTCCATAAGACACGGGGGACCCTTTTTGTTTATATATATTTTCAGCCTTTTGGCCCGTCTTTCTTAGAAGGAACTAATTAAAGATTTCGCAAAAATGATTTGTACTGTAATCTCTGATGTCTGAAATATTTAACATGCTGTGTTTAGCTTTGATTTTGTTAAAGTATCCTCCTATCAGTTTTTTCTCTATAGTAATTTTAGCCTTATTCTGCCCCAATATCTCATTCCCACACTCACTGCAAAACGCTTCTTTGCCTATATATTCAATTATTTATAAATGTATCATCAATGCTGATATTATTATATTAACGTTAAGAAAACACTCGGGAGATAGTGCTTATTGGAAAATATTGATCAAATCAACTTTGTTAAGGCATATCAATATGATAATAAACAAAAGTGTTCTGCAATGGAGTTTTTCCATTTTATGCAGGGTTTTTTAAGTTCCGGAACGCTCGGTTATCATTGTACCAAAAACAGCCACAGAGCATAAAGAACAATATGGGTTTCAATTCCTCATAGGTAGACTAAATACCTTATCTGCAATGCCCCTAATGCCCCCGCCAATCCCAGTTTCAATTCCTCATAGGTAGACTAAATACAAACTAAAGTAGAGGGTAAGTGTACTTATATTGGTAGTTTCAATTCCTCATAGGTAGACTAAATACTTCTAAATAGCGCTTCTTCATTTACAGCACCTTGGGGGTTTCAATTCCTCATAGGTAGACTAAATACTGACTGCCGGTTTTCCCTCAGACGGAGGAATAGTCTGTTTCAATTCCTCATAGGTAGACTAAATACCCCATTTATGCCTTGTCTTGCTTAATATATATTATTCTTTATAATTATGGAGCTTCCTCCCTCATTAGCTCAATTATTTAAAAACCGCTTGTCCCCTGCTTTTCCAAACAATAAACAGTATCGTCGCTCTCCATAGTATTCTACGCTATTGGGGATAGACGACACTTTGCGGTTCCAACTCTGCCGCCGCTCTCTTTCCCCCCTGCCCCTTGTTTTCCTACATAATTATTCATTCTAATACTGTTATGCCTGTGTTATAATGAATTCAAACATCAATGGAGGTTTGCTTAGATGGGGCAATTTATGTATTATTTACTCGCAGCAATAGTAGTTCTCACTGTGCTCGCACTAACAGGTAATCTTAAAAAAAAGGTTGACGAAAATATAAATATTATCAACGAGATGGAGCACAAATACAATGACAAGACCCTTAAATAGGGTCTTTTTGTTTAGGGCAAAGTCTGCCTGAAAAGACCCTGCGGCCGCATCATGTAACGGGTACCCTTGACTCCCTGGCCCGCGTTCATTAAAATATATAACTAATAGGACAAGTCATAGAAGCTGCTGTCTACCAATTAAGGAGGTTTTATTAATGGGAGCTAAAATTCCAAACAGGTCGGAGGCCTATAAACTGCTAACCGAATTCAATAAAAGCGAAAACCTGATCCGCCATGCGCTGACCGTTGAAGCCGTCATGGTCCATTTTGCAGAGCTTTTTAATGAAAGCGACGTTGAAAAATGGCGTATAGTGGGGCTGGTACATGACCTGGACTATGAAATGTATCCCGACCGGCACTGCCAAAAGGTAAAAGAAATTCTAACCGAAAGGAACTGGCCCGGGGATTACATAAGGGCGATACAGAGCCACGGATGGAATATATGCAGCGATGTCGAGCCGGTAGAAAAAATGGAAAAGGTGCTGTATGCAATCGATGAACTGACCGGGCTGATAACTGCCACGGCCCTGATGAGACCGAGCAAAAGCATACTTGACCTTAAGAAAAAATCCGTCAAGAAAAAATGGAAGGACAGCCATTTTGCCGCAGGCGTTGACAGGGGTATAATCCAGCAGGGTGTGGATTTATTGGGCATGGAGCTGGATGAGGTTATTGAGGAGACCATAAAGGGAATGCAAAAGGTGGCAGAAGAAATTGGGCTTAAGGGAAACCTGTAAGCTGCTAATTAAGAGAGCCGGGGCGATAAAACCCCGGTTCTTTCGGTCTTCGTATCCGGTAGTTTACCCCTAAGGATAAACTACTTTTCACTGTGAGCTTTTTTGAAAAGCTCCAAATATCCTTGTTTGTCAATCCTTCTGGGATTGCTTTCGGTGGATATATTTATTGCAGACATTGCAGCCAGTTCTTCAAGGTCCTCTTTTCTGACCTTTAGGCTGTCAAAACACGGAAGCCCGATCTCCTTCGAAAGCTCTCTAATCCTTTCAATCCCGAGGATGGCCGCCTGCCCGTCGTCGCTATGCTGCACTCCCATGGCCCTGGCTATCCTGGCATATTTGTAAACCACATCCGGAAGGTTGTATTCCATTACGTAGGGCAGCAGTATGGCATTGCACAGTCCGTGGGGCGCATCGTACATGCCCCCCAGCGCCTCGGCCATACAGTGCACCGATCCCACATCCGAATGGCTGAAAGACAGACCGGCCAGAAGGCTTCCCAGCATCATTCCCGACCGGGCTTCTATATTGCTGCCGTTATGTACCGCTTCTTTAATATTGGATGCAATAAGCTCTGCCGCATAAAGTCCCAGCGCTTCCGCAATGGGCTCTGTGACATTAACCGTATAGCCTTCTATTGCATGGGTAAGAGCATCAATACCGGTGGAAGCGGTGACAGCCGGCGGCACCGTCAAAGTCAGTTCGGGGTCGATTAGCGCCACCCTGGCGGCTATTGCCGGGCTCTTTATGGTAAATTTGTAGTTCTCCCGGGTGTCGGTTATAACCGATGAAAAGGTAACCTCGCTGCCGGTGCCCGAAGTCGTGGGTATAGTTACAAGCGGCAGACACTCATCCTTAATCTTTCCCTTGCCTTTGTAGTCCTTTACCCTGCCCCCCTGCAGTGCCAGCACACATACCGCCTTGGCCGCATCTATAGGGCTGCCGCCCCCCAGTGCGACAATGCAGTCCGCTTCCATGTCCCGGGCAAGCGCCGCGGCTTCTTCAACATTGCGGTCCTTGGGGTTCGCCTCTACACCATCATAAACGGCGTATTCAAACCGGCCTTTAATAAGGCTTATAACACCGTCCAGCAGTCCCGCTCTGACAATACCCCTGTCGGTTATTATCATTACCTTTCCGGCCCCGATATCGTCCAGTTCGCCGGTCAGCCGGTTGACAACCCCTAACCCGAAACTTATCCTGGTCGGAAGTATAAACTCAAAGCTCTCGAACAAACTCATTCGCATTCCCCCTTCTTTACTGTATATTATTGTTTCAACGGCTATATCCGTATTCCTTTTGCCATGGAAGTATTAATTATAATTAATCGTAAAACCAAAACTCCGGACAATGCCCGGAGTTTTGCTTAATCATAAGCCTTTCGCATTTCTTCGTCACAGATGACGTCTTTTATTGTCTCCTGCCATACTTTAGAGTTCCAGGTAGCCAGCTCGCTGTGAGTATCATAATAGTTCTGCGGTATCGGGTGGGTTCCCACCACCGTATCCAGCCCGAATTTTTCTTTTATGTACCTGGTAAAATAGTTAATCCTGGGACAGGGCGGGTATCCGACCACAAGCCCCGTTGCAAGGTGTACTACCTGTGCTCCGTTTTTCTTCATCTCTGCCGGAGCATACTCCACGTTGCCTCCGGGACAACCGTCGCATGTGGCATATCCCACCAGCTCAACTTCCCTGTCTTTGTATAAACCAAAGGCCCCTTCCCTGTTCCTTAACGCCCTCAGGCACTTTCCCCCTGCGCATCTATGATACCGGTTGCAAATAATAATGCCGACCTTCACTTTGTCTTCCAACCCATAGCCCCCCTTTGAAATAGAATACGTTGAAACCAAATTTGCACCTTCGGGTATCTTCCAATATCATTGTACTTTTCAAAGGGGTTTTTGTCAAATGCCAATAACTAAATATTGTTATGCGCACCCGCCGCTAAAAAGTCCCCCCTGTTATGAATATCGTTCTAATCGGTGTTTTATGGATGAGATAATTCTATCAGCGGCGCTTCTGTTTTTATCTGTATATATTTACCTTACAAATCTTTTTTGTTAATATGTATAATTTAGACTACAGTAATGGATTTTGTAAATTATCTTACATTTTTAATTCTATTTATATGATAGAGTGACAAGAAACAAGCACTCATATATCAAGATTTATTGAATGCTTCAAAAATGCATCACACAACATATCCGGTATGTATTTTTATCTTGTCTGTTTCACGGTTCAAACAAATCCTTGACGTATAGCGAAGCGGTAGTGGTTAGAATTTTTGAGGAGAGGGGGACTGAGCTGACGAATAGGTATAAGTGAGCGTCGTGCACTGTTTCAAAAATAAATTTGTAAGGGGGAATAAAAATGAACAAGCAGCTTGAGTTTCATGGGGGCAATAAAATGGCTATCATACCCATGGCAATATTCATTGCATTTTGTATCGCATTCTTTGTAATATATAAAGTATTTGAAATGGATGCTTTGGCAATGGGTGGCTTGATAGGCCTCATTATCGGCAGCTTCCTTAGCAAAAACTGGAAGGAGTACTGGGATGCGGTAATTACCGGGGTTTCCTCTCCAATGAACGCTGTCCTGATTATGATACTTATTGTTGTAGGCATTTTTACAGCACTTATGGCAAAAAGCGGTGTTGCCCAGGGCTTCGTCTGGCTTGGCAATTCAATCGGATTATCCGGCGGTGTTTTTACAGCGTTCACGTTCGCTGCAACCTGTATCATTGCCACAGCTACAGGTACTTCTATCGGTACATTGTTTTCTGCCTTCCCTATTCTATATCCGTCGGGTATTCTGCTTGGAGCTAATCCCGCACTGTTGGCAGGTGCTATTCTAAGCGGTGCCATATTCGGTGACAATCTGGCTCCTGTTTCGGATACAACCATAGCTTCCGCAGCAACACAGGCATATAAAAACAAGGAAGGCAATGCGGACATCGGCGGCGTAGTTGCATCAAGATTCAAATATGCAGTCACAGCAGCAGGTGTTGCTTTTGTCTTATACCTGATTTTTGGCGGTGGCGGGACCGTCGGAGAAGGCGCCGGAGATATACTTCAGCAATACATGAATCCAAAGGGCCTGATTATGCTTATGCCGGTTGCCATACTGCTGTACGTTGCAATCAGGACAAGGGAGATTTTTACCGCCATTACCTGCGGTATTGTTTCGGGGACTATTATCGGTTTGTTATTCGGTATCATTTCCGTCCAGGATATCATGTATGTTGAAGACGGGGTGCTGAGCGGCTTTATATACACCGGTTTAAGAAACATGGTTGGCCTTGTGGTTTTTAGTATATCTTTGTTTGGAATTATAGGCGTATTGAATGCAAGCGGTACCATGGACAGAATTATTGATGCCATTGTCAACAGCAAACTGGCACAAACTGCTGCCGGTGCAGAAATATGTATTGCCATAGGTATTATGCTGTCCTCCCTGTCCCTGGGCTCGGCAAGCGGTCCTGCAATCATCATGTTTGGGCCCATTGCAAACCAGGTAGGCAAAACTGTCAATCTGCACCCCTATAGAAGAGCAAACCTGTTGGACGGTTTTGCCAGTACTATACCCGTTCTGGTACCATTTATAAGCGCATTTATTTTCATCGTTGTGATTGTAATACAAGGCCTTCAGGCTGAGTATGCCTTTATAGAGACAATTAGTCCGATTACAATCGCGTTTTCTACTTATCATCCGATGGTACTGTTCGCTGTTTTGGGATTCTCGGTCGCCACAGGCTGGGGAAGAGAGTATGAGGGACCAACGGGCGAGGCAGTAAAAGAACAGCCCAAATCAGAAAAAATATAAATAACAATGCCCCATAAAGCCTTAATAAAATAACCCTTCACAAACCAGAACAAACAGCGGAAATCCAATAAAGCTATGAAGAAGAGAGGCATGTCCTAATAACTTGAGAGTATTAGGGTATGCCTTTCAACTTCCGGCGTATTTGCTTCAACAGGCAACCTATTTTAAAGGGCCGGCCGTTCAACCAGGCAATAAAGTAATAATTGGAGGGATTTATATGAAAAGAGCTGACTTTAGAAGTGATACCATAACGGTACCAACTGAAGAAATGCGAAAAGCCATGTATGAAGCCGAAGTGGGTGATGATGTCTATGGGGAAGATAAAACCGTTAAAGCCCTTGAAGAATATGCCGCGGCAAAGGTTGGAAAGGAAGCGGCTCTTTTTGTGACATCGGGAACCATGGGTAATCAAATTGCCCTTTTATGCCACTGCCGGAGGGGCCAGGAGGTGATACTGGAGGAAGACTCGCATATTTACAATGCGGAGGTCGGAGGAGCAGCTTTTATGTCTGGGCTGCAGACAAGGCCATTAAATGGAAAAAGGGGTATGATGGATATACGGGACATAAAAAAATCGGTCCGCCCATCGGATATTCATTGTCCGGAAACAGGTCTTGTATGCATTGAAAATACACATAATATGGCAGGCGGTGTTGTAGCATCCCTGGAAGAACTTGACAACATTCACTCATGGGCGCTGGGAAGGGGATTGCCTATTCATATGGATGGTGCACGGGTATTCAATGCGGCTGCCTGCTTGGAATGCGATGTGCGCCTTATTACCCAATATTGCGACAGCATCATGTTCTGCCTTTCCAAGGGTTTGTGCGCGCCTGTGGGATCAATTCTGGCAGGAACCAAAGAATTCGTTGACAAAGCGAGGAGATATCGCAAGATGCTTGGCGGCGGTATGCGGCAGGCCGGTGTCATTGCAGCACCGGGGCTCATTGCGTTAAAGACAATGACAGAAAGGCTTGAAGAGGACCACGTCAATGCAAGGAAACTCGCGGAAGGGTTTAGAAACATCAAAGGACTGGATGTAAAGGGCGGGATAGATAGCAATATAGTAATGCTCGATGTTGGAAACACGCTTTATGATGCCCACGGGATTGTTGAAATGTTTAAGGAAAGGGGCGTTTTAGCAGGAGCGATTAACCATCAAACCATACGATTTGTAACCCATAAGTATGTTAATACAAAGGATGTGGATTTTGCCCTTAAGACAGCACAGGCTTTTTTCAATAATGCATAATATACCGTCACTACACCAATCCGGCTTATTAGTAACCATACTTGATGCTTATTCCAAAACATGTGTATAATAGAATAAAAACGAGTGAGGTTATGCTATGAAACTCAAATCTGCCGGCAGTACCAAAGAAATCACTTATCTGGATAATGCCTGCATGGGACTGGTTTCGGAAAAAGTCATCGCAGCTATTAAGAAAAACGCAGATCAGTTTGCTCATATGACAGTTCCGCCCACACAGTTCACAGTCAGTATTTATGAAAGCGCTGACATATGCAGAAAAAACATAGCTAAACTGTTTAACGTAAGTAGTGAAGAAATCTGTCTGGTAGAAAGTACCACCCACGGATTGGGACTCATTGCCCAAAGCCTTCCCGTTACAAAAGATGATAATATTGTTATCTGTGACCTGGAGTTTGTTTCGGATGTTTTATGCTGGCGTAAACGCCAGCAGGAAATCGGTTTTGAAATCCGCAGGGTAAAAACGAAAAACGGTCATATCACCCTGGATGACTTCGACAGGGCAACCGATCACCGGACCAGGGCAATTGTTGTCAGTTCGGTGCAGGAAATCAACGGCTACCGGACTGATATCAAAACCCTGGCAAAGCTTGCAAAGCAGTACGAAGCCTGTTTAATCGTGGATGGTATACAGGAAGCGGGAGCCCTTGAGGTTGACCTTGAGGACACGGGTGTTGATGTGTATTGTACTGGAGGTCATAAATGGCTTAGGAACCCCTTCGGTACAGGGTTTATGTATATTCGCCGGGATTTGCTTGGGGACCTCGAACCAGGCTTCTACGGGTATTTCAATGCAGTGTCTCCGGATGGAAACTGGCAGGTCTATCTGGAATCCCCTGAAAGAAGTCCCTTCGACCCCCTTGTAATAACCCAAAGCGCCAGCAAATTTGAAACCGGCGGAACAATCAATTATCTGGGTATAACAGGACTAAACAAAAATATCGAGCTTATCCTCGAATACGGTATGGCAAATATAGAAAAACAGGTCAGGAATCTGAACCATTATCTCCTCCGGGGGCTGAAAGAAAGGAAACTGCAGATATTAAGCAGCGACACTGACATTCACAGTTCCGGGATATGCACCTTCCGTCTAAAAGAAGGCATATCAAAGGAAAGAGAACTGGTAAGCAGCGCACATAAAGAAGGTATTTTTATATCCTTAAGATATGTTTCGGGTATAGGCGGTATCCGGATATCCCCGCACTATTATAATAGCAAAGAAGAAATCGACAGGTTGCTTGAATGCATTGACAGACGCTGATGCAGTTAATACAACTTGCCGGGCCGCGTCATATCAAGGTAGCGGTAAAGTTTGTCGACGTCTTTTACAATAACAAAACCGTTTTCCTTTTCTATTATATTTCCCTTTGAAAGGGTACGAAAAATATTAGTTACCGTCACCCGGCAGGAACCGGTCAGATTAGCCATTTCCTGGTGGGTAAATTTCAGTTGGATTTTATAGCCCTTATCAGTTTTTAGTCCGTATTGCTCTGTCAGATAAACCAGGGCATTGGCAACCCGGTAATAGGAATCGTCAAAGGAAAGTCCTTCTACCTGGGAAGAAAGCAGCCGTATTTTTCTTGCCAGCACCTTGATAATCTTCAGGCACAGGTCGTGGTTCCTGTTCAGCTCTTCCTGGAATCGTTCCTTTGGGATAAGGTATAGGTAAGAGTCAACAATAACAGTTGCGTTGGCATAGTTCGGGTGATCGTCCAGCCCCGAGATTTCTCCGAAAAGACAGCCCCGGTCGGCAATAATAAGGCATTTTTCTTCTCCGTTGCGGCTGTAAATGGACAGGCGTACCCTGCCTGACTTTACGATGTAGATATAATCGCTGTAATGCTGCTGCTGGTAAATGTTAGTGTTCTTCTTATACAGCTTTGGTTTGGCGTCAGAAGTTATTGCATGCCAGTCAAAATGGTCGAGTTTCAACCATGGAGAATGTTCCATAATGAGGTCAATGGTAATCTGTCTGTTATCATCCATCACCCACACCCCCATTTTGCTTTTTCTTTTTTATATTTCGACGTTCAGGCACGAAACCCTTTATAAGAGTATCCTTTCATATATAAACATGGTTTTTTCGTATTTGAAATTTCATAAATTGTAGTGCCGGTTACATCAAAATAACTTACTATCAGCTATTATAAATATGAATACAGTAACAACAATTCATAAAGGAAAGAGGTGAAGACCTTGAAGAAGTTTTTCACGGCACAGGATGTGGATTATGCGCTCTACCATGGCGAGAACGTAATATACCATGACGAAAACGATACCATTACCGCAGCGGCCAGGGAATACGCCCAAAGCAAAGGCGTGCAGTTTCTGATTAAAGGCCAAACCGGGCAGCAAGCGGACGCCAAACTGCCAGACACTGCGCCCCTGTCAAAGGCCAAACCGGTCAAGGCGGAGTACCCGGCCAAAGCGGCAGCACCGGAAGCGGCAAACACAAACGGCCGTCTTTCTGAACCGGATATAGACCGTTGGCGCGAGGAATTCCCTATACTTAAAAATATCATCCATGTGGCCAATTGCTCCCAGAGCGCACAGTCCAAACGGGTAAGAAGCGCCATCAACCGCTATCTCGACAGCTGGCTGACGGTTGGTATGGACTGGGAATACTGGGTGGAAGAGGTCTTTAAAGCCAAAGTGGAATTCGCAAAGCTAATTAACGCAGATGTCAGTGAAATCGCCATTTCCACGTCGGTATCAGAGGCAGTCTCATCTATAGCCAGTGCCATAGACTACACAGGAAAAAGAAAGAAGATAGTTACCACCGAAGCTGAGTTTCCGACTGTAGCCCATGTATGGCTGGCGCATCAGAAGTATGGCGGCAAGGTAGACTTTGCACCGGTTCAAAATGGGGAAATAGCTTTGGAGCAGTATGAGAAGTATGTGGATGAAGACACCATCCTTGCATCGGTAACCCATGTATATTATCATAACGGCTTCAAGCAGGATATCGCTGCCATAGCCGACATATGTCATCAAAAAGGATCAATTGTCCTGGTGGATGCATATCAGTCACTGGGCACAACACCGGTTGACGTCAAGGAAATGAAAATAGACATACTTACCTCCGGTAATTTGAAGTACCTGTTCGGAATACCGGGAGTTGCATTCCTGTATGTAAACAAGAATTTGAATTCAATGCTAAAACCCGCTGTTACCGGGTGGTTCGGCCAGGAAAATCCATTTTCCTTCCATGTACGTTATATTGACTACGCCAGTGACGCCAGGAGGTTTGATACAGGGACCCCTCCGGTGCTGACATCCTTTGCGGCAAGGGCGGGTATGGAAATTATCAATGAAGTGGGCGTACCGGCAATAAGCGATAGAATAGATATGCTGAGCAAGGTGGCAATTGACGGCTGTCAAAAAAGAGGTTTAAAAATAGTCAGCCCATTGGATATCTCCAGAAAGGGCGGCACAACAGCCGTTGAACTGGAAATGGACAGCCATCTTATGGAAAAAGAGCTTGCCTCCAGGAACATTATTGCATCGGCAAGAGGTAATGTGATACGTGTGGCTCCGCATTTCTATACAAAACCCGATGAGATCGAGCATGTACTTGACCAGATTAAGAACATCATCGACAAGAATAGAATATAGGGCGGGTGATTGGATGTTGATATGCAAGGTAAAAGGAAAACTGGTTTCTACCGTCAAGAACGAAAAACTAAGTGGCTTTAGTTTTGTGGTTCTACAAGAGCTTATGCCGGAGCCTTCCGGAGATACCGTCCAGGATAAACTGATTGTTGCGGTGGACGGCATCGGATGCGGAACAGGCAATATCGTCATGGTAGCACAGGGCTCCAGCGCCCGTTACGCGCTAAAGGGCGAGGAAACGCCGGCCGACGCTGTGGTTGTCGGCATCGTAGATACCTACACTGTTGAAAATTAAAATTAAGGAGGTTTTATTCATGAAAGCAAAAGGTTTTATTGAAACAAGGGGTCTGGTTGCAGCGGTAGAGGCTGCGGATGCAATGGTAAAGGCAGCCAATGTAGAGCTGGTAGGCAAGGAAACGATTGGCGGCGGATATGTTACAATCATAATCCAGGGAGATGTCGGAGCAGTTAAGGCTGCAGTGGATGCAGGAGTTACCGCTGCCAAGAAAGTCGGAGAAATTGTATCTGCCCATGTGATGGCAAGACCGCAGGAAGAAATCAAAGCGCTGTTTGGAAATATTGATAAGAAATAGCCATATTGAGGAGGTACACTATGGGCGAGAAAATTCAACTTAGGACCTTTGCGTTCCTTGACAACATGCAGCCCCAGTATGCCGCTCTTACCGGCACAGTCGTAAAAGGAGACGTTGCTCTGGCTGGTATGGCACAGCTTTATATCGAAATGACACCCGGCAGTGAAATATACCGTCTTTTGAATGCCGCCTTGAAGTGTTCCAATGCCAAACCCGGCTTTCTTATAGTGGAGCGTGAATATGGTGAAATTGAGCTTCATTCCTTTTCCATCGATGATGTACAGGAAGCCGGACGGGCTATTTTGGGAACCTGCGGTCTCAGTATAAGTGAACGCTTGAAGCCCCGTGTCGTTTCACAGCAAATTATTACAAATGTTGACCCTTATCAGTCACAACTAATCAACAGGACCAGGCATGGATCGCTTCTGCTCCCCGCAGAGAGCCTGTTCATTATGGAAGTCGAACCGGCTGCCTATATTTCCATTGCGGTTAATGAAGCAGAAAAAAAATCCGACATCAAAATTATCGATTTCGACCCCGTGGGACGCTATGGCAGAATGTATGTGTCCGGCACCGAATCCGAGGTCAAAGCTGCCTGTCAGGCAGCTATAGCAGCCATTGAAGCGATTGATGGTTTAAGGGGCGATGAAAATGTCACAGCATGATATATATGCAGCATACATTGCCACATTAACCGGCGGCGGACATCCTGCCGCATCCGGCGACACATCCCGTGTCCATGCTGATAGTAACAGCAGGGATACCGACCTGTCCATCCTGAAAAGAATAGAGGAAAAACTAAACCGGCTGGACAGCGGTCAGGAAATGAATACGCCTGTAGATTTGGCCATATACAATGGCCTTGTCGTAATACCCGAAATAGGCGTTATGAAAGCGAATGTGTATATCAGGGACGGGAAGGTATGTGCCTTATCACAGCAAAAAATGGGCGCCGCAAAGGTAGATGTCGATGCTGCGGGCAAGTACGTTTTGCCCGGCATAATCGACCCGCACGTCCATCTGGGACTTTTCGCGCCCCTGGCAGATGAGCTTATAACCGAGACGGCATCGGCACTGCTGGGGGGAATTACAACCGTTGGCTGTTACTTCGGCAGCGACGGGTCCCATCTGAATACCTTCCCGGATATACGCACCATGGTGGAGCAGCATTCAAAAACGGATATCCTGCCTCACCTTGTGATTAACTCGATGCAGCAAAGGGAAGAAATTCCGGCCTGCGTGGATCGGCTTGGCATTACATCCTTTAAGCTGTACATGAACGGCATACCCGGCATGATACCCGATGTGGATGATGGTTTTATCATGGATGTATTTGATGAAGTGAAAAAGACCGGCAGACGCTGTTTGGTCTGTGTGCATTCCGAAAACCGCTATCTGGTAGCAAGGGCGAGAAGCAAGGTATACAAATCCCTGGGAGACCGGGCAACCGTTACCGACTGGAGCGATACACACCCGGATATTGCAGAGGAGGAAGCGGTAATAAGGCTGGCTTATCTGGCAGAAAAATCGGGAGTTCCCGTTTACTTTGTCCATATATCCAGCCAGGCAGCCATTGACAGGTTGAAAAACCTGAAGATGCACAACCGGAATCTTTATGCCGAGACCACATCCCCCTACCTTTCCATTAACCGGGATGCGCTGCCCGGCCTTACCGGTAAAATGGAACCGCCTTTTCGTTTTCCAAAGGATGTGGAAGCCCTGTGGGAAGGAATCCGAGATGGTACCATAGATACCATTGGTACGGATAATGTGACTATGACAAGAGAAGAAAAGAAAATAAAAGAAGGTTTGTGGAAAGCAATGCCCGGCTACCCCGCAATGGGAACACACTTAAGCGTCATGCTCCACGAAGGGGTACATAAACGCGGGCTGCCAATAGAGCGGGTTGTACAGCTTATAAGCACAAACCCCGCCCGGGCCTTCGGCATATACCCTCAAAAAGGGACACTTATGCCGGGCAGCGACGGAGATGTTGTGCTGGTAGATATGGAAAAAGCAAAGGCGGTCAATACCCATGAGCTGGGGTCACGCTCGGATTTTTCGCTGTATGAAGGCAAGCGGCTTCAGGGTTGGCCGGTTATGACAATAAAGAATGGCGTCATAGCAGCAAAGGACGGAATTTTGACGGATAACGGCCTCAGGGGCAGTTGTCTTCAAAGGAACCGGTAGGAGGACTTATAATGGCCGGATTGAGCTGCTTATGTTCAATACCTGCCATTATTTTTATCAAAAACAGTACGTATTTAGGGGGTCTTGAAATGAAAGAGATCAGGCTGCACGGAATCGGCGGTCTTGGTACGGTAAAAGCCGGTGAGATTTTGGTGCACGCGGCTGTCATGGAAGGTAAGTACGGCAACTCCATACCCTTTTTCGGGTTTGAAAGACAGGGCGCTCCTGTAACTTCCTTCGTCCGGCTGGACGATACGCCGATACGTCCAAAGAACCAGGTTTACCATCCCAACTGCGTCATCATACTGGAACCCGGTGTAATGAATGCAGTCAATGTTTTTGACGGGCTCAGGGATGACTCGTTCTTTATTCTGAATACTAAACTGACGGCCGGTGAAATAAAGGTGACCGATGCCGTAAAAACCATAGCTTATCTGGATGCTACCCAGATTGCCTTGGATATACTGGGAAAACCCATTACCAACACAGTTATGTTGGGAGCCTTTGTCAAAGCAACCGGATGGGTCAGCCTGCCTCTGTTGGAAGAGCGGGTAAGGGAGCTTTTCGGCGAAAATAATGTCTCTGCCCTTAGACACGGGCACGAGTTGGCCCGTATTATAGAACGTTAGTGAAGGGAGTGTCGGCTTTTGAAGTTTAACAGTGATTATATAGTACCTATTGGCTGCGAGGGTATATACGAAATTAACACCGGCAAATGGAGAACAAAAAAACCTGTGCTTAACCGGGAAAAATGCAGCAGGTGCGGATTGTGTTTTCTGTACTGCCCTGTATTCTCCATTGAAAAAATGGGAAAAGATTATCAAATTACCTATGATTACTGCAAAGGCTGCGGTATATGTGCCCTTGAATGCCCCAAAAAGGCAATCACTATGGTACCGGAGGAGGAGAAATAGCTATGCCTAAAATAGAAGTGATGAACGGGAACAAAGCGGCAGCGGTCGGAGCGGCACTTTCAAGGCCGGGCATTATTGCGGCATACCCCATTACACCCCAGACACCTCTTGTTGAATACCTGACACAGTTTTCAGCAGACGGTATGATTGACAGCACCATGAGCGAAGTGGAATCCGAACTGTCTGCCATGAGTGTCCTGACGGGAGCGTCGCTGGCAGGCTCCAGGACATTTACCGCAACGTCATCCCAGGGTTTGTCCCTGATGTATGAACCATATTTCAGGGCATCAACCCTGAGGCTGCCTGTAGTTATGGCGGTTGCAAACCGTGAGATGATTTCGCCCCAGACCCTTTGGGGAGGACCTCAGGATTCTCTGACCGTGCGGGATGCGGGATGGCTCCAGATTTATGTGGAAGACAACCAGGAAATATTGGATATGATGATACAGGCCTTTAAAATAGCTGAGGACAAAAGGGTTTTGCTGCCTGTCAACATTTGCTATGACGGCTTCTATTTGTCCCATATGGCTGAGAAGGTAATCATCCCCGACCAGGATAAGGTGGATGGTTTCCTGCCCGCCTACTGCCCGGAGCATATCCTGCTGGACCCGAAGCGCCCCATGGCGGTGGACCCTCTTACCAACGGATACCTTTTAACCGAATACCGGTATAAACATATGCAGGCGCAGCAAAACGCCCTTGCGGTAATAGAAGAAACCGACCGCGAATTTACCAATGTTTTCGGGAGAAGCCATGGCGGCCTGGTTGAAACATACCGGTGCCAAGACTGTGATGCGGTAATGGTTACCATGGGCTCGATGACCGGCGCGGCAAGGGAAGCGGTAGATGCGGCCAGGCAAAACGGGAAAAATATAGGACTGCTGAAAATAAGGGCGGTGCGTCCCTTCCCCCAAACAAAAGTTTTTGAAGTGTTAAAGGATGTGAAGGCTTTCGGCGTAGTCGACCGGAATGTTTCCTTCGGATGGAACACAGGTATTATATATCAGGAAACCCGTGCATCGCTTTACGAAAACCATACCGTCATCCCTTCCATACCTTTCATAGGAGGCTTAGGCGGAGAGGACCTCACCATGGAACACTTCCTGTTCGCCATTGACAGGATTTATGAGACCGCCGCATCAGGTGAATGTGGGCCGATGACAATATGGCTTAACAAGGAAGTATAAGGAGGGATAATAATGAATGTAATGGATAAACTGGCAGCCGGACAGGAACTAGTATCGCCGGGTATATCGGCATGCGTCGGATGTAATGTCGAGCTTACCCTTCGTACCGTCCTTAGAGTGCTGGGGCCGGATACCATATTGGCCATACCCCCCGGATGCATGGGCGGAGTAGGCGTGGTTGGCTGGGATAAAAAATCAGGATGTAAAATACCCGTATTCTTCCCGCTTCTTGACAATGTCGCTTCAATGCTGGCGGGCATCAAACTGCACTATGAACGGGTGGGCCGGCCAGTAAACGTAGTTGCCTTTGCAGGGGACGGCGCCACGGTGGATGCAGGCTTTCAGTGTCTTTCGGGCGCTGCCGAGCGCGGTGACAAAATCATATACATCTGTTATGACAACGAGGGTTATATGAACACCGGCTATCAAAGAAGCGCTTCCACCACCAAAGGGGCATGGACCAGCACAACCCCTGTCGGCAGTGACGGTAAGGGAGGCAAAAAACAGCATAAGAAGGATTTTCCCATGATAATGGCAATGCATGATATTCCCTACATGGCAACGGCCAACCCGGCGTATATACCGGATATGGTCAAAAAAGTCGAAAAAGCCATGAAAGTAAAGGACGGCCTTGCCTACATACATGTCTATAACCCATGTGTCACCGGCTGGGGCATCAAAGCCGAAGAAAGCATTAAAACAGCGCGCATGGCAGTAGAAAGCAATTTTGCCCCGCTCTATGAGGTGGAAAACGGAAAATTCAGGATAAATGTGACACCCAAAAACCCAATTTCCGTCAGAGAATTTCTGAAAAAATGCAAAAAATTCTCCCACCTATCAGAAGAAGAGATTGCAGAGCTGCAGCGGACAACAGACGAAAAGTGGAACAGGCTTAAAAGTCTATGCGCTCTGTAAGGCATTCGGCAGGTAAGGAGGATTATATGAACCAGAATAATTTGGAAGCGCTGTTTAAACCGGAAAATATAGCCATAGTAGGCGCCTCCGGCAATCCGGCAAAGGCGGGCTATGTCATATTACAAAACCTGATCCGTAAAAAATATCCCAAAAAAATATACCCGGTAAACCCTGGTGAAAAAGAGATCCTTGGGCTCAAAAGCTATGCCCGCCTTTCTGAAATTAAAGACACCGTTGAGCTAGTGGTTCTCATTACCCCGTCCAAAATGATATTTAGCGTCATGGAAGACCTGGACCGGCGGATGCAGGAGAAAAACGATGTAAAGGCCATTGTGTGTGCCGCAGCCGATTACGGGGAAACCAAAACCGAGGAAGGAATAAGGCGGCAGGAAGCCCTGATTTCAACGGCCACAAAGTACAATATCCGGGTGGTTGGTCCCAACTGCATCGGAGTTATCGATAATGAGAGCATGGTGGATACCACCTTTGTAGAAACCGGCGTACCCGAGGCGCGGTTCGGACCCCGCGGAGGCGTCAGCTTTATCTCCCAAAGCGGGGCTATTGCCGCATCCATTCTGATGATTGGGGCATCGCAGGCCCTGCCTGTCCGTTTTAACAAATTCATATCCATCGGGAACATGGCCGATGTGGATTTTATCGACCTTTTGGAATACCTGGAGCATGACGATACTACCAGGGTAATCGGCATGTATATGGAAGGTTACAGGGACGGAAGAAGGCTGATTGATACAATGGCCAGAATCGTAAAGAAAAAGCCCATTGTTGTACTGAAGGTCGGACGCAGCGAAAAAGGCGCCTCGGCGGCCAATTCCCATACCGGTTCTCTGGCCGGGTCCGACCGGGTATATGATGCCGCCTTCAGGCAGTACGGCATCACGCGAGTGGAAAGCATTGATGAGCTGATGGATACCCTCCAGGCTTTCGACAAACTGGCGCTTCCGCAAAGCGAAAACCTTTTCGTGCTTTCACAGGCCGGGGGTCCGGGCATATTCTGCACCGATGCGGTGAGCAAATACCCTTTCGTCAAAATGCCGGGTATTTCCGGTGAAACCAGAAAGAAGCTGAAAGAAAGCCTGCCGCCCATGGCCGTGGTATGTGTTCCGGAAGGCTATGCAGATATAACGGCATCCGCAACCGTCACAAACCACGCCCAATCCCTGCAGCTGCTGCTGGAGGATGACAAGGTTGGCGGCATCATTTTGATAACGGTTATCCCCACCTTTCTGCCAAAGAAAGAACTGGCACAAGCCTTAGTTAATACATACAGCAACAGCAGGTACAAGTATGAAAAACCGGTGTATTTCGTTATTATGGCCGGGGACTATGTGAAGGATATAAGAGAAACGCTGGAACGGGCAGGCATTTGCACCTTTGACACTCCGGACAGGGCAGTTAACGCTGCCAAAAACATGATCAAATACCATCAGTATCTTGAAGAGCAAAACAGCGGGGGTGAGTGCTTATGATGCTTAAGGCGGGTCAACTGCTTAAGGAAGTTATTGCTTCGGGCAGAAATGCCCTGGATGAGTATGAAGGAAACCAATTGCTGACACAATACGGTATACCCATGGCGGAAACTTCGCTGTGCCGGGATTTGGCCCAGGCACTGGAGGCAGCCGGTCGGACGGGTTTTCCCGTGGTCATGAAGGTTCTGTCGCCCGATATTCTACATAAAACCGAAGCGGGTTGTGTCAGGGTAGGTATTAATAATGAAGCGGAACTGCAGCAGGCCTACCAAGCGGTTTTGCGCAATGCCAGGCATTATAAGCCGGATGCCCGTATCCGGGGCGTTATAGTTCAGGAGATGCTAATACCGGGACTGGAGCTCATCTTTGGTGTTAAAAAGGATCCCCAGTTCGGTCATGTTGTGCTTTTCGGTACCGGTGGTATTTATGTGGAGATAATCCGGGATGTATCGCTGCGGCTTGTTCCCATTAAGGTAAGGGACGCTTTGGAAATGATTGACGATACACTGCTGTCGCCGGTCTTTTCGGGTGCCAGGGGCAAAAATTATAATAAGGATACCGTAGTATCGGTACTGATGGCACTTTCACGACTTGTACAGGAACATCCGGTAATCGGAGAGGTTGATATAAACCCCTTCATTCTGTATGAGGATGGAATGATAAGCAAAGGCGTGGATGCGGTTATTGTATTGGATGACAGCAAATCTTAGTATGTTTCGTTAAATAATCTTAACCCGGGGAAATAATACGGCCGGGTCCGGATAACTGATAGAGTTATTCAGGCCTGGCCGTAGTTTTTATTTGACCACCTCGGGCATGCGCCCGTCAAACTGCGCATTGTACAGCCTTGCGTAAAGCCCTCCCCTTCGCAGCAGCTCGCTGTGGGTCCCCTTCTCCTCGATACCTTCTTCCGACATGACTATTATCTCCCTTGCATGCTGTATGGTGCTCAGCCTGTGGGCTATAACAAAGGTTGTCCTGTTTTTGGCAAGCCTTTCAAGGGAATCCTGTATAATCTTTTCACTGGTATTGTCCAGAGATGAGGTTGCCTCATCCAGTATCAGTATCGGTGGGTTCTTTAGAAATACCCGTGCGATGGATATCCTCTGCTTCTGGCCTCCCGACAGCTTAACGCCCTTTTCGCCCACTCCCGTATCATACCCATTGGGCAACTGCATGATAAACCCGTGGGCGTTGGCATTTTTTGCTGCGTCTATAATCTCCGCATCGGTTGCATCCGGCCTGCCGTAGGCAATGTTTTCCCGCACGCTTCCGGTGAACAGGAAAACATCCTGCTGGACTATACCAATATTCTCCCTTAACAACTTCAGTTTAATGTCTCTTATGTCTGTATCATCGATCAGGATAGCGCCTCCGTCTATATCGTAAAACCTGGGTATCAGGCTGCACAGGGTTGACTTGCCCACCCCCGAAGGGCCTACCAGTGCTATTATATCCCCTGCTTCCACCATGAGACTAAAGTCCCTGAGAACCGTTGTGTCCTCGTTGTAGCTAAAGGTTACCTCCCTAAACTCGACCTGTCCCCTGACCTGTTTCAGTGCGGCGGCACCGGTCCTGTCCTTAATGTCGGGCCGGGTATCAATGAATTCGTAGAACCTTTCCAGCCCCGAAAGAGCCCTTTGGATATGCTCGTTAAGCCGTGCAAGCCGCACTATCGGCTCAACGAAAATCTTAACATAAAACATGAAGGCCACCAGTTCCCCAACCGTAAGTGTCCCTGTATAAATGAAATAACCTCCCGAGGCTATAACAAGCAACAGCGTAATATCTTCTATGAATATGGTTGTGGAAAGAAAAACCCCGAGGTGCTTCATTACACCTGCGCTTGACTCGTAGTAATATTCATTATCCCTGTCAAACCTGCCCTTTTCGTATTCCTCCATTGTAAATGACTGGACAACCCGTATTCCTGCTATTGTATTCTCCAGTCGGTGGTTTATCTCGGACATCGCTCTGTTGACGTTTCTAAAGCCCTTAAACATCCTGGCGCCGTATTTAACCGAAAACAAGAACAGTATCGGCACCGGCAGGAACGTGATAAGGGTAAGCTTAACATTTATCGTTATAAGGAATAAAAAGGATCCCGTTATCATCAGAAACGAGGAGAATATGTCTTCGGGCGCGTGATTTGTCATCTCATTGACTTTGGATATGTCGTTGGTGACTCTTGACATTATGTCTCCGGTCTTTCTTTCGTCAAAGAACCCAAAGGATAACTTCTGTAAATGATAAAAAAAATCCCTTCTCATATCCCGTTCTATCCTGTGGGCAAGAATATGGCCGCAGTAAGCCTGGCCGAACCGGAACAGGGATTTGACAAGGAACATTATCATCAGAAATATTGTTAAATTTATTATGCCCTGCAAGTCCTTTGCAGGGATTATTTCATCAATGAATACGCTTAAAAGAATTGGTAAAAGCAATGCAAGGGCCGAAAAAACCAAAACCGAGAAAAGGTCCGCTGCCAGCAAAGGCCAATGGGGTATGTAGTATCTTACAAATCTCTTTATCACTTTTGGCACTTCCTTAAATGTTCTTCCACTATCCCGCGCAGCCTGTTCACTACGTCAAAATAGTCCTCGGCCTTTAGAGAGTCTACCGTAACTTCTTTTTTCTTCGTATAAGCATCAACAGCGCCGCATCTAACCAGCTCCTCAAGCAGACGTCTTTCGTCTTCCTCTTTTATAACCAAACTTCTGCAGGTCAGCAAAGACATGCACGCACATATACCGTGGGCTGCCCAGTTTGCGATACCGCTTACAACCAGGTAATCGGTGGGAATGGTGCAGGCGATTATCTCTCCATGGGGTATAGCCCTAACCACTTGGTCGTAAATCTTGCCCATACCAATCTCGTTTCCCTCGTCACCTATGCCTATGGTGGCAATGCCCTTCGCACCGGCCTCCCGGAAAAGTATGTCCATATGCCCTATTTCCCTGGCAATGGCCTGTCCCTTAACGTCATAGTATTTGCCGTCTCTGGCGGGGCCTGTCCGCTCAATTGCTATTATATGGGAAGGCCTGTATTCCTTAATCAGTTCCTCTGCAAAGGCCTCTCTGCCGCTTATCGGGAAGAGCACCATCGGGATATCCAATCCCACTGTGTCAAGAGCGCACTGTATTATTGGTTTGCTTGGCCCGTCCTCTACCAGCACAGCATTCTTGCCAAGTTTGTGAAGTGCCGTTGCCAGCGCAATAGCCCCCGACGGTCCATCGGTGCCAACCGCCCGGTCGTTGATATACAGCCCGGTGGTGATAAAAACGGTTTCTCCGCTGTTTAGCAGCGACAGGGCTGCCTTTTCCATGTCTCCGTATATTACAAGGTCCTTTATCCCTCTGCCGGTCTTGTCCTCGGTAATTATCCGTTCTATTTTGTCAATACTGTCCCTCACCAAAATGCACTCCTTCTTCAAGTAGAATCTCCCGTTACATTATACAATTTAAAGCCCCAAAGGACAACCTTTGACATATTATTAAATTTTCAGTATCCTTCTTATTTCGGGCAGCCGTGCTTTGGCTGCGGCATAACCCCTTTCTATGCAGTCTGCAATCTTCCCCATATCAAACAGCGAAACATCATAAATATGGGGGTTAACCACCACCGTTTCATGGTTTAATACAAGCGGGTATATTGTGGAGCGCCCGTTGTATACAAGTTCCACAACGTTTTCCCTGCCGGTTCTTAATTTTGTTATGTGGTACATCATAATGTCTATGGTCTGGCTTCCAATCTCCAGTATATTGTCCACCTGCTCCTGCCTCTGGCCGCTGTATCCCAGGTTAATTCCTATTATTTTGCGGGCTCCCATCATCCTCAGAACATCAACCGGCAGGTTGTTTGCAACTCCTCCGTCCACAAGCCTTCTTTGTTTTCCTTCTACCTCCAATGCCTTAGGTTTGAATACTACAGGTATGGCGATGCTCGCCCTGACAGCTTCGCTAATCAAAGCTCTGCTGCAGCATACCATATTTCCCGGGTTTTGACCGCTCAACCTCCTCGAAGCAAATACTATTGCGGTCCCGTCATTTATATCGGTCGCCGTTATCGCCAGCGGGATATCGGCTTGGAACATTTTTTTGTCCCCGGTCAGGCTGTTCATGATTTTTTCGGCGTTTTTGCCCTTAATAAGCCCGTCCAGTACCGGCCTGCCCCTTAAAAGACCGCAGAGGCGCAGTACCGTACCAAAGGCTCCGGTTATATCAAAATCAAGTATGTATGGAGCATACCTAAAAAAAACTTCCTCCATACTGTCTAAAGGCATGCCGGTTGCATACAGTGAAGCAACAATACTGCCTGCGCTGGCACCCGCTATCATGTCCGGCCTTAACCCCGCTTCTTCCAACGCCCTGAGGGCGCCTATATGTGATGCGCCACGGATGCCTCCCCCAGATAATGCAAGTCCGAGAGCCATATGTTTTCCCCCTTAATTCTTTTATCAGCAACACTTTGCCGCTCCGCCTATGAATGCTCACTTTACACTCGATGTAAGCGTCCGTATTTTTACGCCCCGGCTTTAACGGTCGCTAATCACCAGTGTTTGCTTTACTACCATAGTATTTTTCTGTCCGTAATAAAGTGAGTAATTGTTGAAATAGTATTTAAAAATGTTATAATATTCGATATGGTCAATTGTCAAGTGATGGCGAAAATACAAAAAGAACCGTTGCCGGTGCTTTAGAAGAAATTGGAGATGAGCAGATGCAAAAACAGCTTAAGGCGGACATTGCTTTATTAACAGTGGTAATTATCTGGGGATCTACCTTTGTATTAATCAAGGATGCAATACAGCATATACAGACCTATAATTTCTTAAGCCTGAGATTTGGGATAGCGGCTATTTTCCTTGCGCTGTTCTCTTACAAAAAGCTCCCGGGCCTTGACAGAGTAACCCTTAGAAATGGGGTAATACTCGGGCTTATGCTTTTTGGAGGATATGCATTTCAAACGGTGGGACTTAATTATACCACCGCTTCCAATGCTGCTTTTATTGTGGGGTTTAGCGCGGTTATCGTACCTGTGATTTCCGCAATGTATTTGAAAAAATGGCCGCAGCCGGCTGCGGTATTGGGTGTGCTTCTCGCGATGTCCGGCCTTGGCCTTCTCACCCTTGGGGACAGCTTTGCACTTAACATAGGCGATGTATATTCGTTCATGTGTACTTTTTTCTTTGCGCTTCAGATTATTTTTATAGACCGGTATACACGGCTCTCCGACCCGATGCTGCTGGCCACCGTTGAAGTTGGTACGGTGGCGGCAGCAAGCGTTTTGTTTACTTTCATCCTTGAACAGCCAATTATTCCGTACAGGCCAAATGTCTGGCTCGCACTGCTTGTCACCTCGCTGCTTGCAACAACCTATGCCTTCTTGGTGCAGAACGTAGCGCAAAAGTATACCAGCCCCACTCATACAGCACTTATCTTTATAGGAGAACCGGTTTTTGCACTTGCTTTCGCATTTATTCTGCTGGGTGAACTGCTTACCTTCAGGCAGTTTACCGGCTGCGCCCTTATTTTGGCAGGCATGATAGCGGCAGAGTTTAAATCCATGGGTACAAGAAAAAGGAGTGGCATCGCCACTCATTCGGCAGGAATCAAAAAAACCGGGGCCAATTAAGCACCGGGAAGCGAAACACGAAGCATTCACATGAAGCACAGGGAAGCACAGGAAGCACAGGGACGGGAGACTGTGCCAAATTGGCAAACTATGCTAAGATGGTCTCCATTAAA
>CAZVBE010000017.1:0-48877 GCA_964625335.1 uncultured Clostridium sp. | reverse complement strand
TTGCCTTCTTCCTGTTTTTTTCTTATTCTTGCCAACTAAAATTATACTCTAAGGAGTGACGCATAAATATATAATACAAGAGGCAATATTTGCAGCACACACGGGTATAATAACCTTAAAATATAAAGCTTATTCTCTATGTAAAGGAGGAAACCATATGTTCGACCTTATTCCCTTCAGGAAGGACAGAAATTTCAGGGGTCTTATACCCGACGGGTTGTGGGAGAACTTTTTTGACACCGGCTTCCCTGCTTCCATAGAAAATCCTGCAGCAGGCATGCGGGTAGACATCAGGGAGGAAGACGACCGGTATCTTATAGAGGCAGACCTGCCCGGATTCAAAAAAGAGGATATCGGCATCCAAATGAATGATAATCGTATCACCATAACCGCAGAGCATAACGAGGATTTTGAAGAACGGGGAGACAGCTATTTAAGGCGTGAAAGGAGATCCGGCAAGCTCGCCAGAAGCTTTGTGGTGGATAATGTGAAGCATGACGGGGTGTCCGCCGGCTATGAGAACGGAGTTTTAAGGGTCTTTCTTCCCAAAGAAAACAAACAGCCTTCCAAAAACAAAAAAATTGATATCCAATAAGTTTAAACCCCCGGGTTTGTCTGACCCGGGGGTTTAAGTGCATGATACCGTTATTCACCTGTTTCTTCGTTTTCCTGTTCAGGCTGTTCGTAGTAAACTTCCGGTTCAAATGCAGCGGCGAAAAATAGTATAATTATTATAAGCAGGAAAAAATATTTTCCATACAGTTTGGTAAACACAGCCAGCCTTTCTATAAAGTCTGACATCCAACCCCTCCTTCGGAATTTATGCCGACATTCCACCTTTCAGATAGTAATGCCCCTATATATATATATGGAGGGGGTATACAAATGGTTACTTTTCACAGCGCTGCCTCTAACAGCCTTTCCAGCTCACCGGCGTTAAAAAGATATCTGCTGTTACAGAAATGACACACCACTTCCGCCTTTCCGTCCTTCTCCAGCATATCTTTGATATCATCCTTTCCAAGGCTTATCAATACCTCTTCCAGGCGTTTTTTTGAACAGTCGCACTTCAGCTTCAAAGGTTTTGTTTCAAGAAATCTCAAATCGGTGCCTTGCAAAACATGCTCCAATATCCCCTCGGGGCTGTATCCTTCATCAACCAGCATAGATACAGGTTTTATGTCCATCAGTCGCTCCTGTATCCTCTCCGCCTTCCTGTCACCTGCATCCGGCATAAGCTGTATCAAATATCCGCCCGATGCCCGTACCGAAAGGTTTGTTCCCACCAGCACCCCCAGAGCTACTGCAGACGGGGTTTGCTCCGAATAGGTGAAATATGCGGCCATATCCTCCGCAATTTCCCCGGATACCAGCTCAACCTTCCCTAAATAGGGCTCCTTAAGTCCGAGGTCCTTGATGACCGTCAGGCAACCGTCCTTTCCCACCAATCCTCCAACATCAAGCTTACCCGAGGGCTTAAGCGGCAAGTCCGCCTGCGGCACATCGGCATATCCCTTTACCTCACCAAGGGCATTTGCAACCACAACAATCCTGCCTAGCGGGCCTCCCCCGGCAATTTGCAGCGTCAGCCGGTTATTATCATTTTTGAACATAAGCCCCATGAGGAATGCAGCTGTCAGGCTTCTGCCGAGGGCTGCCGCACCGGTCGGAGAACACCTGTGGATTTCTGCCGCCTGCCCTGCCAAACGGGTAGTAACCGCCGCAAAGGCCCTTATACTGCCACTGCTGTCTATGGCTCTAACCGCATAATCCATTTTAAAATCCCCCCAGAATAATGATAAAACCCCGTCGGTTGACGAGGTTTATATACCGCTATCAAATGCAAAAGCTAAACTAATATGTTAAGCTAACTGTACATTTGCAGCCTGAGGACCCTTAGCACCCTGAACAATTTCAAAGGACACTTCCTGGCCTTCTTCCAAAGTTTTAAAACCTTCCATTTCGATAGCTGAGAAATGGACAAAAACATCTTCTCCGTTTTCCCTTTCGATGAAACCGTAACCCTTCTCAGCGTTGAACCACTTCACTTTACCTTTTTCCATTTAATGCATTCCTCCTAAAAACCTAAAAGTAAAATAGCTTTCCAGCTACTACAAAGAGTTTATCACACTGCTATTTGCTATGTCAAACAAAATCCCTTCCATCTACAAAATTTATCATTTCACCCCTTATTTAGCATCTGTCCGCTGCAAGCTACCGCATTAGTTTCCCTGGAATTTATACTTTGAAATTAGTTTTTCCAGTTATATATCCGAATATGCCTTTTACCGGTGCGTTTATTCAAATGTATTAACCCTCTGCGCTCTTGTTTTGCATCTCCCCTGTCCTTTGTGCTTTTTTTCTGGTTGTGAGCATTCCTCCTATTCTGCCGGTTTCGGCGGCAGTAAGGCCACCCCATCCCTGGGTTTTTATCTTCTCGCCCAAACCCAGTTCACATGCTATCTCATACTTCAGCCTGTCCCCGGGTCTCTCCTTTTTTTTCTTTTGTTTCTTTGTCTTTGTCATGGGAATACCTCCTTCAACCCATATTATGCTATAATACCCGGTTAAATATGTAACCCATGGAGGTTAGGGTGTTCAGCTAAGTATCATTAAAAACTCGGTTAGACAAAATACCAGAAATATAACTGCTGTAATAATCACCGGAATAAAATCCCTAATCATCGGCACCGGCTGTATAACCCCGTAACCTTCGCTTGTCTTATCAGTTCCTTCAAAGCCTTTCGGCCCTTCCAGCCTTCTAAAAAGTCTGAGGGCTGATACTCCTCCGGCCACCGCAAACAGACCCCAGAAAACCAAACCGGCCGCCAGCACCTGGGTACCGGTAACACTTTCGTATCCTCCGGACGGTGCCTCCGAAACCATACCCGCTGCAAACATAAAGGTGACCGAAACCGCATTGTTTATAAAATGCCCGGCTATTGGCGCTATAATTGACCCCGTCCTGACGGCCATATATCCGAAAACCAGGCCGAGAAAGACGGGGCCAATAAAGTTCTGAATATTAAAATGGAATATCCCAAAAAGCAGGGCGGAAATTATTATCGCCTTCCTTTGTCCAAAGCCCTCATACCCTTTAAGAATAAACCCCCGGAAGAAGACCTCCTCGGCCACCCCTGCCGTCAGGCCGATAACCAAAATGTTTATTACATATTCACCGAGGCTTTCTGCCACCGGTATCGGAACGGGTATCAACTCGCCGAACATGCTCAGGGCAAGGTTGCCAAGCAGATTAAGGAACAGCCCGACGGGATAGACGCAAAGGGTTATTAATACACACAGCCACAGCGTTCCTTTGCTTATCCCCTTTAGCCGAAGCGCCTCTCTAAAGTCCGCTCCTTTCCATTTTATATATATCAGAACCGGGACCATAATGATAACCAGTTCGGTGACTATCAGCCCCATATATATATTAAGTACCTGCAAATAATAGCCCAGCGTAATAAGAAGCAGCGCCGTTACCATAAATACCGTATTTATACCCAGTAGCGTCAGCGAATTTCCCCTGCCCAAATTCCATTCTCCTTCCATAAACAGCACGTATTACATATTATTCTCCAAACCGCATGTATATCCTTTAACCGGACTTCTTTTTCCGTCGTCCATTGACAATCCCATGTATTGGAAATATAATGGTTCCAGACCGAACTATTGGGAGGCAAACCGAATGGGCCAAACCGAAATGCTTCATGAAATATTTAAACTAATAAAAAAAGTATCCCTCGGGCTGGATAACCATGAAAAGTGTACCCTTGTTTCCCTGGGTCTTTCACCATACCAGTCAATGGTTGTGTCCGAGATTGACCGTGATTTTTCCTTTACCCATACCATTCTTTCAAAGCGGTGCAGTATAAGCAAAAGCACCCTCTCGGAAGCCCTTAAAGCCATGGAGCAAAAGGGGTTAATTGAAAGGGTCAAATGCAGGGCCGATAAGCGGAAAAGCTATATAAACCTTACTCCAAGGGGTAAAACGGTAAGAAAAGCCCTGTTATACGGAGATTCCTGCGGGGAAGTTTACGGTATCACCGATATGACCCAATTGGAAATAAAACTTCTGTATATATTGTTAAAAAAACTGGAATACCAGCTTGGTACAATTATTTAATACCCCCAAGTCCCTCGAGTATACTCACATACATTTCAATGCCCGCCGTTAAAACATCTTCGCTGAAATTGTAATAGCAGCTATGGAGCGGATGAACGTATCCCCTGTCTTCATTTCTTGTTCCCAGCATAAAAAATACTCCCGGCACACTCCTCTGGTAATGGGAGAAGTCCTCCGCCAGCATAACGGGATCTATTATGTCTGTATTTTGCGTCCCTGCAGCCGCACAAACAAGCCCGGACAATTCCTGGTCATTCACCACCGCCGGCAGTCCGTAACCGAATTCAATACTGGTTTCACACCCAAAGGCCTTTCCTATACCCTCTGTTATTGCTTTAATCCTATTCAGTACAAGATTGTAATCTTCCTCACGAAAGGTCCTCATGGTGCCTTCTATCCGTGCTTTCTTCGCTATTATGTTAACTCTTTCTCCTGCGGTAACCCTGCCTATGGTAAATAGAGCAGGCTCCATAGGGTCAACCGACCTGCTCACTATGCTCTGGTAGGCGGTAACCATATGAGCCGCAGCCACCACGGCATCCCTGCCCTTATGGGGCTGGGCCCCGTGACTGCTTTCGCCGTATATTTCTATGTACAGTTCCCGTGTCTGGGCCATCATAGGGCCGGCTCTTAACCCCACCCTTCCTTCCCGGAGGTCCGGGTACAGGTGCAGGCCAAATATTCCGTCAACCTTCGGGTCCTCAAGCACCCCTGCCTTTACAAGGGGAAGAGCGCCCCCCGGACCCTCTTCCGCCGGCTGGAAGATAAGCCGCACGTTATGTATGAGCTTGTCTTTATTCTCCAAAAGATACCTGCCAAGGCCTGCAAGTATTGCCACGTGACCGTCGTGCCCGCAGGCGTGCATTACGCCTCTTCTTGTCGACGAAAATTCAAGTCCGGTCTGCTCCTCAACCGGAAGAGCGTCCATATCAGCCCTGAAGGCGTAACATTTATCGCCCCCCTGCCCTTTTATATCCACAACAACCGAAGTTTCCAATAAATCAGTTCTTACCCCTGTCCCAAAACCTTCAAAATATTCCTTTATGGTGCGGGAGGTCTCAAATTCCTCCATACCCAGTTCGGGATTTAAATGTATCTTCCTCCGCAGCCCCACCACATCATCCCTGACAGCTAATATTTCCTTTCTGGCACTAATCATGGCGTCCCCTCCAGCCTCTGTATTTAAGTAGTATCTTAATAAAATATATCATTATTGAAGCTTTAAGACAATACATAGGGATTTATATGGACCTGTAAGTAACACCATATATACCGTTAAATCCAAATCCGGGATCATCCGTTAATAAAATCCTATAGTCTTTAAACACTGCTCCCCCGTCAATTGGATCCTCACTGCATAATGCCGGTCCGTCCAAATCGATTTTCGTAATTATGCTCTTTGCTGCAGCCAAATGAACAGCTGCAGTAACACTGATTTTAGCCTCCAGCATGCAGCCCAGCATACATTCCACTCCGTACACTTCGGCCATTGTGCAAATCTTCAGTGCGTTATATATACCTCCTGTTTTCATCAGCTTGATATTTATCAGGTCGGCTGCACGCATTTGCATTATAGTCACAGCATCCCTCGGTGAAAATACGCTTTCATCCGCTAAGACCGGAATGGAAACGTTATCGGTTACCAGTTTCAGCCCGTCAAGGTCGTGGGCCGGCACCGGCTGTTCCACAAGCTCAACATTTAAATTGGCGTCTTCCATCGCTCTTAGTATATTTATTGCTTCCTTAGCATTCCAACCCTGATTGGCGTCTATTCTTAAATCCACATTATATCCTACGGCATCCCTTATAGCCTTCATGCGGTTTAAGTCCGAAGCGGAATCCCCGCCCACCTTAATCTTAAGCGTTCTATACCCCCGGTTTATTGCTTCTATACTGTCCGCGGCCATTTGCTCCGGGGCATTTACACTTATGGTTATGTCGGTTGTTATCTCATTTTTATAGCCGCCCAGCAGTTTATAAACCGGAACCTTATACAACTGCCCGAACAAATCATATACTGCCATATCCACTGCAGCCTTTGCGCTTGTATTCTTTACAACCGACCTGTCCAATTTTAACATTATCTCTTCCATGTTTTCTATATCCATACCCATTAGATGCTTCTTAATATGGTCTTTTATGGCACCTGTTATTGCACCCGCTGTATCTCCTGTAATAACTCCCGTGGGAGGCGCTTCCCCGTATCCGACATTGCCTGTATCGGTTTCGATTTTTACCACAATATCCTCTATACTGTTTACGCTGCGCAAAGCAGTCCTGAAGGGTTTCTTTAACGGAACGGAAATATATCCAAGCTTTATGTCAGTAATCTTCATTTTTAAAACTCCCTTAAATATTATGCAAAATAGAAATCCAGCAAAAGTCTGCCACAAAAAGACTTCCACTGGATTTAACCTACTTTGTATATTACTGTTATCATAATATATTTGCTAGATTAAGCAGTATCTGATACTACTTTGTTTTTACCTTATGGTATTTTTTTAAGGCATCCTTATAGGATACTATAATAGCTTTTTGAGAAGTACCGAAATACCTTGTCATTATTTCATTTTCTATTTCTTCATAATACCTGTCAAATTTTCTTCCTTTAAACAATGAAGCAATAAAATTCTGAGTAGTAGGTATTGTTGCAGAACAGGCAAGATCCACAATTTCATCGGTTTGTGTATCTATTATAAAGCCTATGAAGAATATCTTAAATCTGTCGGTGATAGCATTGTCACTGCTGGTTTTCCCATGTCCTATTACATATACTGTATTTTTATCATACATATGAACCACCCGTATATTATATTAATGAAGAAATCATCATACACAAGATTGTACCAGCAAAACCCTTGAAATGCAACAATAATCACTCATATGGACGGCTCATTGGTTAAAACCCGCTGCACCTTATGGCTGTCGCCTGCTAAACGTTGTACATTGGCTTTAACCATGAGCCGTTGCTTTTGGTCACTTATATGTTCAGCTTACCGCGTTAATTATCACAAACCATGGCATCGTATACTTCCTTCGATAATTTGGCAATTGCTCTTATCCCTTCATCATCCGACTTCAGGTTGCTGGTATACACTGCCAATACATATTTTCTGCCCTCCGGCAGCATGAATATGCCCACGTCATGTTGTACCTTCCACAAATCACCGGTTTTATGAGCTACAACTACAGTACCATTTTCTACCTTGTCGCTGTATACATTGGGGTCATCGGGTTCCAATGCGGGTATCAGATAGGGTAATTTCTGTCTTAGCTGCTGACCCTTCATGATATTAACCACACTGCCCGACACTTCCTCCGAATCGATTTGATTGTTGGCCAACAGTTTTAGCAGATAACCCATATCTCCTGCTGTTGTTATGTTATCCCTGCCGGATTTCATCGCTTCGATATCCATCATTTTTCTCTGCAGTTTCGTATTGTTAAGCCCCAGCTTATTGCAGAATTCGGTGACGCTTTCCGGGCCTCCTACAATATCGATCAGCTGGTTTGTAGCAATATTGTCACTTACTATTATGGCTAATTTGGCCAAATCCAGAATTGTCGGTTTAAAAGACCTGTCCAGTTCTTTAATGACACCGGTACCGCCAACTCTGTTTGCCCGGTCAATTTCCACTTGACCCTTCAGATTAATCAACCCCGATTTGGATTGAATCAGCAAAAGTGATATCAGAGGTATTTTTATAGTGCTGGCAGCTGAAAATTCCGTATTCGGGTTAATACTTATTGTTTTTCCGGTACCAAGGTCTTGAAAATACATCCCGACCGTACCTTCCAATTCACCCAGTATTGAAAACACTCTTTTCTCTAACGTCATAGTATCAACCTCCTATAATACCAGCGACAGCACTATTACCACTGCCAGGATAACAACTATAATTGAATAACCCAGTTTCAACATAGATTTTATATCCTTTGATTGGGCGAGGCCCATAGCTCCCAGCATGTCTCCCCCGGGATAAGCAAATGATGTTATCTGGCTTCCTATCAGTAATACCGCTGCCCATAGTCCCATATTGACGCCTAACCCGGTAACCATGTTTGCAAACAGGCTGTCAATAAGCATTGCCTGGGCAACCGCAGCACCGTTAATTCCGAATATTCCAATAACACTTGCCAGTAAAGCAAATACCGTTTGACCGCTGCTTATTATAAGTGGCTGCATTATATCAAACAAGGCATCAAAAGCACCCGACTGCTCAACGAACATCAGGAAGGGTTCAAAGAGCAGGAACATCACAAACAGCCATATAAGCTTTGACATGCCTTCGAACATCGAATCGGCAATTTGCCCTATCTTCATTCCGGCAGCCAGTCCCGTTGCAACAGCGACCGTTATCATTATGAAAATGGCATATGAAGCACCGCTTTTAACTGCTACTCCATACACGATAAGCGCTAAGAAAGCCCCCAGGAATACCATTGTTGCTCTTTTTGTCTCGGCGGAAGCTGCATACTCTTTATCGCTGTGTTTCTCTTCAAGCTCGAACTTATACTTTCCAAACGTGGTTTTTTGCGTATGCCTTGCTATGAAATAGGTTACCGCCCACATGCATACCGAAACAGGTATTCCCGCATACATTAGAATTTGAATATAGGATAACCCGGTTAATTCCATCAGGGTTACCATGGGAGGGCTGAAGGGTCCAAGAAAAAGTCCGGTCTGACCTGCACCCTGGAATATTACTGCCAGGGTACTTGGTGTAATCCCCATTGTAGCAACTAACGGAATTACAATCGGGGCTATTATGGCATTTGCACCCGCCATGGTTCCCAGCAGCGTAACCAATAGAACCGAAGTAACCATTGTCCCTATTATTGCTTTTCGCTCAGTATTGATTCCAATTTTATCCATAAGTATATGGACCAGATTTTCGGCTACGCCCGTCCGGCTTAAAACTGCGCCTAATCCTGAACCCAGTATTATTATCAGACCTATCAGGGCCAGGAAGGATCCCATTGCACCGGCTATTACCGAGCCCAATTGAAGTATCGGTTGTTTCACTATAATTGCACCCAACAGCACGCATACGAATACATTTACAACAGGATGACTATTCTTTTTAAATGACAGAAATATATAGACAATTAATGGTAGTAACCCAAGGATTGGTGGCATATTAAATAATAATTCCTTTGTTTCCATTCATTGATTCCCTCCCTATACTTTTATTCTTAACCTCTTGGATGTATTTAAAATAGCATAACTCAATACCGTTAACAACAGATAACCACCTCCAATATCAGCTTGGCATGAGTTATTCTATCAAACAAGCCGTCAAAACAGGCATTCTAAAATATCCTGCCCGGTCTGTTCTGGGTCATTTCTCCGTCTTCAAGGATTAATGAACCCGAAACTAACACATGTTTTATCCCCGTTGGTTTTTGATAAGGGTTTTCAAAGGTTGCGGTATCTTCGAATTCATCCCAGTCAAATATGGTAATATCGGCATAGTTCCCAATACAAATTGAGCCTGTACCTTTAAGCTTAAATACCTCCGCCGGCAACCCGGTCATTTTCCTGATAATTTTTTCCCTGCTTAGCCTGCCAATCTCTCTGCCCATTCTTACAGCCCTTGGAAAGGTTCCAAAATTTCTTGGGTGGGGTAACCCCTTACTCACCTTATTATCATAGCTTTGGGCAGAACCGTCACTGCCGACGATAATGTTTTCCTGGGAAAGGATATGTTCGACATCCCTGTCGCTCATCGAAAAGTATATGGCATTTACTTTACCATTGGTTTCATCAAGGGCCTTGATTACTGTCTGCGCAGCATTTAAATCCATAATTTGAGCCAGCTCGGATAACAGCAGACCTTCATATTGGGGTTTTGTCCCAAATGTATGAGCAATTTTTATTCTGCCCGCTCCGTCTCTTTCATCTATCAGCCTGGCAATCCGGTGCTCCAGAACTTCCGGTTTTTCCCTGAGCCTTTCCAGCATTTTGGATGTTCCGCCTTCATGGGCCCATGAGGGTACTACGGCAGCAAGGGTTGTGCTTGATGCGGAATAGGGATACTGGTCACATGTAATGATAACGCCTTTTTCATTTGCATCGGCTATCATATTCAACAGTTTTTCTGTTTTTCCCCAGTTGCTTTCTCCCATAAGCTTCAAATGGGATATATGCAGCCGAACCCGGGTAGTTTGGGCAATATCAATCATTTCTTTTACCGCTTCAAATATCCCCGCCTTTTCATTTCTTATATGTGCCGTTAAAAGAGCATCATGTTTTTTTATAACCTTTGCCAGTTCAATTAATTCATGTTTGTCGGAGAAACTTCCCGGGGGATAAATAAGACCTAATGACATGCCAATTGCACCATTTTCGATTTGATGGTCCAATAATTCCTTCATCGTTTCAATTTCTTCATCTGTGGACTTTCTGTTTTCAAAGCCCATTGCACAAATTCTCAGTGTTCCATGACCTGCCAATATTCCGCAATTTATCGCTGTTTTGGTTCTTTTTAATGCATCCTTATAGGCATTGATATCTTCAAATTTATTCTTCAGTTTATCGGTCCCTACCAGCAGTCCTGAGCAATATTTTTTAAACAATTCATAATAATCATTTTTTCCGGGTGACGGGAAAATCGATATGCCGCAGTTGCCAATTATATCTGTGGTTACCCCCTGATAAACTTTATTTTCCAGTCTATTGTCAATAATAAAGCTTGTATCGGAATGGGTGTGAACATCTATAAATCCCGGGGTTACTGTCAGTCCCTCTGCATTAATGGTGTGCTTGCCATACAGTCTGTCAGGACTTATATGTTCAATCCTGTCTTTCTTTATGCCAATACTTCCGAAATAGGCCGGAGCGCCTGTACCATCTACTATTAATCCGTTATTTATTGCCACATCGTACATCTTATAAACCATCCCTTCCAAAACGGCTTTTTGAATGCATATTAACTGCCATTATATTAATAAAATTTAGTTAGTATATAACAAAAAACAAGGCCGCACGAATGTAATCAACATTCATTGACCTTGTTTATGGCGATGTTTATGCATCTGAATAAACAAGTGATAATTTCCGCATATTCTGCTTTTTATATCTGTTATTAATTTTATATCACATACACATTCCATTTGCAAGCAAAAATTTCTATATAAACAGGGCCTTTCGGACAAATGCCGTCCATCAGGTATCGTTGACAAACAACCTATATAATGTTATCATGGATAAAATCAATAATATGGTAGAGGTGCATCTTTCATCAGTAAATATCCGAAGGAGGAGGGACTCCGCTGAAGGATAGCGAAAGGGGAAAATGCCGAAGGTTTCACTCCTCCCTTGAAGTGTTACCTGGGTGTCCGGTTAACAGCTGGATAACTGTCACCTTAACCGGTGGAGCGCTATCATAATATTAGGTCTACTTTGGTTTGTAGGCTTGTATATTATTAGTGTCAGCCGGCTTGTTTATATGCCGGCTTTTTAATAGCTTCATAATATTAAATGTTTCCTTACATATAATTATATTAAGGAAACTATGCTTGAGGAGGCGTAAGACATGAAAGACTTAAAGGTTGCAATAGTCGGTGCAACGGGAATGGTTGGCACAACATTTCTAAAGGTATTGGAAGAAAGGGATTTTCCTGTTGGGGAACTATACCTGTTTGCATCCGGGAGATCTGAGGGCAAAATCCTTGCCTTCAAAGGAAAGGAATATGCGGTGGAAAAGCTCACCGAGAACTCCTTCGACAGGGATATAGATATAGCCCTGTTTTCGGCAGGAGGAGATGCAAGCAGAAAATACGCACCCATAGCCGCTTCAAAGGGTGTAGTGGTTGTTGATAACAGCAGCGCATGGAGAATGGAAAAGGGTGTGCCTCTTGTTGTCCCCGAGGTGAACCCCCATGCCGTAAGAGAGCACAGCGGTATAATAGCCAATCCCAACTGCTCCACCATACAGGCAGTGGTTGTGCTCAAACCGCTTTATGACAGGTATGGAATAAAAAGGGTTGTGTTTTCAACCTATCAGGCTGTTTCAGGCTCGGGTTACAAGGGGATTAAAGACTTAAGTGATGGTCTGGCAGGAAAGGAGCCAACCCTTTATCCTCATCCCATAGCTAACAACTGTCTGCCCCATATCGATGTATTCCTTGAAAACGGCTATACCAAAGAAGAAATGAAGATGATAAACGAAACGCAGAAAATATTGGATGACAATAGTCTGAGGATAACCGCAACAACCGTCAGAGTCCCGGTGGAAAGCTGCCACAGCGAATCCCTTAATATAGAGTTCAAGAAGGATTTTGACCTGGCAGAGCTTAAGGAACTGCTTGAAAAAAGTCCCGGAATAAGGGTTGTGGATGACCCGCAAAACAACCTGTACCCGATGGCAAGCACGGCGGTTAATACTGACCTGGTGTATACAGGGCGTATAAGAAGAGACGAGAGCCTTGATAGTGGTATAAACCTATGGATAGTTGCGGATAATGTAAGAAAGGGCGCCGCTACCAACGCAGTGCAGATTGCCGAACTCATTGCAGGTTCAATGTAATGCTTACCCAAACGAACCGTCAGTGACGGTGTTACATATAGGTACTGCGCAATATTTAAGCTGCAGGAAATATATTATATTATTGCTGCTCAGTCAGCAAAAAAACAGGAGGGTAATCTAATGTCAATCTTTACTGGTTCAGGAGTTGCCATTGTGACTCCCTATACTGAAAGCGGAATAGACTTTGAGAAGCTTGGGGAACTCATTGATATGCATGTTGAGCAGTTAACCGATGCCATCATCATCTGTGGGACTACCGGGGAAGCTTCCACAATGACCGAGGACGAATTAAAGGCTGCGATAAAATTCGCCGTAGAAAAAACAGGCGGGAGAATACCGGTAATTGCCGGTACAGGCACAAACGACACGGCTAAAACCATAAAAAGAAGCAAATATGCACAGGAAGTCGGGGCAGACGGTTTGCTGGTCATAACCCCATATTACAACAAAACAACCCAAAAAGGGCTTGTGGAGCATTTCACAGCAGTGGCGGACAGCGTAGACATTCCAATAATAATATATAACGTTCCCGGCAGGACAGGACTCAATGTTTTGCCAAATACCCTTAAAATACTGTGCGCACACAAAAACATATCAGGAGTTAAGGAAGCCGGCGGAAATTTCACGCAAATTGCCGAGACCGCCTATCTTTGTGAAGACAAATTAGATTTGTATTCCGGAAACGACGATCAGGTAGTACCTATCCTATCTCTGGGCGGTAAAGGAGTAATATCCGTAACGGCAAATATAATCCCCAGGGAAATGCATGATATGGTAATGTCTTATCTTGAGGGGGATGTGGAAAAAAGCAAGGAATTACAGCTAAAAATAATACCACTTTTCAAGGCACTGTTTTGCGAGGTAAATCCGATACCCGTTAAGACTGCCATGAACCTTATTGGATATGATGTGGGCAAATTGAGACTTCCCCTTACAACCATGGTGGAACAAAACCTTGAGTTTCTGAAAAAATCGCTGACAAATTACGGTTTTGAGTTAAGGGGGTAATTACATGATTAAAACCATCTTAAACGGCTGTAACGGAAAGATGGGCAGGGTAATATCAGGAGAAGCATCAAAGATGCCGGATATTGAAATAACAGCCGGCGTTGACAAAAACACCGCGGAAAACCCCTTTGGTTATCCTGTTTTCGAAAGGATAGACCAGTTTAGCGGAAAAGCAGATGTGATAATTGACTTTTCCAGACCGGAATCCGTATCCGCGCTGGTGCCCTATGCTGTCAAAAACAATACGGCACTTCTGGTGGCAACCACCGGCCTTAATGAAGAGCACACGGGGTTGCTTGAGCAGGCGGCCGAAACGATACCGGTATTTAATTCCGCCAATATGTCGCTGGGAGTGAATCTGGTAAAAGAGGTTTGCGGCAGGGTCGCTTCGGTACTATCAGACAGCTTTGATATAGAAGTCACCGAGTTTCATCACAACCAAAAAGTTGACGCCCCCAGCGGAACCGCTTTGATGATAGCAAAGGCAATAGAAAAAGAGATAACCGAAGGCAGAGACTTTGTGTACGGCAGGACCCCGCAGTCAGGCAAACGGAAGAACACCGAGATAGGAATCCATGCAATACGGGGTGGAACAATGCCGGGTGAACACAGCATCCTGTTTGCGGGACCGGATGAAATTATAGAAATAAGGCATCTGGCCCTCTCAAGAAGGATTTTTGCCCTTGGTGCCCTCAGGGCAGCCCGATTTATCGTGGAACAAAGACCGGGATTCTATAATATGGACAGTATACTAACTAACGATTAGAAAGGGATGATACTCCAATGACAAATGATAAATGCAACACACCGGGCTGTGGCTGCCTGGAGGATGTATGCAATACGGAAGAATGCAGCTGCCTTGAAGATGATTTGAAGGATCCGTACAAAATAGCCGCCTATATAAAGAATGCGGTTAAGACTACCCCTGTCAAGGCGTATGTAGATGGAAACTTAGAGGGAGTGGAGTTTGAAAACCTCCAGATATATGGCAACGACAACTTCTGGATAATTATTGGTGAATACAACCAGTTTACAAAGCTTTTGGAGTATCACAAGCAGAAAATAAGAAAATTCCATATAGACTGCGACAGAAGGAATTCAGCGATACCCCTTTTGGATATTAAAAACACCAATGCCCGTATAGAGCCCGGCGCATTTATCAGGGACAAATGCAGTATAGGCAAGGGCGCGGTTATTATGATGGGAGCCGTGATAAACATTGGGGCGGATATCGGTGACGGAAGCATGGTAGATATGAATGCCGTGATAGGCGCCAGAGGAGTAATAGGGAAAAATGTACACGTCGGAGCAGGGTCAGTTATTGCCGGCGTCCTGGAACCTCCCAGCAGCACCCCTGTTATAATTGAAGACAACGTGCTCATAGGAGCAAATGCAGTTATTCTGGAGGGAGTTCGTGTGGGTAAAGGCGCTGTCGTTGCTGCGGGTTCAGTGGTTACCAGGGATGTGGAACCGGGAGTAGTGGTTGCAGGTACCCCGGCCAAATTCATAAAACGTATTGACCAGACCACAAGGGACAAAACGAAAATTCTTGAGGATTTAAGGGGATAGATTCATCGATAAAAACCATCGATTACGCTCCCTGTAATCGATGGTTTTTTATTAAAATAAGTCGGACAAGGATGTGAAGCAATGGACATAATAGTTCAAAAATACGGCGGTTCGTCGGTAGGAGATCTGGATAGAATAAAAAATGTTGCAAGAAGAATTAAAGAAAAAAAGGAAACCGGCGCAAAGCTTGTGGTGGTGGTATCGGCCATGGGAAATTCAACCGATGAGCTACTGTCGATGGCCAGACGGTTGAGCGAAAAGCCACGGCCCAGGGAACTTGATGTGCTGATGTCCACCGGGGAACAGATATCAATAGCGTTATTATCTATAGCTCTTAACGATATCGGGTGCAAAGCCCGGTCCTTTACAGGACACCAGATAGAGCTTATTACAGAGGGCTTTCATACAAAGTCAAAGATTGCAGACATAAATACATCGGTTATTTATGAGGAACTGGATAAAGACAATGTAGTTATTGTGGCAGGTTTTCAGGGTATAAACACAAATAATGAGATCACAACCCTTGGCCGGGGAGGCTCGGACACAACCGCCGTGGCCCTCGCAGCTAAACTGGGGGCGGTATGCGAGATATATACAGATGTGGATGGCATATATACAATTGACCCCGGACTGTATCCTAATGCCCGCAAGCTGGAAAGCATCAATTACCAGGAGATGATGGAGATGGCCAGTCTAGGTGCGGACGTCATGCATCCCCGCTCAATCGAAATCGCACATAATTACAATGTGCCGATTTATGTTGCAATAAGCACCGGGGAATCGCCGGGAACCTTTATTAAGGAGAGTGATGAAATAATGGAAAAAACAGTGATAACCGGTCTGGCGGTGGACAGCAATGACGCAATGATAACGGTAAACGGTTTCCCCTATAACATAAATTTTATATCCGAACTGTTCAGGGGATTGGCAGAAAAACATATAAATATAGATATGATAAGCCAGACAACCCCGGTTGGCAACCGTATAAGTATTTCCTTTACAATACCCAGAAACGATTTGGACATCGCCCTGAAAAGCCTAAAAAATCTCGAGAAGAAAACCGGTCCCTTTAATACCGAAACCGATACAGACATAGCAAAGCTTTCTGTGGTAGGAATGGGCATGAGAACCCAGTCAGGGGTGGCCGCCAGAATGTTTTCGGTACTGGCGGAAAATGACATTAATATAAAGATTATCACCACTTCTGAAATACGAATATCATGCACCATAGACCCCAAAGACCAGAGTAAAGCGGTTTCCGCCATAGCAAAGGAATTCAATTTATAAAGTACACATTCCTTTGCATTTTTTTATGAACTGCATAGGCACTAGTAATCAGCAAACATAAAGAATATCAATCGGTGACATACCGCAGCAAGGGATATCCCCTAATCGGCGGCATGTCACCTTTCCTTATTAGCATATTTATGCATAAACAGACTCCCGGCCCGTCACTCTGCAAACCTCCCAAATTAACTATATCGGGGAATTTATAAAAATTTATTAAACTTTTTCATATAAATCTATTGCATAAATATAAAATAGTAGTATAATTATTATAATAATTTGTATATTAATACATAGTATTTTAAGGAGGAATTGGGATGGTCTCAAAAAACAAAGTAGTCCTTGCCTATTCAGGCGGTCTGGACACTTCAATAATTATACCTTGGCTTAAGGAAAACTACGATTACGAGGTTATCGCGGTCTGTGTAGACGTAGGTCAGGGAAACGAAATCCAAGCAGCAAGACAAAAAGCTTTAAAGTCGGGGGCCAGTAAACTGTACGTTGAGGATGTTAAGGAAGAATTTGTAGAGGATTATATTTTCCCTACCCTGAAAGCGGGCGCTATTTATGAGGGAAAGTACCTGCTTGGTACTTCCTTCGCCCGTCCCCTCATTGCAAAAAAACTGGTTGAAATCGCTCACAAGGAAGGAGCCGTGGCAATAGCCCATGGAGCCACCGGAAAGGGCAACGACCAGGTGCGCTTTGAACTTACAATTAAGGCCTTAAGCCCCCACATGAAGGTTGTCGCTCCCTGGCGTATATGGAACATTAAATCCAGGGAAGAATCCGTTGACTATGCGGTGGCAAGGGGCATACCTGTGCCGGTAACAAAGGAGCATCCATACAGCATGGACAGAAATCTGTGGCATTTAAGCCATGAGGGCTCGGATTTGGAGGACCCGTGGTTTACGCCGGATGAAAGCACTTACCTTCTGACGGTTCCGCCTGAAAAGGCTCCGGATAAACCGACCTTTCTGGAATTATATTTTGAAAAGGGCATTCCCAAATCCATAGACGGTATTGAGTATAAGCCCTTATCCTTAGTGGAAAAACTAAACGAAATAGGAGGCCAAAACGGCGTAGGCATAATAGATATGGTGGAAAACAGGCTTGTTGGAATGAAGTCCCGCGGTGTTTATGAATGCCCCGGCGGCACAATCCTGTACAATGCCCACAAAGAGCTTGAACGGCTGACTCTGGACCGCCAGACCACCTTTTTTAAGGATACGGTTGCAAACCAGTACGCCCAAATGGTATACGACGGCCTGTGGTATACTCCCCTTAAAAAGGCACTGGATGCCTTTGTGGACAGTACCCAGGAGACGGTTACCGGAACCGTTAAACTGAAGCTTTACAAGGGAAGCTGCTCCGTCTGCGGCAGTAAATCCCCCTATTCACTTTACAATGAGGAATATGTAACCTTCGGCGAGGACGATGTATACAACCAGAAGGATGCTGAAGGCTTTATAAACCTCTTTGGTCTGCCCCTTAAGGTAAGGGCGCTGATGGATGAAAAACTGGAAAAGAAAAATAAAATGCAAAGGAAGATTAAAGCGGTATGAAGCTGTGGTCGGGACGTTTCACAAAGGATACCAAACAGGAAATGGATGATTTTCACTCATCCATTTCCTTTGATATGCGCCTTTATAAACATGATATTCAGGGAAGCATAGCCCATTCAAAGGCGCTTTTAAAATGCAATATAATTTCCCAAAAAGAATACCAGGAGATTAAAGAGGGCCTTGCTTCTATACTGAAGGATATAGAAGACGGTACCATCCAATTTGATACCCAATATGAAGATATCCATATGAATGTAGAAAAACTTTTAACCGACAGGATAGGAGATGCGGGTAAAAAACTTCATACCGCCAGAAGCAGAAACGACCAGGTAGCGGTTGACTTCAAGCTGTATATTATGGAACAGATTGCAGTCCTAAAAGCCCAAACCAAAGACCTTCTTGAGGTACTTATTGATTTGGCGGGCCAAAACCTGTTTACCATTATGCCGGGCTATACCCATCTTCAGCACGCCCAGCCGGTTACACTGGCCCACCACCTGATGGCATATTTTGAAATGTTCAAAAGGGATATGGAGCGCCTTGAAGACTGCCGTAAGCGAATGGACCAAAACCCGCTGGGCAGTTGTGCACTGGCTGCCACCACCTATCCGGTGGACAGGGAGCTTACCACAGAACTTCTGGGCTTTGGTAAGTTTACTATGAACAGCATAGACGGTATAAGCGACAGGGACTATGCCATTGAATTTCTATCCGCTTCATCGATTATTATGATGCACCTCAGCCGTTTCTGCGAGGAGCTTATACTGTGGTCAACCGGCGAGTTTAGTTTCATAGAAATAGACGACGCCTACAGCACCGGAAGCAGTATTATGCCCCAGAAAAAGAACCCGGATGCTGCAGAATTAATCAGGGGGAAAACAGGCAGAGTATACGGTAACCTCTTTAGCCTTCTGACGGTTATGAAGGGCCTGCCCCTTGCCTATAACAAGGATATGCAGGAGGACAAGGAAAGTGTTTTTGACACAATTGACACGGTAAAGGGCTGTCTGTCGGTATTTGTACCCATGCTGTCCACGCTTACATTCAATAAGGAAAAAATGTCTGCTGCGGTTAACAGCGGGTTTATTAACGCCACCGATGTGGCCGATTATCTGGCAAAAAAAGGCGTGCCCTTTCGTACCGCTCACCGCATAGTTGGAGAACTGGTGCTGCAATCATCCCAAAGGGGCCTTTCCCTGGAACAGCTTACACTGGAGGAGTACAAAAAAATCTCACCCGCCTTCGAAGGGGATATATTAGAAACTATAAAACCTCTCAACTGTATAAAGGCGCGCAATATACCTGGGGGGCCTTCCCCTGAGCAGGTGAAAAACCATATCCTTCAGGCAATGAGTTTTCTTTCCGGATTAAGCTGCGACGAATAGATAAGCATATGCGGCAACGGGGATGGTTCCCGGGTGTCGCATTTTTTTAAGTCAGTAAGCTATCATAATGGTGCTTAAGACATTCCTCAGTAATTCCGCAATAATTCCGCATTAATCAGGAAATAATATGAACAGACATACCAAAAAAGACCCAAAACTTGACATAGGCAGTGGTCTTTTATATCATTTAATACTGTACCCGACTATTATAAAGGAGTGATTTTTTGAATAAAACCGGCAGGACCCCTTTATTGAGGGCAAAAAACCTTGAAAAATACCTGGGTGTAAAACAAATATACTTAAAGCTGGAAGGCGCGAACCCAAACGGACATAAGTATGACAGGGTGTCGGAAATAATTGTTGAGGATGCTCTGCATCATAAGAAGAACGGCCTTGTGGTAGATGGTTCCCATGATTACATTAATTCTGTCATTCAGTTTTGCGAAAGCTATGATTTGGATGTTAAAATTCCTGTGTTTCAAAAGGAACAATGGAAGAAGGATGCATTTGATGGACAGCTCCTGATAGATTTCAAAGCAAATAATTATGACAACATATATGAACCCGTAGATAAATATTGCAAATCCAATAATTTCTATAATGCATCTAATCCATATGCTAATAAACATCTGAGTATAATCGCGCTGCAAAAAATCGGCGAAGAGATTGCCGATAAATTGAAGGATAACATAAGCACCGTGTTTACGCAATTAAGCTATGGATATACGGTGTCAAGCCTTTATAACGGTTTTGTGAACAAATGGGTTGAAGGCAATATCAATAAATATCCCCAAATATATTCATGTACAATCCCAAAGGGTAATACCATATACGACGATTACAAGAAAAATATGGAGGTTAATGACCTGGAAGACTATGACATAAAGGTTAATAAGTATACAAGGCATTTGTTCGCAGGTGAAGGGAGCCTTTTGGAGGATACCCTGAAAGCCATTCATGATACAAATGGCAAAATAATATCAGTGGATGAAAAAACTTTAAAAGAGAGCACCAGGGTTTTAAAAAAACAGGAAAACATACTATTATCCATACAGGAGGGCTATCCGTTTGCCGGATTTTATAAGCTGGCAAAACAGGGCAATATAAAGGACGGAAAACATGTAATAGTCCTTAATGACGGTAAAAGTGACATAGAACTCCAAAGAATTACCGATTTTAAAGAATATTCCAAAGATACAATTTGCCAATGGATAAAAGAGTGGCTGCAGGAATACTCCGACCCTATTGAGGAAACTGAGGACGCAGTTGAATCGGCAATAAAATCCGGTTTTATTATTTTGGGTCTCAGAAACAACACTCCTCAGGGTGTATGTGTGGTTGTTAACTTAGGTTTTAAGGATTTCATTCCTACATATCATCTTGGATATATATGTACAAAGGAAGGGAATAAGGGCCGCGGCATAGCCACGGAACTTATAAATGAAATGATAGAGCTTACAAAGGGAAAACTGTCCCTTCATGTTGACCTTGATAACAGAAGAGCCAAAAAATTATATGAAAAGATGGGATTTAAGACTTCATACTACAGAATGATTTATCATGAAGAACAGTAAAAGCAATCCGGTACCCTTGACGGATACGTTTTTTAGCAGCCCATACAGTTTCTTTTATTGGTAGCCAGGTTGTCTACCATAACCTCAAGAATGGTATGATCTGTTTCCATCATTCCCGGATAGCTTACCCTTCCGAGGTTCTGTATTGTTTTTTCCACGCTGCAGTGAATGATTCCATTGTCACAGGGAACCACAGTTCCTTCAATGGCCAGTATAGCAGACTGTAAAGCCGCAGATGCTGCCGTAGAAAGCTTGAGTGCGCAGCCCGCCTTTCCACCGTCGCAAATCATGCCTGTCAGGTTTGCGACCATGTTTTTAATTGCTCCTTCGATCTGAAGATTATTTGCACCATACAATAGAGCTATTCCGGTACTTGCTCCAATTGCAGCCGCCACGGCGCATCCGCACAGCGCAGAAAGCTTTCCGGTATAGCTCTTTATATATATGGTGACAATATGGCTTAGCGCAAGGGCTCTTGCCAATTCCTGCTCCCCGGCTTCTATTCTTTGTGCCACAGCAGTCACCGGAAGTATGGCTGTAATACCGTGGTTGCCGCTGCCTGCGCTGCTCATGACAGTCATCTTTACCCCGGCCATTCTCACATCGGCTCCTGCCGCCGTCAGAGCTGCAGCATAATTATGAAGGTCGTCGGACAGTACTCCCCTTCTCATAGAGTTATAGATGCTGTATCCAACCCCCATGCCTGTTTTTTCCTCAAGGCCCTTTGCCGCAACCAGGAGATTCATATCCCTGCCGTCCAGCATAAAGGCTATATCCTCATAGGGGATTTCTCTTATTATGTCTATCAGCTGCCGTACTTTGAGGCTTTGCAGCCATGTCCTCGGATCGTCCCCGTTATTCTGCTGTGCCCTGTCCCTTTTTATGACCGTTTTGCCGTTTACCTCAATCAGTACAATATTGGTATGACCATCCTCAATAATGCACCGTCCGGTTCCGGTATCCGTTTCCACGCTGCAGTCCACGTATACCCCCGCTCTGTCAAGCACTTCAATATGTACTGCATTACGGTCAACAAGATCAAGCGCCGTCTCTGCACAATCCTTACTTACGCTCTCAAGCACCTCCAGCCCCCTGTCGGCTTGTCCTGCAATTGCGCCGAGAGCTGCAGCCACATCTATCCCTACCCTGTCTATTCCGGGGATGCCAACCGCCACGCCATTTTTGTATATGTTGCTGCTTACCTTCACCCAAATTTCCTTCAGCCCATCGCCGCCCACAGCCTTCCGTGCATTGGCAGAAGCTAATGCTACCGCTGCCGGTTCGGTACATCCAAGGGCGGGAATCACTTCCCTGCGCAGTATTTTCACTATATTCCCTTCACATTCCTTCATATTATCACCTCTGTATATTATGTTGTTCCAAATATATTTTACCACAACCGGCGATGTATAGGAAAAAATAAAACAGACTGCGGCTAAGCAGTCCTTTAATCCGACATTGTAGTATTATTGTCTCTATTATTCTCGTTTATCCTTTCCATCTTTGTGATTGATACTTCATAGGCCGTTTTGTTTATCACTTCGCCGCTAAACTGCCTTTTCTGGTATTCCCGGCTCTGGATCCTGCCCCAGATTTTTATTCTGTCGCCTACTTTCAGTTTTTCTGAAAACCTGGCGTTTCTCCCCCATGCAATACAGGGGATATAATCAGACTTCCCGTAAGGTCGATTTACCGCAACCAGTATATCGGTTATTTCCCTTCCAAAGGGTGTGGTCCGATAGAGCGGGTTTTTACATATGTACCCATCCAATGCTATCTGGTTGGGATTTTTTACTTCCTCCTCGTCTTCCAATATCGACAGTTCCCTTGCAAATATTGTGAGTATCAGCCTGTTGCTCCCGTCCACAAATTTATTGTAGGACCTCAATTGGCCTTCAATTTTGATATTTTGCTTGCAGCTTTCAAGGCCAACTCCATATATCAATCTTTCGGACACGGTTACGGGCAGTATATCAGAATAATCGCTCAACCTGGGTACTATAAGCTTAAAAGTGTAGAACCCCTCGCCGTATACCTTATGACTGAATTCAAAACCACCGTAATACTTGCCCACCACATAGACTGCATTGGCGTCCGTCGCCCTTTGAGTCATTGACCCCACACTCCCCTTCAATTTTCTTGTGTATTTATCAATCTAAAAATATGTTTATTCACAGACTGAAATATTTATGAAGGGTTTATTGAATTGTGATGATGGTATTCATAGGGCAGGGTTGTTATATCCCTTTCCCGGATTCTAATCTTTGGGTTTACTTTGTCTCTAAATATATCCTGTCCCTTATTCATGCCCTGGGCCCCCATCAGAAGTATTATATCCCCCTTTTCCACCCTGTTTATTACCTCTTCCACTGCTTCCTCCAGCGTTTCATAATAATCGGCATCCGCACCTCCCTGTGTAAGCCCTTCAAAAAAAGCTTCCTTCTCCTCATTCGTTACCCAATCGGCTCCGCCCACAACATCACGGCTGCCGGTTACCAATATATCTTTGACACCTAGAAGGTTTCCCCAATTGGAAATAACCGATGCGTTAACCCTGTTAATCTCACTGCCTCTGTTACCCCTTATAGCATTTACAATATAGAGGTTGTTATAATTCATCGTTTGGACCGTTTCGAATGCCGTCTCATAGCTACCGGGATTATGGCTGAAATCGTCAATTGCAATGAAATCGTCCCGGTATATTACCTGCATCCTCCTCCATACCCCCTTAAAATCATTAAGGGCTTTTTGTATGACAGAAGGCTGTATACCGTACAAAAGCCCTACGGTTACAGCCGCCAGACTGTTGTACACATTATGCTTGCCCGGTACCCCGAGCCTTATGGGTATTTCCTGGGGCTCAACGTCATTCCCCATATTGTTGGTAAAGGACCTCTGAAGGCAGCAGGTATAGCTTATCCCAGGGGTGTTAATATCGATACTTGAAGCGGTTATACTCGCCTTTGCCCCCAGCCCGTAGGTCAGTATCAGTAATTTGGGCTTATCCCTGACCAGTTCCAGCCCATAGGGGTCATCGGTGTTTATTACGGCCGCCGCTCCGGCAGGCAGCATATTGAACAGCCTCTTTTTTGTATTTACATAATCTGCAAAGCTGCTGTGGGTATCCATGTGGTCTGGGGTAATATTTGTGTGTACCGCCGCATTAAACTGGATGGAGTCTACCCGCTGATACTTAAGCCCGTGAGAAGATACTTCCACCACCGCAGCGTAAACCTTCTGGTCCACCATTTCCGCCAGGTATTTTTGAAGGCATTCGCTGTCCGGCGTGGTCAAACCATGGGGATAGTATCTGTTCCCCACCTTTATCATGACCGTACCTACTACTCCTGTGGTAAACCCCGCTTCCCTGAATACTGCCTCTATCATAAGGCAGGTGGTGGTTTTACCGTTGGTCCCCGTCACTCCTATGGTATTTAGCTTTTCAGATGGGAAATCATAAAACCTTGACAACAGCTTAGCCAAAGCAGCTCTTGAGTTTTCAACCTTGATTATGGGTATATTGCAGGGCAGTTCCTTAAGCTCCTCCTCGGTATATATCGCCGCCGCCCCGCTTCTGACCGCATCCATAATGTATTCGTTCCCGTTTTCCCTTTCCCCTTTTATCGCAACAAAGGCAAATCCAGGTTTTACTTTTCGCGAATCGCAGGTAACTCCCTTAATATCAATGTTTAAATGCATATGTTTTCACTCCGTAGTTTTTTGAATATTCTTATGTTGTCTCCAACCTGGACTATTTATGTATTTTAGGCATAACTACCATCCCGGTACAACAATATGTCGAAGCCTTATTATGGGTTACTGTAAACTGCAAAAACAAAAAAACAGGTGGGTTGTCCCGCCTGCTAATACTTCAGAAAATCCGGCATGTTCTTTACTAATAATCACGCATCAATATTGTATTGTTTTATTTTATTGTATAAGGTCTGCCTGTTAATATTTAACTTTTTAGCTGCTATGGTTTTATTGCCCTCCACTTTTTTTAAAGTGTTAATTATATGATGCTTTTCACATTCCATAAGGGTGAGGATTTCTTTTTCTTCCTCTTTAAAAATGCTGTCTCTGCCCAATATATTCACGGGCAAATGTCTGGGCAAAATTGTACGGTCTCTCTCATCTGCTATGGCAACGGCTCTTTCTATAATGTTCTTAAGTTCTCTTACATTGCCCGGCCATTTATACGCCATAAGGTATTCAAGGGTATCCACCGAAATAAGATTTATACTCTTACTGTATTCGGTATTGTACTGATTGAGAAAATACTGTGCCAGCAGTGGTATGTCTTCCTTTCTCTCCCTTAAAGGAGGTATCATAAAATTAACGACATTTAGCCTATAATATAGATCCTCCCTGAATTCTCCTTCTTCCATAGCCTTATCCAAACGTTTATTTGTTGCCGTTATTATTCTTACATTGACTTTAATCTTTTCCAGTCCCCCAACTCTTTCAAATTCCCTTTCCTGGAGAAACCTCAAAAGCTTAGCCTGGAGTACCGAACTGAGTTCTCCGATTTCATCAAGGAATATGGTGCCTCCGTCTGCCTGCTCAAACTTACCAACTTTCTGGACGACTGCACCTGTAAACGCACCTTTTTCGTGTCCAAAAAGCTCACTCTCCAGCAGGTTTTCCGGTAATGCTGCACAATTAATCGCAATGAAGGGCTTAAACCGCCTGTCGCTCTTTTTATGTATGGCCTTAGCAAAAATTTCCTTACCGGTGCCGCTTTCGCCTGTAATAAGTACATTGGCTTTACCGGTCGCAACCTTCTCAATAAGCTTATACAGGGTTACAACACGTCCGCTCTTTCCCACAATATCTTCAAATCTGTAACGGCTGGTCAGTTTCTGCCTTAGGAGTCTATTCTCATCAAGAAGCTGTTTTCTCTCAACTGCTTTTTTTATAGTAATTACCAATTCGTCAATGGTAAAATCCTTCTGCAGGTAATCAAAAGCTCCCAGTTTTATTGATTCTACTGCTTTCTTGATGTCTGTATACGCCGATATTACTATGGTCTCAAAATTATTCTGAACATCCTTCATAGCCTCCATAAGCTCTATCCCGTTCATACCGGCCATTTTCAAATCGGTCAACAAAACATCTATCTCCATCTCTTTTGCTATTTGGAGTGCTGCCAAGCCGTCACATGCAGTTTCTACCCTGTACCCTTCCCGTTCAAGGGCAATTTTCAGGGTATCCCTGATAGAAAGCTCATCGTCAACTATTAACAAAGAAGCTTTGCCTTTCATCCAACTCACTCCAAGCCAAGTATTATAACCGGTGGTCATTCCGCCAAGGGCAGACTTATCTGAAACCTGACCCCTCCGTCTTTGCAGTTGCACACATTTATATCACCGCCCGCCTCATTCACAATGTTGTGAACTATGGACAGGCCAAGGCCGGTTCCTTCCTCTTTAGTAGTAAAGAACGGATCAAATATTTTAAGCATATTAACTTCTGAAATCCCACAACCAGTGTCCTGGAAATTAATTAATGCTTTTCCCTCCGTTTGGTCTATATTAATCTCTATTATCCCGCCTTCATCCGTGGCATCTATGGAGTTCAAAAAAAGGTTCAGGAAAATTTCTTTCAAGCTGTGCGGAGACATATAAACATTCAAATCTGCACTATTGTGGTAAAACTTCACTGATATGTCTTTGCTCTGGCATTTATACTTCAATAATTGATTAGTCTCATATATAGCATCCAATATATTTGTACGCGCAGGCTTCCCGGTGCAAGGTTTGGCCAATTTAACAAAATCGTTAAGGGAGTTATTTAGTCTCTCTGCCTCCTTGAAGATAATGCTTATCAAGCTCTTTTCCTCTTCTTCCAGATACTCCTTTTCCAGAAGTATTGATGCTGCTGTCCTTATTGGAAGCAAAGGATTCCTAATCTCGTGGGCAAGCCCTGCGGTACACTGCCCCATCATAGCCAGCCGGTCAACTCTTCTTACCTTTTCCTGCAGCATTTTAATCTTGGAAATATCGCGGAATACACACGTGGCACCAATTTTTTCATTCTTATCATCCCTAAGCAGGGAGGTGCTGAGACTGATAGGCTTTTGGCTTCCATTCTTGGTGATAATATATGTTTCTACTTCGTTGTACGGTTTTTCAGTTATCAATGTATCAAGCACGAACCAGTCCTCGAGGCTTTTCTTGAATTCAAGGTCCTTAATATTTCTTCCTATAACCCCGTCACTTGTGTACCCGGTAATGTTTTCCGCCTGTTTGTTAAAAGTAATAATCCTCCGCATTTTATCAATAACAATTATACCGCTGTTAACATTTTGAAGGATATGGTTGCTGAACTGCCTTGTTTCATTGAGTGCCCTGTTTGCTTCCAGAATTGCAGCTATCTGTGAACCTATAATACTTATCATCTGTACATCTCTCTGCCTGAACATACCGGGTCTTGAATTGGATATACTAAGTATTCCTATTACATGATCTGATACAATAAGCGGTACTGCCATATACGATCTTATAACCGGATCCTCATGGGAATGCTGCCTTACCCTGATCTCCTGATTATGCATCGCATTTTCCAGCATAACCGCCTTCTTTTCCTTTGCGACCCAACCTACTACCCCTTCTCCGATTCTGAACTTAATCCTCTTTTTCAGATGACTTATGTCAGACCCCCTGGCAGACAATACCTCCAGCTGTTCCTTTTCATAATCTATGACATATATTATTGCCATATTGAACTCTATAACTTTCTCAATAAAATCAAAAAGCTCACTGGACATATCCTCCAGAGTCCGTGACTTGCTTATATTGTCTATGGCTTCAAACAGCGAAGTTAAATGCACAACACTGCCGTACTGTTCCATAATATCATTTCTCCCTGCATGAAGAATGGTGTGTATGCTTTCTTTTTATTTCTCCATTATATTGATTTATCCTTTAAAATAACAACTTGAAATATGTCTCTGTTGTCTGTATATGGGACTTGTTATGTAATTACTTATCACCTATACCCGACACATGGATGCATTCAGCCCCCTTGAATATAGCTGTCTTGGCGTTTTACCTGCAACTAAATACAAGGGGGCCTATTAATCTGACATGATACTTTTTCAATAAAGCAATCCTAAGTTTCTTGAATTCGCTTATGCAGATGCCTGTGAGGGGACATCTTCTTCCTCTCCTTTATCATCGATGGTCAATGCATGCTGCCTGATAAGGTAAAAATCAATAAGGCCTATTCCCACTGCGTAACATGCCCACTTTTTCGCTTGATTCATTAAACTCAGGTTGAATTCAGAAATTTTTACCGCAATGCCTCCGTCTGCAATAAACCCTATTACGAACAACACAGCTACCAATGCACCCGCAACAACTGATATGGCAACTACTATTGCATACAGGCTGACCAAATACTCATGAATTTTATCTCTCATAGCCTACCCCCCTCTTTTTCAAAATACAAATATGGGTAACAAGCCCAACAACAACAGGACGGTCATCACCATATGACCTGCTATCCAGATGTAGGCAAGTTTAGCCGTCTCCTTGAAACCCGATTTAGCAATTCCCATAGCTGCATACAAACACAGGGCCATGGGAGGCGTCATACCTTCCATGCATCCGGTAATCGCAGGCATTACTGCCGCTACGACAGCAGGGTTCAATCCAACAGCTGCACCGGTAGTAATAATAGCCCCACCCAGTATGGCAACCTGAGCCGATCCTGGTAGAACCATGCCTAAAAAAGCTGTGAAGACTACAACCAACACTGCCCATCCAAATGCACTCAGTCCAAACCCGAGAAACCACTGTTCGACCGCCTCTTGCATAGCAATTTCCTTAAACACAACAGAGATGGCATATGCAAAGAATATAGTTGCAGATACGGGAATAACGCCTCTCATCGTATTTTTGAATAACCTATAGACGCCGGCAGCGCTAAAACCTTTTTCCATGTTTTTTCGGCCGATATACATCGCGTATACACAAGCCACACCGGCAACAAACATCAATAGTGTACCTGAAAAAGCTGCCTGGCCGGCTTCCCCTAATCTACTAATTATAAATGGCTTCATAGCGGAATCCATAAGAAGTGGCAACAGAATTATTACAGGAATTAGAAGTGCCTGCCAGCCTTCTTTTAATGCTTCCCCGAGCTTTGGTCTTTCTTCCTTTGGTATCGGTTTTACTTTGTAGCGTTTTGCAAAAACATATAAGAAGATTATACGCTGCACAATGAGCCACGCACCCACTATCCAAAGGGCAAGCCAGAACGTGGACAGTGAATATGTATCAGGATAGAGAGCTGCCAATATACCAAACCCTACAATATTTAGTCCCGGTCCCATCTGGTTGCCCAAGGTGCTGCATGACATTTCGGTAGTAGCGGCCAGTGCCCTTGGATAGCCCGTCTTTATCATGGCCGGAATTGTGATTACACCGGTTGCAGCAACGTTGCCCGGACCGGTTCCAGACATCATAGCCATGGCGCTGCTCCCGAATAAAGACACATAACCTGCTCCTCCAGGCAGTTTACCAAAGATGGCAATAATAATTCTGACTAGTTTTTCTACTACCCCTGTTTGGTTTAAAATATGCGCAAGGACCAGAAATGTAACTATTATATAGAAAAGTGAACTGGTTGTGGGATAGATGAGATACTCCCAAAACAGGTCATATCTTTGTGTCATTATTATAGTAAAGGGAAAACCCAGTGCTATTGCTTCATAAATAGGCCTTTTAAATACCATGAATATAATTACAATAAACGCCAATAACTCTATTAAATAAAATATCTCTAGGGGTAATCCGGCAATTGTCATGCCTGACATAGTATATCTCTCCTTTCCATTTGGATTTAATTTTCTACTTATGCATTGAACATATGCTTCCTTTCACTGTATCTTGCCCCTGCATCTACCAATTCTTTGAAAATATTTAACCATACCGGATCGGACAATACCTCGGGATGAAACTGCAAGCCTAAAACATAATCATGTTCTGCACTTACTATTCCTTCAATCATATCGTCCTGTGAACGGGCAACTACGTCAAATCCTGGCGGGGGATCTTTTACTGCTTGCCTGTGAAAACTATTTACCATTACTTCTTTCTTGCCCAAAATTTCGGCTAAAATTCCTTCTGTTCTTATACTGTGAACCGTCTGTTCAGGTTTTTTGTCACCCTGCTGATGTGTAACCACATTATCAGACTGCAGAAGGTGTATATCATCAAGATACAGCGTACCACCACAAACAACATTCAGAACCTGGTGACCCCGGCAGATTCCTAAAAGTGGAATACCTCTGTTCAATGCTCCTGTAATATAGTCTCTTTCATTGGCGTAGCGCAAAGGATTCTGGCTTTCAAGGTCCTTTGGATGTTCCTTCTCAAGAACATTTCTTTTTATACTCATTACTTCACCGGATACAATTAATGCATCTATTGCATTCAAAATCTCATTGCGGGAGATCGCCCTGGCCATTACAGGTAATACTATGGGAATACCTCCAACTCTCTCTACAATATCTACACAGGGTTTAACAGTATATATCAAAGGCCATCCTGTTACCAAAGAACCCTGTTCCCAACCCGAAGTAATACCGACCCTCACATTAGACATCCTCATCCCTCCTTTCTATAATCAGATCTGTAGTACTGCCTTAAAGTCGATACTCCGACATCCTTAATATGCAGGTAATGGCAACAATACATTGTATAACTATTAGACAAGTGATTTAATGCCTACTCCTCTACCGGAACCTCAATGTCGAGAAGTGGGGGGTACTGCTGACAACCAAAAATATCGCCTTCTCCAAAGGAACCACTTGGAACCAGCCTGTTGATGGTGAACTTGATTGCAAATGCCGGGTCAAACTCAACAAAATCGACTATTCTGGATTCGGAAATGTTATAAAGTTTTGCAACGGTTTCCTTTGTCAATACCCCGCTTTTTTTGACCAGTTCATAATTGTCCTTTTTTCTAAAGATAATATCAAAGGTTATCCTATCGGTACCGGCGTTTTTACTGCGAATGGTTTTTGCCAAATCAACCAATTTTACTGATTTCATTTTTCTTCCTCCTATTCGCCAATTTCTGTGGTGTAGACTTGGAACAGTTCCATTGAATCGTCCACAGCCACAGTATGATTCATAGTCCATTGGTAGGCAGGAGATACTTCCACAACCTCGTCAAGGACGAAAGCCGCCGTACCGGCGGTTCCCTTAACCTCGGGAAGTCTTGCATAGAATATCTGGCGCATACCGATCATGGCTACTTCTTCTGCCACTTCCTTCGTTGGCGCAACGCCTTCAACGATAACCATAAGTTCATGGGATTTGGTCTCCTTAACGGGCTCCAGATCACCCATAACACCATTCTTACCGAAAATTCTGTAGCTGAGTTTATACTCCTTGCCGGAAAAACGCTCCTCGACCTGGTCTCTTGCCCACCGGATAACTTCGTCAATATGCTTGATGGTATACGGGTCGCGGATGCCGGCCATTCCCAGATAACGCTCCCCAACCTTGCCTGAGCCTTCCACCTTGACCTTAATTTTTCCCTTAACCGGAATAAATTTAGCACCGGTTATGCGGCAGGTCTTTTCATCATACTGCTCATAAACACACTCCTTCATATCCAGCATGCCCCCGGCAACATACTCATAATAGGGATTTGTTCTTTCGTACATAGCGTGTCCGGCCACCGAGGCAACGGTGCATCTTTGAGCCGGATGCATGGCCGTAACTTTCACATCATTCCTGGTGATGGTGCCTATAACCGTTTCCTTGGCTCCATAAGGCTCTGCGCAAAATGATGCGCATTCCAGAACCTTACCGCAGTAGTAAGCTATGTTCTCCGGAAAACCCTGATAAATTGCCGGTGCCGCAAATACACAGGCATCGCTGGAGCGTCCACCGATGACAACATCGGCACCCATTTCCAAAGCCTTTATAAAGGGGTGCACCCCGGCTACCGCCACAATACGGTCGGTTTTGTCCAGTTCCTCAAAAGTAAGGTCGCTTCTGCCATCCAGTCCTTCTACGATCTCGCCGGCCTTCATCTTTTTACGAAGATATTCTTTGTCCACTTCGGAATAGAAGTAGGCCAGTGTGAACTTTTTCATTTTATGTCTTCTGGCGATATCTCTGATAAAATCTACATACATATCCACGCGACTGTTGGTGCCTGTGTCGCCTGCAGACCCGATAATCATAGGAACACCTTGCTTGCGAGCCGCAATAAGCATAAGCTCCAGGTCGTGTTTTTGCCATTCATGATGACTCGCACATTTGTCTGCCCCAAGAGGCACCGGACCAATATCATCACTGCCGGAGTCGCAACAGTAATAATCCGGCTTTGTCTTAGCACCAATCCAGAAGCTCTCCTCCTTGGTCGGGGCAAAACCCAGATGGCCGTTGGAGCAGTGTATCCTAAGTGTTTCTTTTCGCATAAACTTTGCCTCCTTCAACAGTATATATCTAATAATTCAGTGTCCCGGAGTAATACTTATGCATATTTCATGCCAGAATAACGGCGCAACTGATAACAAAGTCATAACTTGAATATACAAATAAGTGTTCCAAATAACTGTATAATTTTTATACTATCGTCAACAAATGCTGCCTAAAAATACGACAACTATAGATATTCACCTTTCAGGCATGCAAACTAACATATTGCAAGGCAGAATTCATGTAATCAGTAAACAAAAAAACAGGTGGGTTGTCCCACCTGTTTTTACTGCAATTCTAAACTACTTTATCCAGAGTACACAGTTTGCTGGTGCTTCCGTCAAATTCAATTCTGTATACCACAAAGCTGTTTTCCTCCATATGAACTTCAAAGCAGCAGCTTTTACAGAAAAACTTCTTCCTGCTGATAATACCCATCTTAGAGTTGCAGAATGGACACAGCATATAATCCCTCCATCCTATTAAACATATCTCCTGCTGCAAATACGATTTCCGTTATCATTTACTTGTCTATTATACTATAATTGCAATAATTATGCCATACTTTTTTTGGAATACAGGGAATTATAATATTAGAATAAATTAGTACAAAGAATCATAAAATTCTGGTAAAATAGCCTTGTACAACTATAGGAGGGATTATATGGACTGGAAACTGTTTTTCACAGCCTTTACTATGCTATTCCTTGCGGAATTGGGAGACAAAACACAGTTGGCAGTATTTACGCTGTCAACCCAAAGCAGCAACTTCATGCCGGTATTTCTCGGGGCTTCTGCCGCCCTTGTTGTGGTGACCTTTATCGGGGTGTTTTTGGGAAGGTTTGTGGCAAATTATATACCCGTCCCTATTCTGCATACTGCCGCAGGGTTACTGTTTGTTGTAATGGGTATTATTATTTTAAAATCTTCCATACCGGAACTGTCAAAATATTTCAGGTGGTAATAATTTACGAACTTCTCCAATCATATATAAAGACCCTGAAAAAACTACCATTTCATCCGCCGCCGGCACCATAAACTTTCCCATCGCCTGACTTACCGATTGTGCGCAAACCACATTTCTATTATATTTCATAACAATATCCTTTAATGTTTCCGGATCCATAGCCCGAGCGTTGGAGGGAGGGACCGTCACTACCCTGTTTGCATAGGAGGCCAGTATTTCTGCTACCCTTTCAACCTCCTTGTCCCTCAGCATGCCAAATATCAGCAGTACCTTCCTGCCCGGAAAAAAATTCCTTAATCCCTCTACCAAAGCCTTTGCGCCTTCCACATTATGGGCGCCGTCTATCAGAACAATGGGTTTACGCCGGATAACCTCCATCCTGCCCGGCCATTTTGTCTTGCTAATCCCCTCCCGGATAAAGTGCTCGGGTATGCCAAGTTCCAGCCCGGCGGCCAGGGCCAGGGCGGCATTATCGGCCTGATGACGGCCAACAATGCTTGTCCGGATGTTTTCATAGACTTTGCCTTGCCAGACCAGGTCGAAGGTCTGGCCGCTGCCCGAGGGTTTGAAGTTCTCGATTTGACCATCTCCGGTGTGCAAAAATGGAGCCGATTTATTTATACATATACCCCTTAAGGTTTCCAACACGTCCCGCTTTTGTGGGCCGGCCAGAACCCGCACCCCTTTTTTAACGATTCCCGCCTTTTCCCGGGCAATACTAACGGCGTCACTGCCCAGCACATCTATATGGTCAATGCCTATTGGAGTTATTACTGAAAGCTTGGGTATTACCACATTGGTCGCATCCAGTCTGCCGCCCATGCCTACCTCCAGCACAGCATATTCTGCCTGTTTTCTTTTGAAATACTCAAAACCTATGGCCGTTATAATTTCAAACTCGGTGGGATGCGCATACCCCTCATCTATCATTATATCAACGCTCTTTTTAACACATTCTGTGATTTGGCCCACATCCCGTTGGCTGATCTCCTGTCCCGAAACCCTGATTCTTTCGGTCAGCCTCTCAAGGTGGGGTGAAGTGTAAAGGCCGGTCACGTACCCCGCCTCCTTTAGAATGGAAGCGATAAATGCACAGGTAGACCCCTTCCCGTTTGTCCCCGCTACGTGAACTGCCATAAAACTATGCTGGGGCTGCCCCAAAAGCTCCAAAAGCCTGGTTATGTTTTCAAGACCCGGCCTGCTGCCAAGTCTGTATGTGCTTTTTATAAATTCAATGGCTTCTTGGTAATTCATATTGTTTCCTCCGCATATTAGGTATAGAGACCCACATTTTCAACTAAGGCCAGGGGACAACGCCGCTATGTCAAGGAGGGTATATGTCCCCTGAATCCGGTGCTAGCTCAGGCTTTTAAGCCTTTCGGATACCTTATCCATCATATCCTCGTATTTATCCCTTTTTTCCCTTTCAGCCTCTATTACTTCCGCCGGAGCCTTGTTTACAAAGCCCTTGTTGGACAGCTTGCCGTTTACCCTTTCCAATTCCTTCTCCAGTTTTTCTTTTTCTCTTTCCAGCCTTTCTATTTCCTTGCCGATATCCAGCAGTTCCTGGAGCGGTATAAAAATTTCCGCCCCTTCAATTACTGCAGAAACCGCATCCTCCGGGATATCAGCCTTATCCTTCTTAACAATAACCTTGGAAGCGGATGCCAGCCTTTCAAGATAAGGCTTGTTGGTATCAAACAGGTCCCGGATCTCCGCCTGCTCTGCAACTATGATAACGTTGGCCTTTCTGGAATGGGCAACATCCATTTCCGCCCTTATATTTCTTACCGCCCTTATAGCTTCCATAATGGTGTGCATCTGCTGCTCGGTTCCGTCATCCTGAAATTTCCCGTCGGATTCGGGCCATTCGACGAGGGTTATAGTCTCGCTCCGGTTAGGCATATGCTGCCAAATCTCCTCTGTAATAAAGGGCATAAAGGGATGAAGAAGCCTTATCAGCCTGTCGAGGCCATAATACAATACTTGTCTTGCCGTATCTCCCGTTTTGCTGTCCTCATCGTACAGACGGTGCTTAACAAGCTCAATATACCAATCGCAGTACTCTCCCCAGATGAAGTCATACAGTTTTTGGGCCGCTATGCCCAGTTCATATTTTTCCATGCTCTCCTCAACCTGGGCCGTAAGAGTATCCAGCCTTGACATAAGCCATCTGTCCGACAGCTCCAGTCCGTTTTGGTCAAAGCTGCCGCTAATACCAGTCAGTTCACAACCCTCAAAATTCATCAGCACAAACCGGGAAGCGTTCCACAGTTTATTGGCGAAATTGCTTGAGGCCTCCACCTTTTCCATGCGAAATCTCATATCATTGCCCGGTGCGTTGCCGGTGGCGAGGGTAAACCTCAATGCATCCGCACTATACTCATCAATTATCTCCAGCGGGTCAATACCGTTTCCCAGGGATTTGCTCATTTTTCTGCCCTCGGCATCCCTTATAAGGCCGTGAATCAAGACATCCGAAAAGGGTTTTATGTTCATCTGGTCAAGTCCCGATACAATCATACGCGCAACCCAGAAGAAAATTATATCGTAGCCGGTAACAAGTACGCTTGTGGGATAAAAATACTCCAAATCCTTCGTGTCTTCCGGCCATCCCAGGGTAGAAAAGGGCCACAGCCCAGAACTGAACCATGTATCCAATGTATCAGGGTCCTGCTTCAAACTGCCGCTGCCGCATTTTTTACAGGCGGATGGCTGCTCCTTGGCCACCATCATCTCGCCGCAGCCGCTGCAGTAATATGCGGGTATCCTGTGTCCCCACCACAGCTGCCGTGAAATACACCAGTCCTTAATATTCTCCATCCAATGGAAATATATCTTTTCAAACCTCTGGGGAACAAACTTTATGCTGCCATCCCTGACCGCCTGTATGGCCGGTTGTGCCAGGGGTTTCATTCTGACAAACCATTGGGTGGATATCAGCGGTTCGATTACCGTGTCACACCTGTAGCAGTGACCAATCCCATGCTGAATATCCTCTATCTTAGTAACAAGGTCCCTTGCCTTAAGTTCGGTGACAACCGCCCTTCTGGCTTCATACCTGTCCATTCCGGAAAACGCGCCTGCGTTGTGGTTCATTGTGCCGTCATCATTCATTATTCTAATCTTGGCAACACCATGCCTTTCGCCGATTTCAAAATCATTCGGATCGTGGCCCGGTGTCACCTTCACGGCGCCGGTGCCCTTTGACATATCCACATAATCATCTGCAACGATGGGTATTTCCCTGTCCATCAGCGGCAGAATTACCGTCCTTCCTATTAACCGGCTGTACCTGGTATCTTCGGGGTGCACAGCCACACAGGTATCCCCCAGCATGGTTTCCGGCCGCGTGGTGGCCACTATTACATACTCATCACTGTCCTTAAGCGGATATTTAATATGCCAGAATTTTCCGTCCATATCCCTGTGCTCCACCTCGGCGTCCGATATGGATGTCCTGCATGTGGGACACCAGTTAATTATCCTGTCTCCCCGGTAGATCAGGCCTCTCTCATAAAGGCTTACAAAGAACTCTGTAACAGCTTTGCTGCAACCCTCATCCATGGTAAACCTCTCCCGGGTCCAGTCACAGGAGCTGCCAAGTTTTTTAAGCTGCTCCACAATTCTTCCGCCGTATTCTTCTTTCCACTGCCACGCCCTTTCCAGGAATCTATCCCTGCCAAGTTCATTCTTTGTGGTTCCTTCCTCTGTCAGCTTTTCAACTATCTTTGCCTCAGTGGCAATGCTGGCATGGTCGGTTCCGGGAAGCCAGAGGGTGGGTATCCCCTTCATCCTGTTCCACCTTATTAGAATATCCTGGATTGTGTTGTCCAGGGCATGGCCCATATGAAGCTGCCCGGTGATATTGGGTGGTGGTATAACTATGGTAAAAGACCTTTGCTCTTCAACAATTTCAGGAGTGAAATATCCTTCATCCACCCACCACTTATACAGCCTTTCCTCAAAGTCTTTTGGGTTATATTTGTCATTCAGTTTTTTAACCTGTTGCATATTTAACGCCTCCTCTTTATGGTATGTGGACACACCGATGCTAATAAGGTCAGGGAACACACCTTTATAGCTGGTATTCTTATATGATCAGGAAATGCCCCCTGAAAACCAAAAACCCTTCATGTCCGAAAGGACGAAGGGTTTGCTTCGCGGTACCACCTTAATTCCCCGTAAGGGGCTCTTTCTTAACCTATAACGGGTTATCCGTCCCGGCCTACTGTTAGTTCGGCCGGGCGGCTCCGGAGCTACCTTCAGCAGTATGTGCCGGATACCTTTCAGCCTCGGGGCATCCTCTCTAAGGGTCACTTGTCTGCTTACTCCTCTCCTTCACAGCCTTCCATCAATATAAATCCGTTTTGTAAGCCGGAACTGTTGGTTTTTACTAATTAAAGTCTATTATATATAATACCCGCAAATTGTCAATAAGATTATTGCAAAGCCTATTCCAAAATCCCGGTTCTGTTAAGCGGAAACAATGTGAAGAAGGCCTTCCCTATTATTAAATCGTCGGTTACATATTTATTTTCCCAGAACCTGCTGTCCTTGGAGTCGTTCCTGTTGTCTCCCATCATGAAATAGCTGCCCTCCGGTACCCTGTAGGGCCCATAGCTGCCTCTCATATCCTCGTACAAATAATCCTCCTCGATCAATTGACCGTCAACGTACAGCTTACCCTCTGCTATTTCCACCTCTTCGCCTCCGCGGCCAATCAGGCGTTTGACGTACAATTCCTCAGGGTTATCGGGCAACTTGAATACAACTATATCTCCCCGCCCCGGAGTTCTAAATCTATAAATAAACCTGTTGACCAGGATTTGGTCACTTAGTTGTATGGTAGGCAGCATAGACCCTGTAGGTACCTTGATGTTTAAAACCACAAAATTTCTGATTAGAAGGGCCAATACAACCGCAACGGCTATGTATTTAAGCCAGTCCAGTATCTCCCTGACAGTCTTCTGTTCCATTTTAACACCCTCTGCTTAGGCTTGAATATCAAGCCTATCCTTAGATTTTTTTACTCTTTTCTATATTCCTGAAATTCCATGCATACCTGGCAAAGGCAATCACCGTTACACATACCGCAGCGGTTATAAGCAACGAATTGTAGGGCAGTTCAAATACCAGAGCCACAATCGAAAGATAAAAAAGTACCGTAGCCAGTTTCCCTGTCTTATTGGCAGCAATTACAGTTTTATCCCTGGTAAAATACAGAAGGACAGCGCCCAAGGCCATAAACGCCTCCTTGCCTGCCACTACTACGATGACCCAAATCGGCAGGTAGCCGCTGTGGGTCAAGGCGAAAAGAACGGATATAAGCATAAGCTTATCCGCCAGTGGATCAAATACGATACCCCATCGGGTTACCATGTTGTAATTGCGGGCAATATACCCGTCCAGTATATCTGTTACTCCGGCAAGCAGAAAAATAAAGGTAGCGATGGTTACATTGTTTGTCATGTCGGAATAGTAAAATAAAAAGAAAACGGGTATTAGCAAAAACCTTATCCCTGTCAGAAAATTCGGTACATTCATTTTACACCTCGTTGCAGGTAAGACATACATAAAAGGAAAATATACAAGTCCTATCTTACACCCCATATAAAATAATTTTATATCAGAGATGAAATTCCTGCAAGACTGTTCAAATATATTAATTTTAGTTTCACTTTACCCTCGACGTAAGCGGCCGTAATCTCACCTGCCCGTTCAAACGCCCGCTAATCACCAGGGTTTGTTCTACTAACCATCAGTTGGGGAAACCACCCCACTGATGGAAGTTTCACTTTACCCTCGACGTAAGCGGCCGTAATCTCACTTGCCTGACCAAACGCCCGCTAATCACCAGGGTTTGTTCTACTAACCATCAGTTGGGGAAACCACCCCACTGATGGAAGTTTCACTTTACCCTCGACGTAAGCGGCCGTAATCTCACTTGCCTGACCAAACGCCCGCTAATCACCAGGGTTTGTTCTACTAACCATCAGTTGGGGAAACCACCCCACTGATGGAAGTTTCACTTTACCCTCGACGTAAGCGGCCGTAATCTCACTTGCCTGACCAAACGCCCGCTAATCACCAGGGTTTGTTCTACTAACCATCAGTTGGGAAAACCACCCCACTGATGGAAGTTTCACTTTACCCTCGACGTAAGCGGCCGTAATCTCACTTGCCTGACCAAACGCCCGCTAATCACCAGGGTTTGTTCTACTAACCATCAGTTGGGAAAACCACCCCACTGATGGAAGTTTCACTTTACCCTCGACGTAAGCGGCCGTAATCTCACTTGCCTGACCAAACGCCCGCTAATCACCAGGGTTTGTTCTACTAACCATCAGTTGGGAAAACCACCCCACTGATGGAAGTTTCACTTTACCCTCGACGTAAGCGGCCGTAACCTCACCTGCCTGTTCAAACGCCCGCTAATCACCAGGGTTTGTTCTACTAACCATCAGTTGGGGAAACCACCCCACTGATGGAAGTTTCACTTTACAATCATGAGGGAATATCTTCTTTCCAGGTAGTCCACCAATTCCTCAACAATCTGTATATAATTGTACTTGAGACTGACCCAGCCCCTGGAATACTCTGCCACTACTTCCCTGCTTTTGCTTCCGGTATATATGCACAGGCGGGATACCCTCCCTCCTCCCTTCAGAAGGGTACGTGGGTTAATGCCAAAGCTTGTGGGCTCGGGCTGCACAAGGGCGAACCACCGGCAGTGCATAATTCTGCCCTCAATCAAACCATGACCGCTGTTATGAGACACATCAATCCTGCTATCCATATCCATCCCTCCGGGATACTACTTCTAACAGTTTATGCCTCAAGACAGCTTTTATTCACTCATAATGAAAAGAAGCACAGGAAGCGCAGGGAAGCACAGGAAGCGCAGGGACGATCCCCTTGCTTCCTAAGGAGACGGATTTTACCGATTAATAAGGAAAACCGGCAGTCCCAAGCTTAACACTTTTATCGCGTTAACAATAGAATCAATCATTTAAGGGTGGGATAATGAAGCGTACTATAACGTTTCCATCCCGGCGAAATATAGCCATTTTCTTTTTATTAAGATAACATCTCCCGTCTGAGGTTACTATGACCAGCCCTGCGTTAATCAAAAATTGCAAGGCATGTATTTTATTATCACGTTTTTTTATGGCTCGTTCAAGAAAAGCCTGCTTTCTGATACCAAGATTCTCGCTGCTTATTGCTAATTTGTCAGACAGGGCGTTTTTATTTTCAAAAATCCTGACTACCTTTAATATATTTCTCTTAAGGGTAACAATGGATGTTACATAATATACAACGAATAACAAAGCGATTACCGCTATCCAGCGTACAGTTTCATTTAATGCCATAAAACCAACTCCAATTCGTAAAACTGAAGCAAGAGAACCGTCCCTATGCTTCCTATGCTTCCCTATGCTTCTGCTTCTTCTGCTTCTTCTGCTTCCTATGCTTCCTTTATGGGAACCCCTTCCTGGATTTCATTGGGCGGGTCGACTATTACTATGTCTTCTTCACTTAACCCTTCAATAATCTGCGCCCAGTCCTTGTTCTCTATACCGGTACTTACTTCTTTAAGCACTGCCTTTCCGCCATCCACGACGAAAACATAGTCTTTTTCGTCCATCTCAAACACAGCGTCCCTTGGTACCATAAGCGCGTTCTTGGCTTCCCCGGTTATTACCTCTACATCCACGCTAAACCCCGGCTTAAGGCTTTGATGGCTTTCGAGGAACTCTATCTCAACAGGCACCCGCTGTTGCTCTACCCCAAGCTGGGACAATACTTTAACTGCCTGGGGAAATACTTTTTTTACCCTTCCGTTAAGCACCTCTTTGTCAAGAATGTCCCCGCTAATCAGGACATTATCCCCTTCATTAATGTCAACCGCTTCGCCGGCAAGAAACATACACCTTGCCTGCATACTGCCCGGGTCTCCAACCCTCATAACCAGACTGCCGGGGGGCACCGTCATGCCTTCCTCAAACCCGATATCAAGCACAACACCTTCCATATTTGAAACCGGCCTTCCCTCCTCAATCTGACGCTGGATAAGCGAAACCTCTGCCCTCGCCGCTGCCATCGAAGCCTGGTTGGCTGTCCCGCCTTTCTTGGCTGCCTCCAAGGCCGCAACAGCAGCGTTTAGCTGGAGCTCGGAAAGCTCGTAGGCGTCCCTTGCCTGCTGATAATCAAGCTCGCTCATCGCCCCCATATCAAAGAGAGATGCAGCACTTTCAAGGTTCTCCTTAGCCCTGTCCCTTTCAACAGCGGCTCCCTCAAAGGCGGCCAAGGCCGCCGAAACTTCAGCCCCGGTTACGGCACTTCCCTCGGCCAGCGCAAGCTGCGCTTCGGCCTGGCCAAGCCTTATGTTCAGTTCATCGAGGTCAAATTCTATCAGTATTTCTCCCTCTTTGACGGTTTGGCCCACCTCCACCGGTATCCTCTTTATACGGCCTCCGTATACAGCATATATATCCTGCTTCTCCGCAGCCTCGATATCTCCGGTCTGCTCCACTATATTTCTGATATCCCCGCGCACCGGCAAAGCGGTATCCACCTCCACCGCACTCCCCATGCTTTTCAGCAAAAAAGATGATATGAGAACAATAACCAGTATCCCTATCCAGAATAACTTTTTCTTCTTTTTTATTATTTCTTTGATTTTTCCAACAGCCCTGACCTTCATAAAACGACCCCCTATTCTCTACTCTTCATGACCTCTACCAGGTCCATCCTCGAAATCCTTCTCATGTTCGCAAGCTGAGCCAGTACCACAAACAAAGCAACGGTAATCGCCGCCAAAACATAGGTCTTGGGGAATACCACCAGCGGCAGGCTCATAACATCTTCCGGGTAAAAAGCTATTATCTGTGCTCCTATTGCCCTGCCGAGGGGCATTCCAACCACAAGCCCCAATATGCTGACCGCCGTATTTTCGTTGAATATCAGCTCTGACACCTGTTTGTTGCTAAAACCCATAATTCGTAAGGAAGCTAATTCGCGCCGCCTCTCCATTATGCTTATGGTTGTAGTGTTATAAATAATTGCAAATCCCATTATACAGCTCATGGTTATTATAACTCCAATCATTGCATACATCAGGTCCATATATTCATAATACTGTTTTACCATATCGTCCGGTTCTTTCACGCTCTGGACATAGGGCATACCTTCCAGTTCCTTAATAAAGCTTTCGCTGCCATATCTCACCTTTATGAGGGCACTGCTGATAGTTGAGCCCTCCTTCATTGCACGGTTTAACGCCCCGACTTCCATAAAGCCGCTGCCGCCCATATACTGCTCCACCAGCCCTTTTACGGTGACCTGATGCTCTGTCCCCGGCTTGTAGAGAGCCTCCATGCTAATAGTATCGCCTACCTTTACTCCCAGTGATTTGGCGAGCCCCTCGGTTAACAGGATGCCCTCACCCGGGACGTCCGCCCTGTTGCCGTTCAGGTCGGAAAGCCTGTAAATGTCCGATTTCTGCCTAATACCTTCTACTACTGTTTCCTTCTGTCTCCATCCGTTTGTCATCCTGAAAGGGTATTCGGCCATCGGCTCCGCATAGGTGACTTCCCTGAATTCCATGAGGTCATTTACAATATCCTGGTGCATATCGGCGGTAAACGTCACCTTATAATCGTAGGATAACGAATCTCCAAAGGCCTTGTCAAAAAGAAGGTCCACCGAATCCAGCAGCATAAGTATGGATATCATGATCCCTACCGTCATGGCTATTGCAAATATAGTAAACAGCGTTCTTTTTTTGTTCCTCCACATGTTACGGAAGGTCAGCCGCCAGGATATCCTAAGACCTGCCAGAAAAGGCAGCAGCCTTTCTCCCCACCACTTCTTACCCTCAACGGGAGCCACCGGTCTCATGGCCTCCGCCGGCGCAATCCTTAATACCCTTTTTGCAGCATTATATCCTGCTATACCGCAAAAGCCAACACTCATCAAAATACCGGCGGCCAAAACTCCCAGGGAGGTCCTTATCTGCAGTACCGGTATATTAAAAAACACCAGATAGTACCGGGTAAGGCTCCCGCCAAGCCACATACCCAAAAGGCCCCCCAGTATCGAACCGGTAAATCCCACAAACAGTGCATAACCCAAGTAGTGAAACAATATCGACCTCTTAGTAAATCCAAGGGCCATAAGTACCCCAATCTGACTCCGCTGGTTGTCCACCAGCCTTAAAAGCAGCATATAAATAACAATTGAACCTATAATGAGGAAAATCATCGGGTAGGAATAACCCATTGACTCCAGGCCCATCAGCTCATTGTCCATCATCATATAGCTCGCCTGGTCTTCCCTTTCGCCAACGGATATCAGTCCATAATGCTTAAACGTATATTCCAGTTCCTTTTTAACCTCTTCGGTATAGGCTTCGTCCTTTAGCTGCACTACCACCTCGTTGACCACGCCCTCGTACCCGAAGAGCTGCTGCATAAATCCGTGTTCAAGGTACAGAATTGTAAACCTTTCATAGTCCGGCATTAGCTCTCTGGCCGAAGGGATCGGGTAAATATACTCCGGGCTGACCGCCTTTCCCGCCGCCTCAAGCTCTATCCTTTTACCGTTTATTATCGGGTATAGAGTGCTTCCTGTCTCCAGGCCGTGGGCTTCCATAAACAGCTTTTCCACAAGGGCCGTGTCCCGGTAGTCGCCGGATACGTACCTGCCTTCATCTATATACAGCCTGTTCAGGGCATCGTCATTGGATTTTGGTACCGACACAACCCTTGCCTGTATCTTTCCTTCATAACCGGATATTTCCATTGGTACATCCAGAACCAGCCTCCCCTGAGCGGCAGCCACCCCGTCAATCCGCTCCGCTGCTGAAACTATGCTCTCGGAAGATTTGTTAAGCTTTACAAACAGGTGGGGAAGCCTGTATTCTTCATAATAGTATTCGACTGAATGGCTCAGGTTTTCATAGGACATGAGAGTTGCATTATACATGGTTATACCTATAACAACCACCAGTAAAACCGCAATGTACTGCCCCTTGTTGCTCTTTATATCCCTGAGGGTCATTAACATGAGCTTATTCACTACCACTCAATCCTTTCGGGGTCAATGGGATTTTCTATAGTCCGAATATTTGCTATCCTGCCGTTGCTTAAGTACAGCACCCGGTCTGCCATTTCGGCTATGGCGGCGTTATGGGTTATAACCAACACGGTTTTGCCCAAACTTTCGTTAATTTCCTTTAACACCCTCAGCACCACCCTGCCGGTGGTATTGTCCAGCGCCCCTGTGGGCTCATCGCACAAAAGCATCTCGGGGTTTTTGGCCACCGCCCTTGCTACCGCCACCCGCTGCTGCTCGCCGCCGCTTAACTGAGACGGAAAATGGTCTGCCCTATCTTTCAGGCCAACCTTGTCAAGTACCTCCATCACGTCCAGGGTATCACTGCTCATATCGGTAACCAGTTCCACGTTCTCCCTCGCCGTCAGGTTGGGAAGCAGGTTATAGAACTGAAATATAAAGCCTATATTTTCCCTTCTGTACCTTGTAAGGCCGTTGTCGTCAAGGTCGCCCAGCTCTTCTCCCTTAAAGATAGCCTTGCCAAGGGTAGGCGTATCCATGCCTCCTATTATATTTAGCAGGGTGCTTTTCCCTGAGCCGCTGGGCCCCAGAATTACTACAAACTCGCCTTTATATATTTCCAGGTTAGCATCCCTCAGGGCTTCCACCGATACTTCGCCCATATGGTATATCTTGCTTAGATCTTCGGTTCTTATCAGTACCCTTTCCATACAAATCTCCCCCTACAGCATTAATACAACAGTAATAACCAACCCTCCCATTTGGAAAAGCCGCCTCATTTGTTTACAATTCCATGCTTTAAAATTCCGATGATTTCACTTACCTTTTTCTCCAATTCATCCTTATCATCAACCTTAAAATACTGAAATACAAGATGCAGATTCAGTGTATAGATTATTTCCACCACCAAAGCCGGATCGATATCCGGCCTTATCCGCCCAAGGTTCATATCCCTCCTGATAAGGCCACCCAGTATCTCAAAGGCCTCCGGCAGTGTTTTGCGAAGTTCTGAGATAAAACGGCTGTCATCCGTCTCCATCAGCATACCTATTTTATAATACCTGGGTTTGGTCCTGCTCCATTCCATGGCAGACCTGAACATATACATAAAACCTTCAAAAAAATCGGCATCCGGTTTCAATTCCCCGACACGGCTTATTATATCCATTTTTTCCTTTCCAATTTGCTTTAGCACGTAGAGGTACAGGTCCTCTTTGTCTTTGAAATACTGATAAAAGCTGCCCCTGGATATTTCAGCGTTTTTCACCACCTGGTTTATCGACGCTTCGCTGAAACGCCTTTGGGAAAACTCATCCACGGCAGCATCGAATATTCTTTGTTTTTTGGCTTCGTTCAGATTGAAAAAGGTGTCCTTCGGCATACCATCATCTCCTGTTTTCCATTAATATCATATTAGCACACCTCACATAAAATGACAACCTTGTCACATACAAAAGCCAAAATATTTTTTCCAAAATAGGGAAACAATAGGGACGGTTCTTTTTGTTATAAATAGTCCCCAGTTGTAAATATTAATAAAAAAGCTCTATGGAAAAACAACATTTACGCATAAGTTGATTTCCATAAAGCTCATTAAAATTTGTATTACCTGACATCATATCCTGCGCCCTGGATTGCTTCTTTGAGCTGTTCTTCGTTTACCCCCTCCCCATGCTGCACCGAAACCGTGCCACCGTTCAGGTTCACATCAACGCTTTCCACGCCCTGGATTGCTCCCACTGTCTTTTTTATTGCCGTTATACAGTGATTACAGCTCATACCGTTCACATTCAGCGTACTTGTCTTCATGCCATCCCTCCTTCCCAACAGGGTAATGCTTACCTTGCCAGCTTAACCCTTTTAAGCCTTAGAGCATTAGTAACAACCGATACCGAGCTGAAGGCCATGGCGGCACCGGCAATAACAGGACTTAAAAAACCAAGGGCAGCAAAGGGTATGCCCACTGCATTGTAAATAAATGCCCAGAAAAGATTTTGCTTTATGTTCCTCATGGTTGCCCGGCTTAAGCGTACTGCCAGTACAATACCCATCAGGTCTCCGCCCATCAGTGTAATGTCCGCCGCTTCCATGGCAACATCGGTCCCGGTTCCTATGGCAAAACCGACATCAGCGGCAGCAAGGGCAGGGGCATCGTTAATTCCGTCCCCCACCATTCCGGTAACCTTACCCGCCTTAATAAGCTTCATAACCTCCTCGGCCTTGTGCTCAGGAAGCACCTCTGCAAGCACGTTTTCAATACCCACCTGCTTTGCTATAGCCATTGCCGTGGTTTTATTATCCCCTGTTATCATGTAAATATCTATTCCCATGCCTTTAAGTTCCTTCACAGCCCTGTCCGAGCTTTCTTTAACGGTGTCGGCTACCGCCAGTATTCCTGAAAGTCTGCCTTCCACCGCCATAAGCATAGCTGTTTTCCCCTCGGACTCAAGCCTTTCCAATTCTCCTTCAACCTTGTCAAGGCCTATACCCTCCCGCTGCATCAGCCTTCTGTTTCCAAGAAGTATTGTATTGCCGTCTATTTCCGCCATTACCCCGTGTCCCGGTACCGCTTCAAACGACTGGGCATCCGTCAGTTTTATATTCCTGTCCCTGGCCCCTTTTACTATTGCTTCTCCTAAAGGGTGTTCCGAGCCCCTCTCGGTTATGGCAGCATACCGTAAGACCTTTTCTTCCTGAAGTCCCCCTATACTTATAACATCGGTAAGCTCGGGCTGGCCCTTTGTTATGGTGCCTGTCTTGTCCAGTATCAAAGCATCAATCTGATGAGCCCTTTGCAGGTATTCGCCGCCCTTTATCAGTATCCCGTTCTCTGCCCCCTTTCCGGTCCCCACCATAACAGAGGTTGGAGTCGCAAGCCCGAGGGCGCAGGGGCACGCTATCACCAAAACCGCCACCGCATTTATTATCCCTGCGTTAAGGTTTTTGCCGGCCAGCCACCACAGTAGCAGCGAGACAGACGCAATAACCATCACTACCGGAACAAAAACTCCCGATATCCTGTCCGCCATCTTCTGGATCGGGGCTTTGGAGCCCTGGGCTTCCTCCACCATTTTGACTATCTGTGAAAGCACAGTATCCCTTCCTACCTTTGTAGCCCTGAACTTAAAGGAACCGGTCTTGTTTATGGTAGCGCCTATAACCGTATCGCCGGGGTTTTTCTCGACCGGAATGCTCTCACCGGTCAGCATTGATTCGTCCACCGATGACCGGCCTTCCACCATCTCACCGTCAACGGGAATCTTCTCGCCCGGCCTTACAACCACAATATCCCCTATAACCACATCTTCCACCGGAATGTCGGCCTCCCCGCCGTCCCTTATGACCCTTGCGGTTTTCGCCCCAAGTCCCATAAGCTTCTTTATAGCCTCCGAGGTCTTGCCCTTAGCTACCGCTTCAAGATATTTGCCCAGCATTATTAGGGTAATAATAACGGCGGATGCCTCAAAGTAGAGGTTCATTGTATCCCCTGCTATAAATCCATTGTATACACTGTACAAATAAGCCGCTGAGGTTCCTATCGATACCAGCACGTCCATGTTGGCACCACCACCCCTTAGGGCGTGATAGGCACCCTTGTAAAACCTGTAGCCTACCACAAACTGCACCGGTGTTGCCAATAATAGCTGCACCCACGGATTATGGAGTATATCTATCGGCCTTCCTATCAAATGTAATATCATAGCTGCAACCAACGGGAATGAAAGAACCGCCGACATCGTAAAAAGGCCCCTAATCTGCCTTACCTCCTTTTCCCGCTCGTGTCTTTCAACGTCCCGGTCTACCCTTGTTTTTTCTTCAGCGTCATACCCCGCCCTTTGAACAGCCTTTATCATTTCCTTCACCGTTACCTGTGAAGAATTGTACTCCACTGATGCGGTTTCCATGGCAAAGTTTATGGCAGCCTTCACAACGCCGTCCAGCCTGTTCAGGGCTTTTTCCAGCCTTGCAGCGCAGGCGGCACAGGTCATCCCCTTAATCTTTAGCTCCACCCTGTCCAGTACCACATCGTATCCGGTATCACGTATAACCTCTATCAAATGCCCTGCCCCCACCTTTGCGCCTTCATATTCCACCGTTGCCTTTTCGACAGCCAGATTTACTGCTGCTTTGTGTACGCCCTTTACTTTATTTAGTTTCTTCTCCACCCTGCTGGAACAGGCCGCACAGGTCATGCCTGAAATTTTAAAGGTTACTTTGCTAAACGTGTTACCGCTGTTACTGCTTTTTTCCATATTTACACCTCCGGTCGGTCCTTAGTTGTTATATCCTTCCTTGTACAATTAGTATAGTTACTTTATCAGTGGTTTTTGCCACTGTTTAAACC
>CAZVBE010000016.1:0-51362 GCA_964625335.1 uncultured Clostridium sp. | reverse complement strand
AGACTTAAGTAATTCACACCCTTGGGATTTTTCAGGATAATCTTAGGGGTTTTTTGTATAGACTTTGCAGCGAAGTGGTCCATCATATAACAAAGCACTCGGCGCAAAGGGCATAGCAGGGAAAAAGGCTCTGGAGAATCGGCAGAAAGTTATCCTGCCCACATCCACCAGCCTATGGTAAGGGATATCTAAGGCTGGTGGACATCACGAAGACCAAACGTCCTCCAAAACCACACGTATTGGATGCGGCGTCCTGCCGCGTATTATTTAGAGCATATGATTTGGGTGTGTATTCGTTACTATGCGTCATTGTTTATAGTCAATCCATACTGAAAAAGCGTTTATAGAGACTTACCTTTCGTAAAAATTCCCCCTCTGGTATAATCAGCTTAACACTACAATACGGCGGTGAGTATATGATAATAGTCATTACCGGACTACGGCGAAAAATATAAAAACCCCGAAATCCTTGATACGACTGGTCTCCGGGGTTTAATTGGTTTTTTGTGAGTTTGGATAACATTTAGTATGTAAACATTATCCCCTTAATAAAAAACTTTATTGCCTTTTAATGACTCATACTATGTAAGCTATTCAGTATTATATCCATGCGATGTGTCTAAATATACCGATCATATTTCTTTTTGCGCACATGGGAATACAGCTTTGTATATATCCTGGTGGTCTCGGGGTTATCATGGCCTAACAGCACTTGTATGTGGCGCAACGGCATACCATTTTCGGCCAGGTGGGCAGCAAAGGTGTGCCTCATAGTGTTTGGCGTGATTTTGATACCAAGCTTTTTCTTGTATTTCTTGAAATAATAGTTGAGTAAAAACCTATACATCGGCTTCCCTTGTTTGCCTAAAAAAAGGTACTGACTATCTTCACACCTGCTCTTTAAGTATTCTTCCAGCCATAGCTTGCATTCATCATTAAAAAGTACCGTCCTTTCTTTTTTGCCCTTCCCATCCTTTATATCTATATGCTTTGTCTCCCAGTTAACATCAGATAGCCTAATCCTAATTAACTCGCTTACACGTACGCCCGTTGTATACAAGGTTTCCACAACCGCCCTCTCCAAGGGGTCATTTTTTACAAGGTCTCTTAATTTTTGCAGCTGCTCTCTCTCTAAATAATAAGGTATATTATCACCTCTTTTTGGCAGAGCCAACTCTGAAACAAGGTTTTCGCTTATTAGACCTTCTTCTCTCAAATATGAATAGAAGCTTTTAAGACAAGTAAGCCTATATGCTATTGTACTTACCCTTATTCCACCTTCCATTAGTCCTGCCATCCATTCTTCGACGTCCTCGGTTTTTATTTCCCTATAGCCTTTTTGCATATCAGTAAAGAAACAGTTAAGCACATACCCATAGTTTCTTAGTGTGCCTGCGGACAGCCTCAGCTCATTGTCTTTGCTAAACTTTTTGATCATATCAAATGTTCCCTGCATATCTTTCACCCCCTTATCAGCCCATGCACTTTCTATAAGATTCGATAATGCTTTTGTCCAGCACCCTTGCATAAATAGTTGTAGTGCTTATATTTGAATGACCTAATTCTTCCGAAATAAATTCAAGGGGTGCCCCTTTGTTTAGAAGTCTTGTGGCAAATGTATGCCTTATCTGGTGCGGCATAAGCTTTTTTGCAAGACCGGCCTCGGCACCGATCTTTATCATAATGTTTTGGAAGCTCCTTTCATGCATTCTGTTACCGTCTTTATTTAAAAATACGGTAACATCGCTTCTAGGATGATTCTCAATAACCTTTTCTAAAAGCATCCCGCTTTTTTCGCTAAAATGCACCTGCCTTACTTTCCTCCCTTTACCCTTTATAACGGCTGTCCTGTTTTCAAGATCCACATTTCTAAGCTCTAGCCCCGCAACCTCGCCGACCCTGCAGCCGGAATCTAAGGTAAATCCAAATATTGCCCTGTCCCTTAGCTTTTGCTTATCCGCAGCTATTTTAGTGCGTGCCAACTCGTCCTCGTCAAGATATTTGGGCAGCGGCTTAGGGATTTTTGGCTTCCAACGTTTCTTAATATACACACTATCGTCTATATATTTTCTTCTTTTTTCCTGACAAAACTTTATAAATACGGACAAAGTCCCAAGTCGCCAGGAAACAGTTGCCTCTTTTACCCCGGTGCACTTTTCATTGATCCAGTCTAGTATGTCATCCTGGGTTAAGCTGGTCAACGGTTTATCTATAAATATTAAAAACCCTTGTAAAAACCATAAGCGGTTTCTGATTGTGTGACTACTCAAATTTTTAATCCGCATGTGCACCAGAAATTCATTAAGTATTTTTTGGTTTTCGGGATGCAGTTTTTCATTTTGCACTATCCAGTTTTCTTTCAATTCCAACCCTCCATGTCTTTACGTTTTATTGATAACTGTCATACTTCTTTTTTCGTGCTTCGCTGCTGAGTTGGGTATATATCTTTGTGGTATCAATGTTTTTATGGCCCAAAATATCCTGGATATAGCTGATTGGCATATCTTTTTCTGCCATATGGACTGCAAGAGACCTTCTCAGCATATGGGGCGTGACCTTAAATCCCAACATCTTCGAATAATTGCGACATATAAGTTGCACCCATGCTGTGCTAATATGGCCGCCGCGGCCGTTAGAAAAGATATAGGGCGATTCATCGTTTCTTATTTTTAAGTATTCACACAGCCTGGCACTGCAATCGGCTGTAAAAAGCACGAATCGTTCTTTACTACCTTTGCCTTTACGTATCCAGATTAGTCTTTCACCCCATCTTATGTCCGAAGTTTTAATGTCCAATAGTTCGCTTATCCTAGCACCGGTTGCATAAAGCATTTCAACAAGTGCCCTGTCCCTGGGCGAAGCCTTTGTGGCCTCAAAAAGTTCGGCAAGCTGGCGCCTGTTTAGATAATACGGCATCCCCTTTTCTACTTTAACGGCTTTAATATCTGCAAACGGGTTCTGGTCAATAAGCCCTTCTTCGAAAGCATAATAGAAAAACAACCGTACGGATATTAGCCTTAGGTTTCTTGTTCTCGCGCTTAGGCCGTTTTCCAATAATTTTGAGAGCCATGCATATATGTCCTCCTCTTTTACCTTGTCATACGGCTTTCTGACAAAGCGGAAAAAATGCCTGAGGGATATCCTATACGCTTTTACGGTATTATCGCTAAGCCGTGTTTTATTGTCTATAAAATAATATTCTATTGTCTCCATGGTTTTTTTCATACTACTCACCCCATTCGTTGGTTATAGGCCGCAATAAGCTTTCTGGTAGGTATTTGTGTATATATTCGCGTTGTATTAAGGCTTTCATGCCCAAGCTCTGCTGCGACAAAACTTAAATCCGCGTCTTTAGACAGCATTTGACGGCCAAAGGTGTGCCTAAGCCAATGCGGGCTGAAATTTTGCGGCAGATTGGCCATTTTTCTTAGCTTGGTTGTGATTCTATAAATGGCCCTATCCGATAATCTGTTCCCGAACCTATTAATAAACAGCGGCCCATTATCCCTCATTTCACTAGCCAGGTATTCTTTTAAAAGAAGCGCACATTCTATAGAAAAATGTACTTCGCGCGTTTTTCCTCCCTTGCCAAGGACTGTGGCTGTCCGGTTAGCAAGGTCGATGTCTTCAATATCTAACCCGGCGGCCTCGGAACGCCTGCAGCCGGATGTTAGAAGAAAAAATATTATTACCCTGTCCCTTGGGCAAAGCCTGTCGGCGTATAGCTTCAGCCTGGCTATATCCTGGCTGTCTAAAAATTTCGGAAGAGATCGCGTCACTTTAGGGCGCATTCTTCTTTTGGTAAACGTTTTTTTAATATATCCTTTCGCAAGGCAATATTTCGAAAAGTTATTAAGGACCGTAAAATAAAGTGTAATAGTCCTTTTACTCTTATTTTCATTAACAAGCGTGTTAAGCCATTCCTGGACGTCATTGCATGTCAGCTCCTGTATCGGTTTATTATAAATGCCGAAAAACTGTAGCAGTATATGCCGGTATTTTGTAATAGTAGCCTTTGCCGCATCAGAGGCTTTAAGGCCCAATAGGTACCCATCTATAATTTTTATAAGTTCAGGTTCAATGATTCTTTTGCATCTTTTTGCCCTGCATTTTTTTCTCATAAATCTACACCTCGTCAAACAAATGTGTCTGATGAACGTTTATGTTATCCCCGGCGGCAAAAAGAGGGACATACCTCCGCAAACAGTATCATCATTTAGCTAAGGTATGCCCCCGACGCTTCTTGTGCTTATGTAAAGCTTCTATAACTATGGTAACGTGATCCCTTGCGTACGGCAGATAGTGTTTTGCGACGTCTTATCTTTTGCATTTTTTCATTATAACCTGGATGTATTATCGGACATATCCATGCGTTCCGATTGGACATTGCTGTCGTCGCCTGGCATGTTTTGCATACCCGGGGAACGTGCGTTGTCTTGCTTTGTATGCAAAGCATGGGTGTGCTTTAGGGTTAGTGGGCTTATCCTTCTGCGGATACCCGCTTTTTTAGCATAGTCCCTAATTATCCTATGTATAGACCTAGTATTTAATCTCCGGCCGAAGACATCGGTAAACAGAGCATCGTCCTGGCTTTTTGGCGCACTGGCTTCGTAATAGGCTGATACTATATCTTTTAGTTCTTCACCCATTCCAAAGAGTTGTACTGTGCCTTTTTTCCATTTTTTGTTTAGGATCATGCTTTCTTCAAAGTCTATAGCACTCCAGTTAAGCCTTGCAACCTCGCTGTGTCTTATCCCCATATTGAGCAAAAAGACGATAAGCAATTTGTCTCTTAAATGATTTATCCCGGTGTCATTATTTACGGCCGCTACCAGGGCCTTTATTTCGTCATTGGTTAGACGGTCATGCATAACACTTATTGTCTTTTGCACTATCTGTTTTTTCACAGGATTTGAAGACATTTCACCTTTGTCCGCGCAAAAATCGAAGAAGTATCTTAAACGTCTGGCCCTTTCTGCAATACTTGTTTCTGAGTACCCATAGTCGCTTAACCATGCAACGTATGCGTTCAGTACGTCTTCAGATATGTTGTCAAGCTTTGGGTCAACTTCCATTTTACCCAGATAGCATAAGAAGTTGGATACCTCTGAAATGTAATCATTCACAGCAGCTTTATTTATGAATTTTTCTTCTAGATGTAAGAGGTAGGGCCTGAGCATATCTTCTATCATTTTTATCACCTCGCTTTTATCCCGCTATATAATAGTGAGAGTATTTTTGATGCTTCCATAAAGCATCCTTTTTCCCGGCACGAAGCTTCTTTATGCGATGCATCTAAAGTCTCATGCCTGGGCTACCGGCACTAACGGTTCTTTGTTTTTATCCCTCGCTCAATTGGTTTTCACTCCTTTTAATTTTTTTTGCTTGCTGTGCTGTACTTAATACCGATTGTCGCCATATTGGTGATTTTTATACATAAATTTTTATTATACCCAACGTTTTTTTTAATATACATTGTTTTGTTGTATTTTTACATCAAATCGTTGTAAACAATGTCAACATACGCTTAGCAAATTCTTTTATTCTTATATTTAATAGGAGAAATGCACTTTGCATTCAGCAGCCTCGTTGATCTTTACAGCAATTCTTCGGGGTATGCAAAAAATAAAAAAAAGTCCTTACCATACCACATAAGGATAATTCTGCTTCGCGAACTTGTGAAAAAAGCCGTTACCGTACCTATGGAAAAAGTGATTGACTTTTACAAACTATCACAGGGTTTGGATTTTACGATTTAAAGGCAAAAAATGAGGATGCATTTAACACGAAAATTGATCTAATCCTTTACTTGGACGTAATACCGAATTCTCAAATAGAACAGCATATAAATGAATTTGGGATAGTCGTATATGAGCAGTAAGGTTAAGACAGTTATTAAAACAAATCGTATTTACTTATCAAAGGCTAATTCGACTAGCGATACCAAGTTGATAAACCATTTCTATTGGTGCCACTATTGTACTTGGTGTTTATTTAGCAGCAATTTTATACAATTTTCTTCATAAGCTGGTTAATAACCAGGGTAATGAAAGAAGCCAATTTGTCATTATCTCTTAGTGTAGAATTTTTCTTCTCATATTTGCTAATTACGTCCATTGGTAGATAAACAGTTGTTTCATAACCAAATGAAACATGTGCATAGTTCCTATTTGAGTTTTCGAAGTTGCTTTTAAAGTTAGGCTCAAAACTGTTCATATCTATCAAGCCCTTATATTTGCCTTTCAACAAGGACTTCAATTGAGGCCAATCAGTTTTTTTCCATTCTCTTGTAATATCTTTATATAATTCTATGCACCTGTCTTTACTCACTCCGAAATGCTTTTGGTAATTTTTTCTATTAAAGTATTCGGCGATGATTGTAGATTGAAAATGTGCTAGTCGTAAGTAAGGTTCTGTTAATAAATCAAGCTTTGTCCCATCTACAATCAGTGAATTTTCATAAACCCATGATAAGTCGTTTGTCGTTTTATTGAAAAGGCAATAGCCCTGCCATTTTGTATCACCGCTCCAAATTGTGACCATCAATCTTTTTGATTCATACTCCATACTAAGCTGGGCTTCAGTACAAAAGTCATAATTTAGTGGAATTATATATCTGCCAAAGTATTTTTTTTCGTCACCTTCTTTTTCACAGCAATTTTTAATGAGGCTTAATATCCGTTTATCAATGGCCGTTTCATTTTCGCGCTCAATAGGAATGTCAGTTAGTAATGATGTTGGGAACCATTGCGGGTAATGATTTTCTAAATGACTAAGATAATGTCCTAAAATACTGTTTTCATTGCTTACGGATATATTGTAAACATCCTGTAGGATTGAAATTATATCCTCCCATGTGCCATCAAGTAATTCTATATCAGGAAGATTTCCGCCTTGCCTAACAACCTCTACAGCGATGCTTTTTGCCTGTTGTTTTAATTGTAGACTTGCATCATTAGCATTTCTCTTAACTTCAATAACAATAAGTGTATCCTTGCAACTTATCACAATATCTGTTATCAAGCCGTTATTTTCATCATATTTATTTTCGGCCATACTTATTGGAGATGATGTAGTCAATGTCATGCCAACAATATTTTGAGGATTAGGATAGCTTTGGACTATTTTAATAATCTGTTGCTGTATGCCGATATCCTTATCATCTGGTTTTTGAGGTTTGGGAACAGTACAATTTGATTTTTTGTCCATGCACTTTGCATTTATGTAGTCAATTAGTCTGTCGAGGACTAAGCTGTTTTGATTAAGTAGTATTGCTAAGCCTCTAGATACATTGTTTTCAATTGGCAGGGATCCCTTTTGTGTATAATGCTCAAATATATTAAGATGCCTGTTATTGTTGAACATGAACTCATCTCCCAAGTAAAACTTTTTTATACTTCTTTAATCAGGATTAGTATCTTTCACATAGTTTCATTAAATTATTTATACATGCTCCAAGTATTGTCAGATAGCTAAGCTGTTTGTACATATAAAACCATGTATGGTTCAGTCTTCAACTAGAACTGGGGTACCTGTGACAGAGAACATAAGCATGTTGTGATTGGTAATCATATACTCAACTTCCGCACCAATAATTGCATTCGCTCCTAAGCTTAGGGCTTTCACTTTGAGGCTATTAAATGCTTTAGTTTTAATTCTTTCGAGTTTATCACTGTATGGATCAGAAATAGAGCCTGTAATATCATCCAAGGAAGCTGCCAGTTCGCTGAGTAGTCCTGTTCCAATAAAAAGCTCTCTGCCTATAGCGTCAAAATACCTGAGAACTTCTTTACCCTCAATATTTGGAATAGTTACAACAAGTATATTTTGGATGGTCTCATCTTCAAGTCGTTTCCTTTCTTCCATTTCCTTTTTTTGTTCATTCTCTATCGCATTAATGCATTCTCTGCAGAATATTTCTCCGTTAATCGCATGAGTGCCAATTATTGATATCTTTTTTCCGCATCTTGAGCATATGTTTGCCATTTCAACCCCTCCTGGAAATAACCTATAATGAAATATTCAAAATAATTCAAAGGATTCCTTTATTATTTCAAGTTCGGATTTATAAAGATGTGATAAGATAATAATTCCACCTCTTAGTAAGATGGCACAACTACTGGTAGAAGCACTTTTGCAGCCAAAGTATATTCAACTGGGCTTCTTGGATTAACCAATGTAATTATCTTATTTGTACGAAACTTAGGTAATTAGTAATCAATAGATGGCTAATAGTTACCTATTCTAGATTATTAGTGTTGAAATTACGATAGATAGTGGCTTGTTATAAACCCGGAACGATGATAATATTGACTATAAGAAAATCAAATCCTTACCTCTTTTTGATTTCTTACACGAACTTTATTGAAAGGGGAGTTTACGTGAACCAACATCTCATTAAGTTTCAACAGCTTCTGCGGGAGCTTTTTCAATTTGATTATGCCGGTCTGGATTTTGGCATCTATCGTATCATGAATTACAAACGGGATATAATCGAACACTTCATTACACGAGATTTGCCGCAAGCTATAGATAAAGAACTGGAATGTGGTATTTTGGCGGAACAGGTGCGGGCGGCCGATGAACTAGAGACCGCTAGGAAAAAGATACTGGAGATTAGTGATGGTGCCATTGACCCATCGGGTAATCTAACTAAATACCATGACACGAAGCCCGGCAAAGAGTACATAGCGGCCCAGGAAAGGGCAAAGTCCATCGGGGATTATGAAGCATTGGAAACTGCCATCTACAATCATCTATATGCCTTTTTCAATCGTTATTGGCAGAACGGCGATTTTATATCTAAACGCCGTTATTCTCAACGGGAACGTTATGCCGTCCCTTACAATGGTGAGGAAGTGATGCTCTACTGGGCCAACCACGATCAGTACTATATCAAGACTGGCGAGCATTTTACCGATTATACATGGAAAGCATCAAACGGCGTAACGGTACATTTTAAGCTGGTAGCCGCCGATGTGGAACAGGATAACATCAAAGGGGAGAGGAGTTTTTTTCTGCCGAGACCGGATGAGATTGCCTGGGACCAAACTGTTAAGAGTTTAACTATACCTTTTGAATTCCGGCCGCTGGATGCACAGGAGGCTATTGTTTACAGTGGTAGGAATCAGCAGAATGTGATCATCGCCAAGGCGGTCGAGGATATTACCAAACATCCTTCTGTGAAAACAGCGTTATTGGGTCTAGCTGCATTGCTAACAGAAAAGAGCCGAACCGATGACGGAAAAATCATGACCCACCTAGAACATCATTTGCGCCGATATACCAGACGAAACACTAGCGACTTTTTTATTCATAAAGACTTAAAAAGCTTTCTCTCCCGCGAACTGGATTTTTATCTAAAGAACGAGGTATTAAACCTAGAAGAGATGGAGACTGCCGGTGAAGGCTTATCCGAAGGCTGGTTCCAGACGATGCGGCTAATTAAAAGAATAGGCGGACAGATCATCGAATTTCTGACACAGGTCGAAGAGTTCCAAAAGGTGCTCTGGGAGAAGCGTAAACTCATCACTGAGACCTTTTACTGTATTACTATAAGCAATATCCCGGAAAAGTTTTACCCGGAAATTGCAGACTGTGAGGCTCAGTGGGATGAGTGGAAGGCAATGTTCCATATTGATGAGGAAGAGACTAACCTGCTGACTGTCGGCAAAGCGAAAAACGACCGGCGTTTGGAGTTTTTAAAATCTCATCCTACGTTAGTACTGGACACACGCCATTTTCCGGTATATTTTGCTGACCGTGTTCTTGCAAGCTTTGACGATTTGGATGGAGTTACCGATGGTTTACTGGTGCATAGTGAGAATTGGCAGGCGTTGAATCTATTGACAGAGAAATATCGGGGACAGGTGAAATGTATTCATATTGATCCGCCTTATAATACTCAAACCAGCGGCTTTCTATATAAGAATGATTATAAACACTCTAGCTGGCTGGCAATGATGGAAAACCGCTTGTCTATGGCTAGATGCCTGCTCACTGTTATGGGGCATTTCCTCTGCCATATCGATGAGAATGAATACGAATGCTTAAAGAAGTTGATGGATAATCTGCAAATTCCTGATGCAGGAACGGTTATTTGGGACAAACGCAATCCTATGACCGCCGGACGCGGTATAGCAATGCAGCATGAATATATTATTTGGCGTTGTCAAACTAAAGATTCAATCTATCAAAGAAATACGAACATTTTGGAGATGCTCAGAACTGCCGAGGCAATAATTACTAAACACGGTGGAGTAACAGATGAAGCCCGGCGCGAGTATGCAGATTGGGTTCGGAAGAACACTAAGTTAACAGGAGGAGAAAAGGCCTATTGTTATTTGGATGATGAGGGACGTGTTTACCGTCCTGTCAGTTTAAGGGCGCCTGAACCTCGTACAAATCCTAAATTTTTTACGCCGCTGATTCACCCTTTCACAAAGAAACCGTGTGCCATCCCCCCAAACGGGTTTTCTCGGACACCAGAGACCCTTAAGGCAATGGTTAAACGCGGTGAGATTCTTTTCGGCCTAGATGAAACAACGCAGCCTCAACAAAAACGATTTTTGACGGAAGAATCAAAGATGCAGATGCGATCCGTCATTCGAGATGCTAAGAAGGGAAAAAGGCATTTGGATGTTCTTGGTTTGAATTTCCCTTACTGTCATCCGATCTCCTTGTATGAGACACTTGTTGGTGCGGCAACATCTGAATATAGAGAGATGGTGCTCGATTACTTTGCCGGTTCTGGTACTACTGGCCATGCAGTTCTCAATTTAAACCGCGAGGATGGCGGGCAACGTAAGTTCATTTTGGTGGAAATGGCGCAGTATTTTGATACTGTGCTTCTGCCACGGATTAAAAAAGTAACCTTCTCCCCGGAATGGATGGACGGTAGGCCCAGACGCATGGCTACCGCGGAAGAAGTCGTGCGCAGCCCGCGTGTTATTAAGATTATCCGTATGGAATCTTATGAGGATGCGTTGAATAATATCGCCTTTGATGAGAAAGTCGGACAACAGGCTATGCAGTTTGAGGATTACTTGCTCCGGTATATGCTCCAGTGGGAAACGCGGGGTAGCGAAACTTTGCTCAATGTGGAAAAACTCGCCAAGCCTTTCTCATATAAACTGCACCTTCACAGGGACCTTTCGGCAGACCGGACAGGCGGCGAAACGCGAGTACATACTGTAGACTTGCCGGAGACCTTTGCCTATCTACTGGGTTTGTCGGTTAAAAAGAGGCAAGTGCTTGACGATGGTGATCGGCGTTATTTAATTTACGCAGGTGTTACTCGTGATGGACGCAAGACAATGGTAATCTGGCGTGAGACCGAAGACTGGGTTGCGGAGGATTATAAGCGCGACAGAGACTTTGTGTGTAAAAATAACCTAATCAGCGGTATGGATGATATATATATTAATGGCGATTCATATATCCCCGGTGCACAGGCATTGGAGAAACTCTTCAAAGAGCGAATGTTCGCCCCGGTGGAGGTGTAGGCTTTGCCCCGTATAAAACAACGGTCTGCGACAACTGCAGATGAGGCTGCTGGCCTTAACCAACATGTCAAATTGGAAAATCGGCTTGTTCTGCTTGCCTGGCTCAATAGCCTTTTAGGCTATGAAAACAACAAGGATCTGTTAACTGATTTTAAGAATATTGCTGAGGGTTTTGATGCTTCGGGCCGAAGTTATCTTTATTATCATCTAATTAGCCGTGGCAGTAAGGTCAATATTCGGGATGAAGATCTTGAACGTTATGATGAAAACATCTGCGCTCATTTGGCTGCCATCAATCGGGGACGCGTCGTACCGGTTATCTTGCGCTATTTCCAACATTTGGCTGCTTTATATTCAGAAATTTTCCTGGACCGATATTTTAACCATCGTGCTCAAATGCTTGCTGATTTGAATGCCTTGGTACATAAACGAAATGTCGATAAAGTGATCGGTGAAGCCTTAGATGAAAAGTTCACCGAATCTGATTTGAGCAAATTAGTCTTTTGGATGGCAACCGGTAGCGGTAAGACACTGATTCTTCACCTTAATTATTATCAGTTTTTGCACTATACTACCGAAAAGCCGGATAATATTCTATTAATCACGCCTAATAAGGGGTTAAGTGAACAACATCTAGCAGAATTGGCTATTTCCGGCATATCAGCCCGGCGTTTTAGCCTGGCTTCCGGCAGATTGACGGCCGGGGTTGAAAACATTGTGCAGGTTATTGAGATTACAAAACTGGTGGAAGAAAAGCGTGGCGGTGGTGTAAGCGTGCCCGTAGAGGCATTCGAAGGCCGTAATTTGATCTTTGTGGATGAGGGCCATAAGGGTTCCGGTGGCGAAGCTTGGCGAGGGTATCGTGAGGGGCTGGGAGAGACCGGTTTCACATTTGAATATAGTGCTACCTTCGGACAGGCATTAAGCGTAGCACGTAACGATCCGCTGACTGCGGAATATGGTAAAGCTATCGTTTTCGATTATTCTTATCGTTATTTCTACGGCGATGGTTACGGTAAAGATTTTCGTATTCTTAATATACAGGAAGATAGCCGCGAAGAGGATACGAAAATGCTTCTTTTGGGCAATCTGCTTTCCTTCTATGAACAGCAGCAAGTCTTCAAAGAACAGGCCGATGGGTTGCGTCCATACAACTTGGAAAAGCCGTTATGGGTGTTCGTAGGTTCCACTGTGAACGCTGTTTATACTAGGAATAAAAAGAAATGCAGCGACGTGCTGACCGTGGTTCGTTTTCTCCACCATGTACTTGAAAACAAGGGCGGCTGGGTGCTAAAAGGAATCGAAAAACTACTCGAAGGTAAAAGTGGGCTGGTCACGTCAGATGACATGGATATTTTCGCCGGACGATTTAGTTTTCTGAGAAACACCGGCTTTTCTGCACAGACCTTGTATGTGGACATTCTTGAGTCGGTTTTTCATTCTCCGGTGGGCGGCGGCCTGCACCTCTGTGATATCCGTGGTAATGATGGCGAGTTGGGGTTAAAAGCCGGCAGTGCCGATGACTATTTTGGGCTCATTTATATCGGTGATACATCCGAATTCAAAAAGCTGGTAGAAAACGATCAGACTGGTATTGTCCTGGAAGAAGATGCTATTTCCGGTTCTCTTTTTGAAAGAATCAACCAACGCGATTCTCGGGCTAATATCTTGATTGGTGCTAAAAAGTTTATGGAAGGTTGGAACTCATGGCGTGTCTCTAACATGGGTTTACTCAATATCGGCAGAAAAGAAGGTTCACAGATCATTCAACTTTTCGGTCGTGGCGTGCGTTTACGCGGTAAAGGATATTCACTTAAGCGTAGTGCGGTAATAGAAGGAAAACATCCACCAGGGGTGCGGCTACTGGAAACCTTGAACATTTTTGCCGTGCGCGCTAATTATATGGCACAGTTTCGCGATTATTTGGAGCGGGAAGGGGTAGAAACCGAAGGTTCGATTGAGCTACCCCTGTCTATATCAACCAATGAACGGTTTTTGAAACGGGGATTGATCGTGCCGAGTCTGCCGGAAGGATGGGATTTTGTCCAAAAAACTGATCTATTGCTCGAGGTTGATCCTTATGTGCAGGTGACTGTAGACATGTCGGTTAAGGTACAGACCATAGAAAGCAGCGCCGCGGGGTTAAAGACGACGGATGTGCGCAGTGGAGTTGTTCATGATACCATTCCACCCAAAAGCTTTTCGCTGGTGGATTGGGAGCAGGTCTATCTGGATCTGCTAATTTTTAAGGAACGGAAAGGGCTTAAAAATCTTGTCATCCGTCCTGAGACGCCGCGAAGTATTATCGTGGAAGGAAATTATACTATAAGAGCTGATAAATCCGTTGTTGAACCGCGCTCCTTCGCAGAATGTGCTTTACTCCAGGAGGCTGTAGTCTGTATTGTATGTAAATATGCTGATAGTTTCTATCGACACAAGCGCGAAAAATTGGAGAAACAACATCTGGTGTACAAAACCCTAGATAAAGAGGATTCGAACTTGACTTTTAACCGTGAGGCGGTAAGGGATCGGACGGATGGGACCTATGTAGTTAAAATACGAAAATCTGAGACGAAACTTATTGAAGCCATAGAACAACTGCGCAAAGATGTAGACCTTCTATATAAGCGGGAAACGAATGAATTGCCGCGCCTTTATTTTGATCGCCATCTGTATCTGCCACTCCTTCTAAAAAGAAGCGATAATCTAAGTTCTATTCCATCGGGGCTTGAAGAAAGCGAAGCAGAGTTTGTGGGCGATCTTAAGGACTACTGGGAAAAAGAAAAAGATGAATCCCTAAATAAGAAGGAGGTTTTTCTTCTTCGTAATCTAAGTCGTGGTAAAGGGATAGGGTTCTTTGAAAATAGTGGATTTTATCCTGATTTTATCTTATGGGTGATAGATAGGACAGGTCAGCGGATAGTATTTATTGAACCCCATGGCATGTTACATGCCAAAGCTTATATTTATGACGAAAAGGCTCAACTCCACGAACGCCTCCCGGGTTTGGCAGAAGAAATAGGGGAGAGAAGCAGGAAGAAAAATATAACTCTTGATTCGTTCATTATTTCTGCTACACCGTATGATGATTTGTATAAACGTTACGATGATGGAACCTGGGATAGGGCAAGATTTGCTGAAATGCATATTTTATTTCCGGAACGTAACGATAAATATGATTATATAAAAGCAATATTTGAAACTATTTCATAAGGATAAGAATAAGTATCACTGATTCGTGTATCATCTTGGGATTACACTAAAGGGCCTTATGATGTATTTCATATAAGGTCTAAAACTGTTTGCCAAGCTCAGTCAATATGCCTTGCAAATATCATCCATGCCCCTTAAACAGGGTACTATCTACAATGGTGCCGTTCCAGAGACAGTTATAGTTATCACAAACGGTTGTTTTGATAACTATGGGACTTTACGGTGGGACTGGAGCCTAGTCTTAAAGGGCTTCAACATGCTTTCCAAGGCAACCACAAAACCTTGTCGGGCTCCGCATTTTACGATTTTACACTCGTAGAGCAATTCGATTAGATTATTTTTTAATCTTAAGATACTAAAACTTGATTTATCATATATTGGTTACCTACAGACACCAAGGCAAATCAAAAAAACTACAGTGCTTACCCTATATGACTCAATAGGTTACGAGTTTAGGTTATAGTTAATACTGATGATTTTCCGATTGTACAGTGCGAAAACTCTAATTTATTACACAATTCGGCTAGCATTATCCTCGAATTGTTTTTAGCTTTGATTAAAACCAAACATTTTTAGAATAAGGAATTAGTATTTCACGATTATAAATAAACCTCAAACATAATATAATACATTCTTTCAAATAAAAGGAGGAAAAACTTGTGCAATCAAGAAATAGGTAAATGAGAATGTAGAGGAACAATGTCATCAATTTGGTAATTATTAAACGTTTTATCGAATTTAAGCTGGGAGCGGATGCATATTAAAGAAAGCCATTTTTATTGTAGCAGCAAAACTTCGGTGATTTGGATGATAAGTTTAACACATATATGTTAGTTATATCAGATTCTCAGAAGGATCTTCCCCAAACCGGCTCGGAAGGCCGGGAGAAGGAAGATTCTAGAACTTCGGTTAAAAAAAGTCGATATAAGCTTAACTATCTACCGTAGGCCGTAAAGCCGATTTGTAATCGGTGTCAACGTTACTCTTTCATTGAATAAATGTCTAGGAATAATGGTGGGTGTGTTTAGGGTTTCCCAGAGAACAGGTACTCGCAATTTAGCAATTAAGAAAAAGCTAAAACACATATTGAACTTCATATGATTTGCACCGAGGAATTACTTAACTATAACATTACCGGAGTGATGAAATGTTAAAAGAGAAAAAGATCTACCTTGAAGAAGCTTCTTGTCTCAGAGCTTCAACATCTCCTATGCGGGTAGCGGTTGTGCAACCGTTAGGCGAATTTAAACTGACGGAAGAGAAAGGTTTACATTACGCAGAAGGGCATATTGCTGATATGTGTGTACGAGCTGATGAATTCTTTCGAATTGTAATAGAGACCGATAGTGAATTAGCGATTGCCCCCGAATTTTTTTTACCGATACAAGAAATGGAAAAGATAATTTGCAATACGGATATGCTCAGAAAAGGAACAATTTATGTTTTGCCAATGGAGATGTTAAAATTATATGTGTTTAAAAAATTAATTAATACTTTACGTGATGATAGCACATGGAGAGTAGAAATAGCAGAATTTGATGAGCAGGAGGAGGAAAATAGCTGGGTGAACGCTGCTTTGATTATATATATACATGATGATCAAAAAAATGTTTTTATCCAGTTAAAAACTAAACCATCCAGAGCTGAAGTTGAACACATGATTTGCGGGAAAGAGATTTTTTCTATTGAAGGAAGGCAAGGGGTATTATCAGTAGCAATGTGTGCCGACATAAATCCTCCGATTAGAAGAAATATTTGGAGCGAAATAGCATCAACGAAACCATTTTCGTATGTAGTCCATTGTCAGTGTAATCCTAAACCAGACTTTGAAGAATATTCAACAGAATTTTACTCTAGCTTGCTTAATGCTGAAGAAGGAGAAAGTTGTTTGATTCTTTCTGTTAATTGGTGCAGAGGGACCAGAATTATTAGTGTTGATAAAAATATTGCGGTAAGTAGGCAAAGCAACCGCTTTCTTCGCGGGAGGACGATGCAAAAAGGGTCTACGTATAGAAAGCGGAGCCTAACTGGATTGCATTTACAACAAAGGACGGAAAGTTGCAACAAAAGTAAAAAATGGGAAGGATGGCATTGTGTTATTAGGTCAGATAATATTCGCATTATTGAATTTGTGCGATCGCATCATGGTGTACGTATACCGCAACAAGATTTCACGAAAGGAATCAGGTCATCATTTACTTGTATATGGGATGAATCCCAGAGAAAGTATATCAAAAGATTACCTCAGAACCTTGCGATCGAGTATTTTGAAAAGTTAAAAGCAGAGGATCTTGACAATAATATTATCAAAAGGTTTTTTGCCGGTCTTTCCCTTTGCGAATTAGAGATATTTAACTCTTCGTGTAACTTCAGGGAAGCTGATAGTTGGCTGGAGGAGAATATAGATGCAAGGGCACCGACTGCATTTCTTCTCTGCAACCATCCTCTAGGGGAATGTACTGAAAAATGTCCACAAATAGGAGCAACATGTAATAAAAGAAGACAGTATTGGAATGATGAAACTATAAATGTAGTTCTTTGTCTTGAAGCGTTAGACAAATTACAAAAGCATAAAGAATACAGTGATATTGAGATTAATGTTACAAAAGCCTATCCATCGAATTTTTGGAATAATTCTTTAGAAATGCCATGTTGGGTGTTTCACGGGAAAGGGTGGAACGCAAAGAAAGTATCAAAAATTGTTAGATCAATACTTGAAAGTTCCAAGACACGAAACCATATAAAAAAACTTGATATTTTTCCAAACGGGGTTCAAGGAAAAATTAGTGTAAACGATATTCTAGAATCGCCAAGTCAGGATATTTTCGATGCTGAACCTAGGTTTTTGCATGATGCTTTTGAGGCCCAACAACTACCTTTTCTTAATATATTATAATGGAAAGAGGTGTTGCCACTTGGAGGAAATGATTAAAGAAGCGTATAGTAAAAAGGGCTACTGTTATGTAGGTGATACTGAAAATGGCATGAAGTTCACAAATTTATTTTCAAGGCACTTTATTTTTTGTTTATCTGATGTTTTAGAACTGCAAGAGAAATGGCATGCATTACATAAAGAAGTAATCCAAGAATACCTTGATTTTAAAGAAGAATCTTTTCTTGAATGGAACTTTTATTGTGTTTTTATTCTTAAAACCGATGTCATAAAAGAAGAGGAAAGCAGGTTTATTCTGCAAGTAGAACAAGATCGAAGTTATAGCAGGAAGTATGTCAGATTGTCTAATGACTTGGAAATGCTTCCACCAGGATGGATAAGTATTGGAGAAATAGGTGACAACGAGATGTTCAGCGAAAATCTAACTAAACATTGGAGGGAACATCTTGATGGAGATTTGTATAGTATGATTATGGACAAAACAAAGAGTAAAATGGAGGATAATTTAAAAGAACTACTGGAGGTGAAAAATGGATAATAATATATTTATTAGGGGATTGAAGCTAGAAAACTTTCGCTGCTATAATACTACTACCGTCGGGTATTTTCGGAGGTTTAATCTAATATATGGCAGGAATGGTTCGGGGAAAACTTCTTTAATGGAAGCACTGGAAATTGCCCTTGCAGGAAACAGTTCACGGATACAAAAACGACGTGGTAAAAGCATTGAGGAGGTAGTTGCAAGGCATAAAGGATCACCTGTCAAAATAGAAATCATTAATCCCAATATAGATGTATTGAAATATGATTCCTCAAGATCAACACCTTTTCAGCCCAAACAAGTTATTAAATATCTATATCAGATAGAGACGACTGGGCATAGGGCAAGAGGCTTGCTTCCTAATTTACTTCAGGTCCATAACATACTTTATCCGGAGAATATTATCAAGTTTTTAGAAGCCGATGAAAAAGATAAGCTACGCCAAGTACTCAACGAACTAGTAGCGGGAAGAGAAATTATTGAACAATGGTCTCGTATTGAAAGTGCTATAAGCATCGTTTCGAGGTTCAGTAAAGATCTAAAAAAAGAGGAACAGATTATTGAGACCAAAGAAGAAGAAATCCAAAGAAAAATAAATGATCTTCAAGAGTTAGATATTGACATACTAAAAACTAAATGGAGGCAGGTATTAGAATGTTTTCCGCAGTTTCATGTTACAATTCATAAACTAGTCAATTTTGAAAAATCGTTTAATAAACCAGAGGATATAAACAATTTAATTGTTCAAATGGGACAACTTAAAAGGGTTGTTGACGAAATAAAAACCATGATTACATATATAGATAGTGATATCAGTGATTCTCTCAAAGGGATTAACCAAAAGTTACATATATTAAAAGAAAAAATTTTTGAAGCCCAAAAAGAGTTGACAAACAAAGAAAGAACAATAAATGAAAATCAGAAAAAATGTCTAAAATTAGAAGAAGCGATTGCCGAAACTGGTTTAGAAATAGAAAATAACTATAATCAACACAAAAAATTGAATGATTTGGAAAAGGAGATTATGATTAGTATTGATTGGTTATCGGAATTCCTAGCAGAGCAAGAAACTAGAAAAATTGAAAAGGAAACAGTTTTTATCCGAGAAGAAATCTTTAAATTAAAATCAGCATTAAAAAAAATAGTATCGTTACCTAAAGTTAAAGAAATCGAAACAGCAATTGAACGGCAAGCATCTTATATGAATTCCCTTTCGATATCTGAAAAGGAGATTGAAAGGCTAAATAAGATTCTCCCCAATATTGAAAAAAATCAGCAGAAAGTTGAGAAACGTTTGCTAGTTCATCGTTCAAAGGAGGAAAACATAAAAAAAATTCTTATAGAAGTGCACAGTAAGATTGAAGAGTTTTTGGAGTTGAATTCTATATCGAATTGTCCCACATGCGGCAAAACATTTGCTTCCCCCTTGGAGCTTTGTGCAGCAATAGAGAAGACTAAAAAAACACTTCCAATCAATGAGTTTCCAAAATTAGAGGAGTATATTAAACAAAAACTGCAATATCAAAGGAAAATTGAGGAAACAATAAGAATAATTAATGAAAAACAAAAAAATATTGAAGAATTTAAATTGCAAATAGAAAAACATTCGGTCCTTCTAGAATCTTATAAAAACAAGATTGCAGAAGTTGAAGTAGCTATTGCGTCAGCAGGTTTTGATATACCTCAAAACGATAATAGTACTATATGTGAACGTTTAAAAGAACTTTTAAGGATTCCGTTAAGGGAAGAGCTAGATAAGAAAGAGAAAGAAATTAAAGGTTTTATAACTAATATCGATGAGTTGTGGAAGAACCTTAGGCGTAACGAATATAGGAATCAGCGTTGCGAAATAGAGAAATCAATAGGCAATGTTAATATTCTTTGTAATAGCCTTGGATTTCAATTACCAGAAGTTAACGTAAATTGTTATTTAAGCCTACTTAAGGGTGTTAAGGAAACCAAGTCCCAAGTCCTTGAAGATAATATACAATTAGGAAAAAGTATTGAGAGTTCAAAGCTAAGTTTCATCCAACTTGAGCAGGTCGTAAAAGAAAAAAAACAAGAACTCGCACAGATCGAGAGACTACTACGGAAAAAAAACAATCTCTTAGAAGAGATGCTAAGAATAAAAGTGAAATATCAACAACTCGTTCAGTCAGGATTATTAAAAGAAGATGATGTCATTGAGCCGGACACGATTTCCAATTCTTTAAACAATTTCCTTTCATCATTGAATGCATACAAATTAAAGATAGAACGAGTAATCGAAAACAACAAATTAAAAGATTATCTTGAAAAGGACTTATGTGGATATAATTATAAAAAATTGGAAAATGTAAAGAACTATGAAAAAGTAGTAAGTTGGGAAAAAAAGCTTAGACATCTTCAAAGTCCTCAAGAATATACTGCACGAATTCTTAAAAGGAATGAAGATACAATTAACATGTTTTTTAATAATTTACATTGGCCAAGGGATTTTAAAGAAGTGAAACTTGGGTTGGACGATGAGTTGGAGATAACTGTAGAAAAACTATTCAACTCAAAAAGAGAGCCGGCACATCATCTTCTCAGTGCAGGACAGCGGACAGCTTTAGCGGTAAGTCTCTTTTGGACATTAAACGCATCTTTTAGAAACGTGCCTAGATTTCTCATTATGGATGAACCTATACAAAATGTTGATGAACTAAATATACTAAACTTTTTAGATGGCCTTCGTTGGTATATTGAATCTACGGGGCATCAAGTTTTCCTTACAACTGCAAACGAACGAATCCGGGCTATTGTAAAGAAAAAATTTGCTTATCTTAAGGAAAATTATCTTGAGTTAAATTTGAATAGAGAATATGGGTGCACTGTAATAAACTATATTGGATGGGATGATAAAGAAATCCACGATAAACAATATGAAACACATGGTGAATTGTAAATAGATAACTTCGAGGGCACCCCGCATGTCAACGCCGGTATATTTTGACCTAAATCCCCGGTGTAAACTGTCCCAATCATTATGCGTTTTTATGCCAGGATTAATCGCTTGTTTCCCTTAGAAGCCCTCGAGGGGCTTTTTCAATGAACATTCTTCGATAAAAAACTTTCGTAAAAATCCCCCTCTGGTATAATCAGCTTAACACTACAATACGGCGGTGAGTATATGATAATAGTCATTACCGGTCCCTCGGGGTCCGGGAAAACCACCCTCAGACGGGTTCTCAATGATGATTACAAAATACCGGTCCTTAAAAACGTTACCACCCGGCGCAAAAGGCCGCGAGAGACAGACGGCGTGGATTACCTGTTTGTAACGGCCGGGGAATTCCACCGGATGAGGGAACAGGGCCAATTGGTAGAATGGGTGGAATATTCGGGCAGTTTTTACGGCCTTAAAAGGACAGATAATATGAGGGGAGTCACCGTCCTGGAAACCGAAGGGGCAAAAAAGCTTAAGGCAATGTTTCCCGGAGAGGTCAGGATCGTATACCTGCAGGTTCCGGAGCATATAAGAAGGAAAAGGATGCTTGACCGGGGGGACAGCCCCGATGAGGTTGATAAAAGGGTACAAAGGGACAGGGACAGGTTTGAAAAATCGGGGATCAAAAGGCAGGCTGACCTGGTGGTTGACAATATGGACATGCACCAGGCAATCAGGGAAATAATGCTGCTGTTGGAAGAGCTATAAGAGAATATTTCAGGTATGATCCGGATAACCGATAATCCGAGGTAATTTGGGGTATATATTAATTGGGGATATTTCCTGTTAAACGGGAGAAACGGGGAGGGTAAAAATTGAAAACCAAACATATCATTATGATATCTTTATGTATCGTCATTATACTTGTGGCGGGGTGTGCTGCCAGGGACCGGACAGACGAGAGGCAGGAAGCCGGAGATACCATTGATGTTACCGTGTATTTTTCGGATGATCAGGCCATGTATGTAGTTCCTGAGGTCAGGGAGATGACAGTGCCGGAAGGTGCATCCAGGGAAGAGGTTATTGAATCAGTTGTAGAGCTTCTTATAGAAGGCCCCGGGGAAGAGGGTCACTACAGGACCATTCCGGAAGATACAAAGGTAAGATCTGTGGGCATTGAAGGGGATGTGGCGACGGTTGATTTTTCGCAGGAGTTAAGGGGCGTACACGGAGCAACCGGTGAAGCAATGGCCCTTAACTCCCTTGTAAACACCCTCACTGAATTTGATTACATAAATGAAGTGTTCTTTACTATAGAAGGTGAGATTGTACCCCTTGAGCATTTTGTCCCCGATGAGCCACTTACAAGAAATGAAGATGCTATCAAAGAATAGCGCGGGGGTGGAATGGTGGATAAGAAGGAAATAGCTCAAATCCTTACCGAAATAGGGACAATGCTGGAACTTTTGGGAGAGAGCCCGTTCAAATCAAGGGCTTATTATAACGGTGCCCGGACTATTGAACTTTTGACGGAAGATATAGAAAAGCTTGCGCAACAGGACAAGCTGAAAGATATAAAGGGTATTGGTAAGGCCCTTGATGAAAAGATTAAAGAACTGGTAAACACAGGCCGTCTGGAATACTACGAAGGTATAAAGGACAAGATACCGCCGGGTCTGTTCGAACTGTTAAAGATACCGGGATTAGGGCCCAAAAAAGTAAGGGTTCTTTATGAAGAACTCGGAATAACAACTCTGGGAGAACTGGAGTATTCGTGTATAGAGAACCGTTTGGTAGAGCTGACCGGTTTCGGGGACAAAACCCAGGGTAAGGTGCTTGAGGGAATACAGTATCTTAAAAGAAACCGGGGCCGGTATTTGTATCCCGAGGCTTTGGAAAAGGCCGAAAGAATAGTAAACGAAATGCAAAAATCGGGGCTGGTAAGCCGTATAAGCATTGCGGGCAGCTTAAGGAGAAAGACAGAGACGGTTAAGGATATAGATATACTGGCATCGGGCGGGGATTCCGACGGGATAATGGATGAGTTCGGGCATCTGCCCTGGATCGAAAAAGTAATAGAAAGGGGAAGCTCAAAGCTTGGAGCGCTTTTAGACAGCGGGATAAGGGTGGACCTGAGGATAGTTAATGACCGGCAGTTTCCCTTTGCCCTGCATCATTTTACCGGGAGCAAGGAGCACAACACTGCCATGAGGCACAGGGCCAAGGGTATGAGACTTAAGGTTAACGAATACGGAATATTCGGGGAAGGGGACCAAAGGGGTATGGAATGTGCCGATGAACAGGGGCTTTTCAAGCACCTCGGTCTCCAATATATCCCTGCCGAAATAAGGGAAAATACAGGGGAGATTGAGGCCGCACAGCGTGGGAGTTTGCCTAATCTGGTGGAGTATGATGATATTAAAGGCATTTTTCATATACATACCCGGTACAGCGATGGCAGTTCGACCATAGCAGAGATGGCGGAAAAGGCTGTTGAGATGGGTATGCAGTATATTGGCATTTCGGACCACAGCCGTTCCGCCTATTATGCGGGTGGGCTTAAGACAGAGGATGTAATAAGACAAAGGGCGGAAATAGATGAGCTCAACAATCTGCATAGGGATTTCAGGATATTTGCCGGGATAGAAAGCGATATACTTACCGACGGGTCGCTGGACTATCCGGATGATATACTGGCTTCCTTTGATTTTGTCATTGCATCGGTTCATTCGGCCTTTGGCATGGATGAAAAGACCATGACCGAAAGACTGATACGGGCTATCAGAAATCCCCATGTCACAATGCTGGGCCATCCTACAGGACGTCTCATCCTCGCACGGGAGGGGTACCCTGTAGACCTCGGAAGAATAATAGAAGCTGCAGCCGAATACAATAAGGCGATAGAATTAAATGCAAATCCCTACAGGCTGGATCTGGACTGGCGCTGGTGCCGCAGAGCAAAGGAAGCGGGAGTAAGAGTAAGCATTAACCCCGATGCCCATTCACCGGAAGGGCTTAAAGATCTTATATATGGTGTGGATACGGCACGGAAAGGATGGCTGGAAGCGGGGGACGTGTTTAATTGTATATCCCTTGCGGAGATGGAAAAGCTGCTGGGAAAAGGCACATAAAAAATGGGGCCCCGATGCCATTATGGCATGGGCCCCGAGGGGCAAAGCATGTTTACACCCTCTTGTGATATATCAAATCTGTCAGAATATCCCCTTCGTACTCCTCATATCTCATCCCTGCCAGTTGGTAACTCTGTTTTATCCGAAACTGCAGTGAAGCGAAATTGGGAACCGGACTTATTATTGTTTCTGCGAAGATATTTCTAATGCCCTTTGAAGTAATATCCCTTATAAATCTTTCATAGAGTTTGCTTCCTATACCCATACCCGTCAGGCCGGAACGCACCGCCGTTTTGTCTATAAGCACGAATTTTCTGGTATATTTTTTGTTGAATGTAGGATGCCAATGTATCTCGTCGAGCCAACCGGGAGTGTATTTGAGCCAGTGGGCTTTGCTATAGGCCATTAAAAAGGCTACGGGTTTATGCGCTGCATATGCCACATAAAAGTGGTCAAGCTCAAATATGCGTTCCAAAAATATCTCCTTATACTTTGAAGGATTGGATCTGTAGTCATCCATTAGAAACCCTTGGTCGGCATTTTTTGTCCTTTGTCCAACGGTTGCGGCTATTTTGTATATTTCGTTAACGTCTTCGGGTTTGGCCCTTCTCACATGTATACTGTCTGCAAGCGATTGTTTGTCTAGTGTACGGGTTATTGTGCCGGTGTTAAGATGTTCCATAGATTATTCCCCTTTCATTAAATTTTTTTGCGGAAGAGGGGAGACTATGCCCTCTTTCCACGCTTACGGGGTTAGCTGACGGATTCGGGCCGAAAGAGAATGGCCCTACCCCTTTGAAAGCAGGATTCACCCCATACATTGGTTCCCCCGTTTCCCATAAGGGAATTCAGCGACCATGATAGTTCAGCAATAAAATCAGGCGCTATTTGTCGATTTATAGAATTTATGTATATAAATTACAGATGCTATACACAACTGTATAGATTAGGTAACAGTTACGAATATTCGGTTTTGTGTTATAAAACTAGGTTGCGGAAGACTCGGGCATGCGACTTTGAAATGTTTTCTGATAATGCCGAGACTTACCTGGGAAACTACACATAGTTATGTTGTTCTTTAACGATGGATTAGATTGATGGGAAGAATTTTCAAATTCGTTCCATTTTATGACTAATTTAAGGCGTCATTAATTATAACATATTTCCTGTGTGCTTTCAAGGGGAAATTTAATCTTATGAATTCCCCGGAAAACTAATTTCTTTATATTATATATATGCAAAACGGCTGTGTTTAAACACTACTTGTCTTATTTGTTATGAATAGATTAAAATGGTATATAATAGAATGGGTATATGGGGGTGAATGAAATGAAGGCGGAGCATATAAAGAAACTTATAAAGGATGGTATTCCCAAACCGGATGGAAAATACGAAACCTTTGGTGTTATGGTTCCTCTCATTGAAACTGCGGATAGCTGTCATGTGCTGTTGGAGATAAGAGCGTCTACCCTTAAAAAACAGCCCGGGGAGATAAGCCTGCCCGGCGGCAGAAAAGAAGAGGGTGAAACGCCGCTTGGGGCAGCTGTCAGGGAGATATCCGAGGAGCTTAACATACCAGAGGCTGCCGTTTCAGTATTAGGTCCGCTGGATTATCTTGTTACGCCCTTCAACTATATAATCTATCCCTTTGTGGGAGTGATAGGCCAGGCGTATGTGGGCGATATAAAGAGGGCTCCCGGTGAGGTGGATGAGTTGTTTGAGGTACCGCTTAACTTTTTTTTGCGCACCCGTCCCAGGATTTATCAGGTTAAAACCAAGCTTGAAGTCCCCCGGGGATTTCCCTTTGAGCTTATACCCAATGGGAGGAATTATAACTGGAGTTCGGGGACATATCCGGTGTACTTCTATTCATACAATGACCACATCATATGGGGTATTACTGCCAGGATACTCAAAAACCTTGCCGACAGGCTAAATAGAGGCAAGCAGACGGTATAAGGTTTGAATACATATAAAAACCGCAATTACGGAAGAATATTATTAAGCAGCCAAATGTCAGGAGGTGTTTTTCATTTAAATGAATACCAGAGATGTTCTACTTAAAATGGCTTTGGATTCACAGGAAAGGGTCAGGGATTTGGAGACCTTTTCAAAGCAGGTGGATGATAATGAGGTAAAGGAAGCCTTTCAGGAGTTTGCAGAGCAGACAGGCCTCCAATCCAGAAGGATTAGAGAATTGCTGGGTAAATATGAAAACAATATGAGGAACGGTATCCACTAATAAAGGGCCTGCCGCTTTATGGGCAGGTTCTTTTTTATCCAAAACCTAAGTAAAATAGAGCTATTGAAGCATTTTAACGGAAAGTATATTATATAACTAGTATATTCGGACCTTACAGTGGAGGAGGTTTTAAAATTGGAGGGCAAATGGTCTTGGGTCAATGCAGGTATCGCCCTTGGTATGCTTAATATTATAATTTTTCTTTCCGGTAATCATGTAGGTACAACAACCTTTTACTCTCAGACAACAGGCTATTTAACAGGCTTTTTCTTTCCCGAATGGATACCAATAAGCTCCTGGATTAAGGGCACATGCGGAGGAGCAGAAAGCCTTTCGGCAGGTTGGCAGTGGTTGCTTGTATTGGGAATATTTATAGGGGCATTTATAGCAAACCGTACAAGCAAGGCGGAAGTTCCAAAAGAAGAAATACCAAAAATGTGGATAAAGCGTTTTGGTAATAGGCCTAAGTTAAGATTCGTTCATGCGTTCTTTGGCGGATTTTTATTACTTTTTGGGTCGAGACTGGCGGGTGGATGTACCAGCAGCCATGTAATCAGCGGGATGAGCCAAATGGCTGTAAGCGGTATAGTTTTTGGCATGGCAGCATTTGCGGCAGGGATTACCACAGCATTGCTGGTTTATGGTTCGGGAGGTGTGGTTAAGTGAATAGTGTTTTAGCTGTTATTTTTGGAATACTGTTTGGATTTATCCTGCAAAGAGCAGGAGCTATGGAGTATAAAAATATAGTTAAGACCCTCAGGCTTATCGATCTGAGCGTAGCAAAGTTTATGTTTTTATCTGTGGGTATTTCTGCAGCAGGGGTTTTTAGCTTGAGAACTATGGGGCTGGTTACACTTGATATGATTAAGTTTAATCTCTTAGGGACATTAACTGGCGGACTGATATTTGGGGTTGGTTTTGCAATTGCGGGCTACTGCCCCGGCACCTGTATAGGGGCCTGGGTTGAGGGCAAGAAAGATGCAGTTTTTGTTATTTTGGGCGGCATAGCCGGTGTTTTGGCCTATACCCTTGTCCAGGAGGATATCTTAACTTATATAAGAGGATTTGATATGGGAGAAATAATGCTTGGTGATTTTATCTCTTTAAATACTTTGGCGGTGGGCGCTTTATATAGTGTAGCAATCGGCATAATTGTATATACAGCGGACAGGATTGAACTTAAGAATAAAGAGAAAGAACTTGCTGCTGATCAGCAGGAAGCGGCAAAATAATCAGTAATAATAAACCCTGGCAATTAAGCCCTGGCAACCCAATGTTGCCTGTGTTGTGTGACAAGTGCTGAAATCAGTCACAATATCGGTTGTCGGTAAATTATTTAAGGGGGAGGCAAATAAATGTTTAAAACAAATGGTGAAAAAGCTCTTTTGGCTGTTTGCTTAATTACAGTTGTTTTTATAAGCATAGCAGCAATAAGCGGATTGGGTAAAGATGCAACAGATGGCGACGTGCCGGTACAATCAGCTGTTTTTCAGTATTTTGAAAGAATGCCCGATGATTTATATACAATAAATGCCGGCGAATTAAAAGCATTATTAGAGCAAGAAAAAGATATTTATGTATTGGATATAAGAGAGATAGGTTACTTTGTCAGGAACAATATTCCCGGATCGGTCAACATTTCCTTTGAAGAGATAGGTAGAAGTCTGGAAAAACTGCCAAAGGATAAAAACATTATAGTGTATTGTTATAATGGCCAATATAGTGGTCAGGTGGTTGCTCTGTTGAATATCTCCGGGTATTATGCCAAATCATTATCCGGTGGCTGGGATAGCTGGATTAAAGAAACTTCCGATTTGTAATACCCAGTTTCAGCCTGCATTATTTGGAGTTTTGATTTTGTTAGCCGGCACAGGGAATTTTTTTAATTTTAATGGTTGACGATATCAACCACTATGCATATAATATAGTTGAATGCGTCAACCAACCTTTGGAGGAGAGGGAACGCAATGGATAAAAGCATATATGATATTTACAACATGCTGCAGGAAATAGCCTGGCATTTTGGGAACCGCGGGTTTGAAGAAGAGTGCTGCGAAGACCTGACACTGGTTGAATTTATGGCACTCAAAAAAGTCTGTGATAACAAATGCTTTTCAATCCAGGAGATAGGCAGTGCTTTGAATTTTACCAAAAGCGGAGCAACCAGAATTATCGATCGTTTGGAGAATAAAGAATATGTAAGGCGTGAGCGGTCTCCCATAGACGGACGGGTCTGCTGCGTTACCGTTACCGGCAAAGGTAAATCGGTAATATCGAAGGTAACCGGGCAGTACACCGCGTATCTGGAAGAGATGCTAATGGGTTTGGAGCCCCGGAGGGTTGAGAGTATCAAGGATGCCCTTGAGACCCTGGCGGAATTGATACAAAGACAGGAAACCATTTAGGCTTAAGACCAGTAATATATAAGGGGTGTATCTATGAATTCGTTTACTGAAATGGTTAAATACTTTGTAGTAATTACTGCAGAGCTTACCGTACTGTTTATGGGGATTAGTACCATTGTAGCGCTTATGCTCATGTATCTGCCACAGGAAAGAATCAAAGCATGGATGCTGAAAAAAGGTGTATGGGGTAACTTTATCGGGGCATTTGCAGGAGCTTTGACGCCTTTTTGTGCATGCTCCACCATTCCCCTTACCTTAGGCTTTTTGGAAGCGGGTATAACCTTTGGCTCGGTCATGTCGTTTGTTATCGCGTCTCCCCTGCTTAACCCTATAATACTGGCAATGCTGGTGGCGCTAATGGGCTGGAAGACATGCCTTATATACTTTATTATAGTATTCGGTGGTTCTGTTGTGTTCGGAGTAGTCCTTGAAAAATCAGGAGGTTCAAAGCTGGTAAAAAGGGTCCGTATAAAAGGCGGAAGCAATTACGGAGACGAAGAGGCTCCCGATACTTTTACCGGCAGATTAAAGGTATCATTTTTAAAAGCGTGGGGAGATTTCAGGGGTGTTTTGATTTATCTGCTAATTGGTGTCGGTGTTGGTGCGGTTATTTACGGCTATATGCCCCAGGAGATTGTATTAAGGCTTGCCGGTCCTTCTAACCCCTTTGCAATTCCCGTTGCGGCGGTTATCGGTATTCCTTTGTATATCCGCGCCGAAACGGCAATACCCATAGGAGTTGCGCTCATGCAAAAGGGGATGAGCGTTGGTGCCGTGATTGCGCTTATTATAGGAGGTGCAGGCATGGCGATACCGGAAATGAGTATGCTTGCCGGGATTTTCAAGAAAAAGCTGGTTGCGGCTATTGTAGCTGTTATATTTGTTACTGCGGTGGCCGGCGGATATATATTCAATATGGTTCTTTAGCATAAGGAACAATGCCGATTGTGCCAAACATGGATATTAGAAAGGAGGAGTAATAGATTATGAAAAAAGAAAAAGACAAGAAGGGGTTGCTGGGACGCTTGACGGGAGGCGGGAAGGCTAAAAAAAATTCGTGCTGCAGTTTTGAGATAGAAGAGCTGCCGGAGGAAAAGGCAAATAATAAAGGAGGTGAAGATTCTCCAAAACAAAAAAAGAGTTCCTGCTGTGATTAATAGTATTTATTAGTAAAACGCTGCCTGTATGATGATTTCAGGCAAAGTATTCTAAAACATGATTAAATGGAGGCATGAAAATGAAAACACTTAAAATCGAATGGAGACACCTTGACGTTGAAGGGGAGACCTGTGACCGCTGTTATGATACCGGTGAAAACCTTAATGCGGAAGTAAAAAGGCTGCAAAGGGCGCTTAAGCCGCTGGGTATTGAGGTTGAATGGTTTGAGACCAAGCTTGATGATACTCAAGTTTCCCAATCAAATACTATTCTCTTTAATGGAGTTCCGATAGAAGATATCTTGAACATAGAGGTATCGGAGAACTACTGTGATTCCTGCACTGCCCTGACCGGAAACGAAACCTACTGCCGGACGGTTGTTTATGAAGACATAGAGTATGAGGATGTACCGGCAAAGGCCATCCGGGAGGCGGCATACAAGGCATTAAATATAGAAAAACCAAAACCGGCTTCAGGTAGGGATTCCGGCTGCGGCTGCGGATGCAGCGGCTGCTGCTAATAAAAAAAGCAGCATTTAAGCCCTTTAGGGATACTCATAATATTCTGGCCAATCTATAAGCTCATGCCGGAAGGCGTAAAATTTAGTATATACGCAAAGCACATAGATAAGGTTAAGGGATAGGGAAGGATAAAGTTCCCCGTCAAATTCCAAAGAAATTGGATATTGACGGGGATTATTGTATGCCCCAATCGTTGCTTTATGGAATGCAGCAGGGATTGATTGTATGGTGTAATATTGTTAAAATTAGGATGAGCATTCGGTAAAATGCCGAAACATGAATTAACAGCAGGATAAATACTAATAGCTGCGGGGAGAGTGGTTTTATTGAGGAGTTTTACAAAGAGGCCGGGTTGGGATGAGTATTTTTTGGAGATTGCCCAGGTAGTATCCAAGAGGTCCACATGTCTTCGGCGCTTTTATGGTGCTGTGATTGTCAGGGACAGGGTGATAGTAAGCACAGGGTATAATGGTTCTCCCAGGGGAGAAGCTAATTGCATAGATACCGGCAAGTGCATCAGAGAGGAGATGAAGGTGCCCAAGGGCCAGCGTTATGAGCTGTGCGCAGGTGTGCATGCCGAGCAAAATGCTATAATAAACGGCGATCCCGTTAAAATGAAGGGGGCCACCATATATATAGCAGGATTTGAATGTGACGGCTCCTTCGCCGACGGCCAGCCGTGTCTTTTGTGCCGCAGGATGATAAAAAACGCCATGATAGACAGAGTGGTATACATGGACCGACAGGGAAGTATAAGCGAGTACAAGGATTTACCTGGTACACCCAATAAGTAACAGACAGGCGACAAAAAAACTGAACAATTCGCCAAAATCTATAAAAAAGTATGGAATAGTACGGACTTTTATTATATAATGTTGGTGTGATGTTCGGAATTATAAAATAAGTTATGACATTAAAAGGAGGTATGAAGGTGTTAGAAAAGTATTTCAGGCTTTCGGAGCACAACACCAATGTAAAAACCGAAGTAATAGCAGGAATAACCACATTTATGACTATGGGTTATATCATCATGGTAAACCCGTACATACTCAGTGAGACCGGAATGGATTTCGGCGCTCTTATAACCGCCACCTGTATTGCCAGCGCCATTGCAACCATTTTCATGGCGTTTTACGCAAACTATCCCTTCGCTCTTGCTCCAGGTATGGGGCTGAATGCATTTTTTGCTTTTACCGTGGTACTGGGCATGGGAATTAGCTGGGAGGCCGCCCTTGCTGCAGTATTTATAAACGGCGTTATTTTCCTGCTGCTCACCCTGACTACGGCAAGGGAAGCACTGTTTAATGCAATCCCCATGAATTTAAAATTGGCTACAAGTGTAGGTATCGGACTTTTTATCGCATTTATAGGTTTTACCCAGGCGGGTATAGTAGTGGCAAACCCTGATACCTATGTCTCCCTCGGGGATATCCATGACCCGCAAGTGCTTCTTGCGGTATTTGGACTGCTAGTTGCAGGTCTGCTGCTGGCAAGGGGTGTAAGGGGAGCGTTGCTGATAAGTATACTGGCTACCTCTGCGGCGGGCATGATATTTGGTATAGTGCCGTGGCCCACAGGCTTTATGAGCCCTCCGCCAAGCATTGCACCAATCTTTATGAAGATGGATTTCAGAGCGGCCTTAAACATCGGTCTGATACCAATAATATTTACCTTTACCTTTGTGGACCTGTTTGATACCATGGGCACCCTGGTAGGCGTTGCTTCCAAGGCAAAGATGCTGGATAAGGACGGCAAACTCCCCAGAATCAACAGAGCCCTGGCCGTTGACGCGGTGGGTACCATGGCAGGTGCAACGTTGGGGACAAGTACGGTTACAACCTATGTGGAAAGCGCATCGGGAGTTGCTGAAGGAGGAAAAACCGGACTTACATCGCTGGTAACAGGAGTATTGTTCCTTTTGGCACTGTTATTCTCACCGGTGGTTGCGGCAATCCCGGGACAAGCTACCGCTCCTGCACTTATACTGGTTGGTTTGTTTATGATGGAGCCGGTTCTTAAAATAGACCTGTCCGACTATACCGAAGCCATCCCGGCTTTCCTGACTATAATACTTATGCCACTTACATACAGCATAGCGGAAGGTCTGGTTATGGGCGTGCTGTCCTATGTTGTTATAAAAACTGTTACAGGAAGGTATAAGGATGTTTCACCGGTAATGTATGCTCTTGGAGTGCTGTTTGTTATCAGGTTTATGTTCTTCGTTTAGAGGAAAGGGGACACACCTTTATTGCTGGTATTTTTTTATGGCCAAGGAATGTCCCCGTTAGAATTCCTTGCTGCGGAATGCTCCTGATTGATAAGCTTAAGAAAAATAAGGCCTGTCTGCTGTGCAGACGGGCCTTATTTAAAAAAGGAGGAGGCTATATGGGATTTGAGCTTAAAAACTTGATGGATGTCGCCCGGAAAAAACGCAAGGCTGCCCGGGTGCTGAAAAACTGCAGAATTGTAAACGTATTCTCCGGCGAAATAGAGGATGGGGATGTGGCGCTGGAAGGCGGATATATAGCCGGAATAGGACAGTTTGAAGGAATAGAGGAGATTAGCCTTGACGGGAAATTTTTATGTCCCGGTTTTATCGACGGGCATGTTCATATAGAATCCGCCATGGTGACCCCTCCGGTATTTGCATCGGTTGTTATGACAAGGGGTACAACCTCGGTAATAGCCGATCCCCATGAAATAGCCAACGTATTAGGTATCCGGGGTATCGAATACATGCTTGAAACCTCCAAAGGATTACTCCTTAACGTTCATATCATGGCTCCTTCCTGCGTTCCCGCAACCTCCTTTGAAACGAGCGGCGCTGTAATTACCGCCCGGGATATCGAGCTTCTTTTTAAAAAAGAGGGGATACTCGGTCTTGGAGAACTGATGAACTATCCCGGTGTTCTTGCCGGGGACCCGGAGGTCATGGCAAAGGTCTCGGCTGCAAAGGGCCGGGTCATAGACGGGCATGGTGCCGGTCTTACCCGAGAAGACCTTGGGGCCTACCGCATGGCGGGAGTATCGACCGACCATGAATGCGTCTCCCGGGAGGAGGCCCGGGAAAGGATACGGCTTGGAATGTACGTTGCAATACGGGAGGGAACAGCGGCTAAAAACCTTGAAAGTATTGTGCCTCTTGTTAACCGGGATAACTGGTGGAGGTTTATGTTCTGCACCGACGACCGCCATCTGGAGGATATTATGACCGAGGGACATATTGACCACTGTATCAGAAGGTCCGTCGGATTGGGCCTTGACCCTGTGACCGCCATCAGGATGGCAACCATAAACCCCGCCGAATGTTACGGCTTGAAAAGACAGGGAGCAATAGCCCCCGGGTACAGGGGAGATTTGGTTGCTGTGGATAATCTTAAGGATTTCAATGTGGAAAGGGTATTTATACTTGGACGGCAGGTCGTGGAAAATGGTCGCATGCTGACCGGCCGTACCGGGACAAGTTATCCCGTGCCCGGGGCCAACTCGGTGAATGTGGCTCCCTTTAAGGCGCATGTATTTGAGATTAGGGCACAAAGTACAAGGGTGCCCGTAATCAAAATATTGCCCGGCTCTATAGAAACGGATTTTGAATACATTGATATGGACATTAAGGGCGAAGTTCTAGTACCTCCGGTAGGAAGCGATATATTGAAAATAGCGGTAATGGAAAGACACAGGGCCACAGGGAACGTATCTGCGGCCTTTGTCCGGGGTCTTGGGCTTAAAAACGGCGCCATAGCTTCTTCCGTTGCCCATGATTCCCACAATATAATCGTTGCGGGGGATGACGATAATTTAATGGCGCAGGCGGTTATGGCCCTCCAGGAGTGCGGCGGCGGCTACTGTATAGTGGACGGCAAAAACAAAGACATATTATGCCTGCCGTTGCCGGTGGCAGGACTTATGACCAACAGGCCGGCAGAGGAGGTAAGAACCAGGCTGGAAATGCTGCTTGAAAAAGCGAGGGATATGGGAGTGCATCCGGGTTTAGACCCCTTTATAACCCTATCCTTTATGGCTCTGCCGGTTATACCAAGCCTTAAGCTTACCGATAAAGGGCTGTTCGATGTAAATTCCTTCAAATTTGTCGATTGGCAGTCTGTATAGAGGGTAATTATTATGATATAATTTAATAAAGGATACACCGGCTTAAATAAGGTCAAGGATTGTCCCCGATTGATAAATGCGACAGCCGGGAACCGTCCCCTGTCGCAAAAGAAGGTGTTATTATGTTGTCGGTAATAATCGAAGTGGTTGGAAATCTGGCGGATAAGTTAGGCATAATTATTATGCTGGTCTTTTTTCTTTCCAGGATTGGCGTATTCAAAAAACTAATTCTCAAAAAGGTCATATCGCCCTATGAGCGCATCCTGTTGGCGCTTATTTTCGGGGGTATAGGTATATTGGGCACCTATTCAGGCATTCCAATTATGGGTTCGCTGGCAAACTCGAGAATTATAGCGGTGATGATTGCAGGGCTGCTGGGTGGGCCTGTTGTGGGCATCGGCGCGGGGCTGATTGCCGGGATCCACAGATGGGCAATTAACATAGGCGGACTTACAGCCGTGGCGTGCGGTGTTTCAACGGTCATACAGGGCGCTATAGGAGGATATCTGCACCGCAGGGTAGGAAATAAAAAAATCAACATGTGGTATCCACTGACTGCGGTTATAGTTGCAGAAATGCTTGAAATGCTTGTGATACTTTTAATAGCTTCTCCGCTTAGCAGTGCAATTGAGGTGGTTAAAATTATCTTTATACCTATGACCGCAATAAACTCGATAGGTATGGCGGTATCCATTTTCTTTATAAACAACATATACGGGGAGCAGGAGAAAACCGCTGCCATGAACGCCCAGATGGCTCTCAACATTGCAAATAAAACCCTGCCTTTTTTCAGAAAGGGACTTAACAACCTGTCTGCTATGAAAGCAACAAAAATAATACATGAGATGACGGGTATAGACGGGGTTTCGATAACCGATACAAAAAGGGTATTATCATTTTTCGGCAATATAAATACAAATCTTAACACCGACAGACCAATCGAAGACTCTACGGTACTGGATGCCATTACGGCTGGAAAAAGCAACATAGTGAACATGACAGGCCCTGACGGCAGGTATCAGACTATAATAGCAGTGCCTCTTAAGGAAAGAAGTGTCATAATAGGCAGCCTGGTGCTTTTCAAAAACGGCAAAGACAGTATTGGATGGGTAGAGGAGGAATTAGCCTTAGGGCTGGCTCAGCTTTTTTGCACACAACTGGAGTTAAGTAAACTGGAGGAGCAGTCACGCCTGTTGGCCAAGGCAGAACTTCAGGCACTGCAGGCCCAGATTAACCCGCATTTTTTATTCAATGCCCTTAATACCATAGTATCTTACTGCAGGATCAGTCCCGAGACAGCAAGAAAGCTTCTTATCGACCTGGGAGACATTTTAAGGAATAATCTAAGTCACTATGGCGAGAATATTGACATTTATACCGAAATTAAGAACATTAAATCCTATCTGAACATAGAAAAGGCAAGGTTCGGAAGCAGATTAAACGTTAGGTTTGAAATACAAAAAGGTATTAATTGTCATATCCCTCCCCTGCTGCTGCAACCGCTGGTGGAGAACTCGATAAAGCACGGACTGGCGCCCAAGGAGGAAGGGGGCACGGTAGTAATCGGTGTGACCGGAATTGACCGGGGTATATATATATATGTGCATGACGATGGAGTGGGTTTTGACGCAAGCAGCCTGATTACGCAGGAGGAAAATACCAGTTCTTATAAAAAGATTGGTTTGCAAAACATAGACAAAAGGCTGAAAAGCATGTACGGCAACGACTATGGCTTGAAAATTGAAAGCCAAAAAGAAAGCGGGACGCGCATATCCATGATTATACCCGATTATTCGGAAGGCTACGGACAGATGGCTGCCGAAGGAATTACCGGTTGAGATATTGGAGCAAATATAAGAATATAATACATTAAAAATGCGGATGCACCTGGCATCCGCATTTGTTGTATCCGTTTATTTCTCCAGTGGAGCTTCTGATTTTCCTGCGATTATCTTGTAGCCCTGGACTGCAAGCACTATTGCGAGTATGAACAGCAATACCGGGAAGAATACCAGTATATAGTTCTGGGCTGCCATGTTGGCCTGTATAAGCTGTATCAGCGCCAGCAGGGTTACTACCAGCATGAAGGTCATGGGTATTGTAAACATGCTGTAGTTTTTGCCGGCTTTTTTAAGCCATACTGCTGTTGCAAGTAATGCAAGACCTGCAAGGAGCTGGTTGGCGGAACCAAATACCGGCCAAATAACGCTCCAGCTTGTCATTGCCAACCACCCGCCCAGTATAACTGTTACCAACGTGGAAACGTAGCGGTTTGTAAGCGGGTTTTGCTTTTCCCTGGAAGCGTCATAGAAGAACTCTTGCATTATGAAACGGCCAAGCCTTGTTCCGGTATCAAGGCTGGTCAGTGCGAAGGCCGATACCGCAAGGGCTACGAAGGATTTACCTATATTAAAGGGGACTCCAAAGCTGGTCATGAAGGTACCTATACCGTCGGAAAATACGTTGGTGGGACCTCCGTTTGCTGCAAGGTCAGCGAATTTGTCGGCTCCAATATATGCGGCGGTTATTATTGCTATTGTCGCAAGTACGCCTTCTATAAGCATGGAGCCGTAACCTACCAGCTTGGTATCCATTTCATTGTCTATCTGTTTTGATGTGGTACCCGAGCCTACCAGTGAGTGGAAGCCGGATATGGCACCACAGGCCACCGTTACGAACAGCATCGGGAACAGCCACTGGCTTCCTACCTTAAAGGTTGTAAAGGCAGGGGAAACCATTGCGGGTCTTGATATAAGAAGACCGAGCACCGCTCCTCCCAGCATTGCATACAGCAGGAACGAGTTCAGGTAGTCTCTGGGCTGCAGCAGTATCCATACAGGGGTAACCGACGCCACAAAGATGTATATAAGCAGTATTCCTACCCAGGTATTCCAGCTAAGAATCAACGGGAACACGTTTCCAAGGGCTATGCAGGCGAACAGAAGGATTACGCCTATTACACTGCTTATACCCAGCGGGGCACCCTTTCTGTAAACAAAATGACCAAATCCAATTGATAAAACTATGAACATCATGGATGCGGATGCGGCGGCCGGAACGGCTACAAAGGTATTGGCAACGATGTTGGTGAAGGCTGCTATTACAAGCAGCAGGGTTAGCCATGCAAAGGCGGCAAAAAGCTTCTTGCCGGTTTTGCCCATGTTGGCTTCGATTACTTCGCCGATGGATTTGCCGTCGTGCCTTACCGACGCGAACAGGGAACCGAAGTCCTGTACACCTCCGAAAAATATGCTTCCGATGATTATCCACAGCATAACGGGTACCCAGCCGAATATGGCTGCGGCTATCGGACCTGTGATTGGGCCCGCCCCTGCTATGGATGCGAAGTGATGGCCCAGTAGCACGGGAGCCTTGGCAGGCACGTAGTCCACTCCGTCGCCTCTGGTGTGGGCAGGAGTTTTTCTGCTCGGGTCCACTCCCCACTGTTTGGCCAGCCATGCGCCGTAGGTTACATAGGCGATCACAAAACACACAATGCTGATAAGAACAACTAATAATGAGTTCATGACATACCTCCTTTAAATTTGTGTTTCAAAGGAAATGCGTATCCGGACCTCTCACCCCCCTCACTCGATCTGTTATACAACGGCAATATGAAGAAGTGCGTCCAGGATGTACCGTCTGTTAACCGTTGTAAAAGCATACCACTAAAAAAACCATCTGAATAGCAGCAGGTATATTTATGCAATATATTTGTTTCTATTATAGAACAGGATGGCCCAAAAGTTTATTTATTTAGGCTATCCTGCAAAATACACCTGCAAACTGCAATATGGAGGGATGTATGTTTACAGTCCCAGTATTGTGCCAAGCTCCTTTGACTTTTGCCGGCTTACCGGAATTTCATCGTTGTTATACATTATAAGCTTATAGGAACTGTAGGTCCACGGAATTATTTCCTTAATATAGTCTAAATTGACAATATAGCTTTTATGACAGCGAAAGAAGGTATTTTGATTAATTCTTTCCTCCAGTTCGTTGAGGGTGAAGTTTGTAATAAAATCGCCGGCCTGTGTCCTTGCAACAATATAGCCCTGATTGGCGAAGAAACACACTATTTCTTTGGGTTCCAGCAGTTTAATCCTTCCGTTTTTTTCCACCGGTATACGCTTTATGCCTGCCTCTTTTCCGTGTTCAATCAGTATGGTTTCAATCTTTTCCGCAAGTTTTGACTGCATGAGTTCCTTTAATCTCCTGGCTGTTTTTAACAGCCTTGCATCGCTGACGGGTTTAAGCAGGTAATCCACGGCTTCAACGTCAAAGGCGTTTAATGCATATTCATTATAAGCTGTGACAAAAACAACAAACGGCTTGGGATCTATGGATGACAGGGCTTTGGAGACCTCCAGTCCATTAAGCCCCGGCATCTGAATATCCAGAAAAACCACCTGGGGGTGCAATTCCTTTATCAGAAATACTGCCTGGCTACCGCTTGAAGCCACTCCGATAACCTGGAAATCCACCAGTCTGCCTATCATATAGCTGAGTTCTTCTCTTGCCGGAGCCTCATCATCGGCAATAAGTACCCTAATCATGGTTTTTGCACCTCTTCCATCTACAAATTACAGATTACGGGCGGCGTATATCAGCGGGTCGTTGACAAAACCCGTATTATAGGTCAATATCCAATCATCTGCATATAAGATTATAGAACTATTGGGCTTTTGTTTCAATGCTAATATTCGGTATTACTTTTATTTGCGAAATATATTACAATAATATATAGTAATCATCAACCGGGGACATATTGGAACTTCGCTTGAGGGACTTGATGCCTCAACTTCCGGCACCTGGCGTCTGTGATATGCAAACAAAAAGAACCGTCCCTATTGTTTTTTGTCCCCATACATTATTAAAAGGAGGTAATGATAATGCCACAGATATCCGGACTTGCAGCCAGAATAACCCCATCGATGACCATCGCAATAACTGCCAAAGCAAAAAAGATGATGGAGGATGGGATAGATATAGTGGGATTTGGGGCCGGTGAACCCGATTTTGATACTCCCGTATACATAGCCGATGCGGGTGTACAGGCTATCCGCCAAGGCAAGACAAGATATACCTCGGCCTATGGTATCGACGGACTGAGAAAGGAAATATCAAAAAAACTTAAAGCGGATAATGGTCTGGATTATAAGTTTGACCAGATAATACTCTCGAGCGGCGCCAAGCACTCTCTGTCTACGGCTTTTCAGGCTATTTTCGACCCCGGGGATGAGGTTGTTATTCCTTCACCCTATTGGGTCAGCTATCCTGAAATGGTGACTATAGCGGGAGGAAAGTCCGTTGTTGTAAAAACCTTGAAGGAAAACGGTTTCAAAATAACTGCGCGCCAGCTGAGTGATAGCATTACTTCCCGTACAAAGGCCATTATACTGAACTCCCCTTCCAATCCCACCGGTTCGGTGTATTCGCTGAAGGAACTCGAGGAGATTGCAGCGGTGGCGGTTGAAAAGGATATTTTTGTAGTTTCGGACGAGATATATGAGAAGATGGTGTATGACGGAGCAAAACATATAAGCATTGCTTCGGTCGGAGAAGAGATAAAATCCCGTACAATACTGATAAACGGTATGTCAAAGGCCTATGCCATGACAGGTTGGAGACTGGGTTATGCGGCGGCTGAAAAGACCATAATAAAAGCAATGGGTTCGATACAGGGGCATGCCATATCCCACCCCAGTTCAATAGTGCAGTATGCAGGCGAGGCAGCCCTTAAGGGAGACCAATCGGAAATAGCCCATATGGTGGGAGAGTATGACAGCCGGAGAAAATATACAATGGAGAGGCTGGATGGTATTGAAGGCCTTGAATACGTTAAGCCGGAGGGTGCATTTTATGTGTATGTAAGCCTTGAAAGGCTTCTTGGTAAAGCCTATAAGGGCAGAACAATCGAATCCTCCATGGTATTTTCAGAACTGCTGCTGGAAAACGCAGGGGTTGCCGTAATACCGGGGAAGGCTTTTGGAGACGACAGTTACATCAGAATGTCCTATGCAACCTCAATGGAGCAAATTAAAAAGGGATTGGACAGGGTAGAAGACTTTGTTTCCCAAATCAGGTAAAACGGCCGAAACATAGAATACTTTAGCATTGCCTACAGAAAAAAACGAGAAGTACCGTAAAGTACCAACAGGATTTAAATAAAATATGAAGAAGTATACAGACACAGAAAATCAAATTGAATGGAGGGTCTTAATGAATAGAAAACTGTTATCAATGTTTTTGGTATGTTTGTTGGTAGTGGCAGTTGCAGGTTGCAGCACTCCTGCTCCGGAAGCTCCGGCAGGTGACGAAGGTACAGAGGAACCGGCACCGGCTGAAACGGTATTCGTAAACATTGCCAGTGGTGGAACTGCAGGCACATACTTCCCGTTGGCTGGAGGCATGGCCGATATATGGAATAGGAATATCCCGGGAGTAAACGCTACTGCCCAGAGTACCGGGGCATCTGTGGCCAACATTAATCTTCTCAACGATGGGGAAGCTGATGTTATAATGGTGCAGAACGACATAGCCTATTATTCGGCGACAGGCACCGAGATGTTCGAAGGGGATGCGTATGCAGGCCTTAGGGGACTGTGCATCCTGTATCCTGAAACCATACAGATTGTTACCCTTGAAGGCAAAGGCATAGAAAACGTTGCAGACCTTAAGGGCAAGAGGGTTGCCGTGGGCGCAGCCGGAAGCGGTACCGAGGCAAATGCCCGTCAGATTTTGGCAGCAGCAGGGGTTACCTATGACGATATCACAGTTCAGTATCTGTCCTTCGCCGAAGCTGCGAACAACTTGAAGGACGGAAACGTTGACGTAGCATTTGTAACAGCAGGTCATCCGACTGCGGCAATACAGGATATCGGAGCACAGCATGATGTTAAGCTGGTAACCGTTGAGGACGATATGGCGGACAACCTGATTGCTGAATATCCGTTCTATACAAAGCTGGTTATACCTGGCGGCACCTATACCGGAATAGATGAAGATGTTAAAACGGTTGCAGTTCAGGCAATGCTGGCAGTAGATGCTGGTTTGGATGAAGACCTTGCATATAATATGCTCAAGACAATGTATGACAACCCAGACAGGATGCAAGCAGCCCATAGTACAGCAGGGGCCAAGATTAAGCCGGAAACAGGTCTGGACGGCATGGGTATTGAACTGCATCCCGGCGCTGATAAATACTTCAATGAATAGTTGGATTGATAAACTCTTAGGTGGGGGCATTCGTGCCCCCATCCCGAAGAATCAAAGGGGGTCTGAGCATTGGAGAAATCCAATGCTCTGATTTTATGAGACAGCGTTTAAAACCGATAGTCATAGCCTTAATAATTCTTATTGTCATTCTATTGGTCATTTGCAGTATCGGAAAGCAAAAGGTTCTGGTTTTAAAGGATGTGGAAGAGGGGTTGGAGCATCGTATTGTTGCACCCGACAGGATGTTTATATTAAGTTTTATCCATTCGGTACATCATACCCCGGTCCATGAGGTTTTCTATATCCGGGAGGACAATACTCTGGTTATGAAGGAAGTCAGGTACAGGTCGCTGGGTGTAGGGATGCCCTATGACTATGAAAACGGCACCCTCGAAAATATTGACGGGGAATTTGTTCTTAAGTTTGACAGAGAGTTCGGTGTCATCAATATGATAGTCTCGCCCATACCGCAGCATACGATAACTGTGGGGGACAAGACCTATCCTTTGCTTGAGTTCACAAAACCCGAAAGCCCTCTTGAAATAAAAGCAGTTGATAGATGGTTGCTGAAATGGTAAAACTCGGTTGGAAAGGGGCGTAAATATGGGAAACAAAGACAACCCGGAAATTGTTGCAGATAACGAAGCAGGTCACGAAGATTTGCTCAGAAAGTATGATAAGGAATCCGACTATCGCATTATGGCAGGTTATGGAGCAAAGCTTATATCAGCTATAGCTATAACCTTTTCACTTTTCCAGCTTTATACTGCGGTTTTTGGTGTGCTGGATGCCATGATTCAAAGGTCTATACACGTGTCTTTCGGTTTTTGCCTAATCTTTCTTTTGTATCCTTCGAGAAAAAGTTGGTCCAGGCATAAGTTCCATCCCTTTGATGTGGCTTTGGCGGTAATAGGCGCATCAGTTCCAATGTATATAGTTGTAAACTACCAGGAGTTGGTTTTAAGGGCTGGCAGGGTCACGACCCTTGACTTCATAGTCGGATTAATTGCAATAGCACTGATTTTGGAGGTAACCCGCAGGGTGGTAGGCTGGCCCATGGTCATTATAGCTACTATATTCCTGATATATGCTCTGGTAGGGCGTCATATACCCGGACAACTCGCCCACAGGGGAGTCCGTCTGACCAGCCTTGTGCAGCATCAGTTCTATACCACCGAGGGTATTTTCGGTATACCCATAGGGGTGTCCTCCACATTTATATTCCTGTTTATTTTGTTTAGTGCTTATTTGGAGAAAACGGGAATGGGAGAATTTTTTATCGATTTGGCAAACGCTGTGGCAGGCTGGGCATCAGGGGGACCCGCCAAAGTGGCTGTAATTGCCAGCGGCTGTATGGGAACGATTTCAGGCAGCTCTGTGGCAAACGTGGTAGGGACCGGCAGCTTTACCATACCCATGATGAAAAGACTGGGCTATAAAGGGGAATTTGCCGGAGCGGTAGAGGCCACAGCATCCACGGGGGGGCAGCTAATGCCGCCCATAATGGGAGCGGCGGCATTCCTTATGTCGGAGTTCACCGGACTTCCCTATGTCAGAATTATTGCTGCGGCTGCTATACCGGCGCTGCTGTATTACCTGGGCGTTTGGTCGGGTGTGCATTTTGAGGCAAAGCGTTTAAAGCTGAGGGGGTTAAACAGGGACGAGTTGCCTAAAATTAAGGACATATTGATGTCCAGGGGGCATTTGCTAATACCCCTGATTGCTATACTGTATCTGCTTATTTCGGGAAGGACTCCCATGAAGGCAGCCCTCTATGCGATAATCCTGTCAATCGTATGTTCGATGCTGAGGAAAAATACCAGGATAAGCTTCAAGGATATAGTAGACGGCCTGGAGCAGGGTGCAAGGTCCGCCTTGGGAGTAGTAGCGGCCACCGCCTGTGCAGGTATTATCATAGGCGTTGTCACCCAAACGGGATTGGGGCTCAAAATGGGAACCACGTTGGTGGATTTGGCCGGCGGCAGACTGTTCCTCACTCTCTTCTTTACAATGCTGACTTCCCTTATTCTGGGGATGGGAGTGCCCACAACGGCCAACTACGTTATTACCTCCACTATAGCTGCTCCGGCACTGCTTTTGATGGATATACCCATATTGGCAGCCCATTTGTTTGCGTTTTACTTCGGGATTATTGCCGATGTAACGCCTCCGGTTGCTCTTGCGGCTTTTGCGGGTTCGGGTATAGCCAAATCAAATCCCCTTAGAACGGGTATCAATGCTTTTAAGCTGGCAATAGCGGCTTTTCTGGTACCCTATGTATTTGTGTATAATCCTGCTCTTCTGATGATTGATGTTAATGTTATGAGTATGATTGTTATTATAATAACTGCTGTAATTGGTATAATCGGCGTAGCTTCCGCCGTATCGGCATTCCTGATAACCAATCAATCCTTCCTGGAGCGAATACTCTTCTTCGTGGGAGGACTATCAATGGTTATACCCGGTACCTATACCGATGCGATTGGGATTGCATTACTGCTGTTGGGCTACATTATTCAGAAGAAAAAAGTATCAAACCAGCAGCTTGGCATGGGTGCAGGAACAGCCGGTTAACAGGCATCTGATAGACACGGCATGATTATTGAGTAAAAAAAACGGCATCCTTGGATGCTGTTTTTTTACTCAATAATTTTTTACTCAATCAATTGAAGAATAATTCCTTCAAGGAACTTCTTAACGTTTATTTTCCCGTGGTAGCATGACCTGTTCCTTAACAGGTCCATTTCCTGTTTTACTTCTTTAAAATCAAACAGCGAGGTGGAATAACGGTTAAATTTCTTGTCATTGGGGTTTTCTATACCCATTGTCGCTATGTTCTGAAGCGCTTTGGATACAGCCCTTCTTATCCTCTGCTCTATTGCTTTTATACCTGCGGAGGATTGCTCTGCCTGTTCTTCGTTGTAATAGTGATTACTGAGCAGCTCATACATGTTGCTCAGCTTATAGTTATAATATTCCCCCGAAGTGGTTTTCTTTTGAAGTATTATTCCGACAATTTTTTTGATATCTATGCTGCCCGCCTCACCTGTAATACCAAGGTCCGAAAGGATTGAGTCTATCGATCTGCCCTGAAATCTGTATTTATTGTCCGGCGTATCGCTATTCTTTGAGTTTAGTCCCTCCACCGTTTGATGAATAATTGTGAGGGATTTCTTCAGTCTAATCATTTCGTTGATTCTGTCTATAATGGACAGGACCTCAACCACGTTTATCGGTTTGTGTATGTAGAACTCTATGCCGCTTTCATAGGCCATGGATATCATATCCTCTGCATCCACCTGGGATATCATTATGAAGTGGCTGCTGCACCCTGCCTGCCTCAGCTTTCTTATTGTTTCGATTCCATCGCTGCCGGGTATCAGCAGGTCCATCAGCACAATGTCGGGGTTATGTTCAAGTATACTGTGATACGCAGTGGGTCCATCCTCAGCCTCACCTATCACTCTGCCCAGATATTTGGAGGTAATGATGTTTGACAATACCTTTCTTACACTGATGTCATCGTCTACGATAAAAAAACTCAGCATTCCATTCACTCTCCTTCACCGGTTAGTTGGACCAGCGGTATGCTTATTGTAAAGGTTGTAATAACTCCAGGGACGGATTCTACCGAAATGTGCCCCTTCAAGTGTTCTACCATGGACTTGACGTGGGTAAGTCCCAAACCCGTTGACATAGTACCTGTCACCGGATTGTATTTTGTCGAATAGCCCGGCTCAAATATTATATCAAAGTGGTCTTCCGGGATACCTGTGCCATTGTCGGTTATTTTAATCATCAGGCTGTTGTCGCGGATGAACTCCATCACAACAATATCCCCGCTCTCGCCGACTGCATCTATGGCATTGAATATCAAATCATTGAGGATTGAGACCAAAGAGTAATATTCCTTTATCATTAGCTTATCATGGGATTGGAACCTGAGTTTTATTTTTTTCCCAATGCCTTCTATATATCTGCTGCTGTTATTTCTAATTATCTCAAAAATTTCTGCCAGTGTCATTGTTTCACTTTGGATAGGGTTGGGTAAAAGCTTCTCTATGCCTGTAATAACCCTATGATAATCCTTTTTTATTTCGTGGATATCCCTGGCCAGGGACAGCGCTTTTTCCTTGTAGGGTTTAAGGTCATCATTTCCGTTGGTATTCTTCATATCGTTTATCTGTACATACATTGAATAGCTGCTTTTCATAACTTTTTCGATATCCTGCATGGACTTTCTGAGATAAAAAAGCTCTGCTTTCAGGTTGGATATGAATAAAAGAAGTTCTATATATCTGTTGTAATGGGCCTCTTTTAGTATCAGAACATTGTAAAGTCTCATGGACCAGTATACCAGTACGGCTATAAAATTCCTGATAAGGGCGACTATAAGAAGACTTGACAAAATTATAGAAAAATTCTCCATAACCTGGTTTCGCATAACAAGCTCTATTACATTTGCCATGGTATCAATGGCTGCCAGCAGTATTATTGCAAGCAGAGGTTTTTCCGCATGCTTGCGAATATCCATCAGATAAAAAAGCAAACCGCTGATAAAATAGAACATGCCTCCAGGATAATGTTTAACAATTATATCTATAACCGTCATGCTCTGATTTATGTAATCCAGTGTGAATCTGCCGGTAAATACGAAAACCGCAACAATAAATGCCGATCTGATAATGGGCAAACGGTGGAAATACAGCAGTACGAATGTAAATACCACAGGGCTGAGGGAAAAACGAAAATCAGTACCGAAGGGATAGATATATATCTGGCCTGTGATAAACACTGCTAATCCGAAAATTAAAAGTCGCTTAACATTATCCAGCTTGTTAAACATATTCTTTCCTTTCCACGACAATGCGGAAAAAACAAACAACCCGGCCCCTGACTTCTAAGGCTCAAATATAAGTCAGCAAGGGCTTTTGCCAATCATTCTGCTGCATGTTTTGTATTGAATTTAGTATCAGACTTTAATCCATCCGCAGATTGTGCCGTTGTGCTTCCCATGGTACACTTTCCTGTGAAAACCGCCCCTTCATCGACCACAAGATTGCCCACCTCAATATCGCCATCAATGTATGACGTCGGTGTCAGGTGAAGCTGACTTGCAACCTTGATGTTTCCTTCTATTCTTCCGGCTATATGGGCATTAGTACCAATTATATTGCCGGTAACCTTGCCTTTATCCGCCAGGACTATATCTCCTTTAATATTCAGTTCACCTTCCAGGTTGCCTTCAATTCTTATGGTACCCTCAGCATCCATATTTCCTCTGAATACCGTGTTCTTTCCTATCAAGGTATCCACCTGGTCATATTTCGGAGTAGTATCAACTTTTTTGTTGCTAAACATGGTTTCCCTCCTTGGTTATTATAAGGATTTATTCTTTTTTATCTATTCCTACCAGTTCTTTAACCTTTGTTTCTATATCCTTTAAAGCTTCCAACTTTTCTCGGACTTCAGCGGTTATTGTGTTAAGCGTGCTAATCTCCTGCTTCTGGTCTGAATTTAGTGTTTCAAGTTCTGTTATATCCTCCAGCCTGTTCTGGTATGTAAAGCTTAAGTCTCTGGTCATATAGGTCATTACAGAGACATATATCACAAAGACAGCAAGAAATCCAAAAATCAGCCCTGCCAATATTCTCGGGAACCTTATTGTTTTTGCGTTCTCCCCGGTACCCCTTATTATTTTCATTGTGATATAACCGGGTCTTTTTTTATATTGTGCTTTTTTCAAAGCAAACCCCTCCGTATATGTGTTAATATTATTTCTACATGAAATGTCAGAATCCTTTTATTTTTAATGCATATTGTTTGCCATATCCTTTATCCAAAGCTGTTATAATCTATATAGTCATATAATCTAAAACAGGAGGTGGCGGGGGTGATAGTTTTTATTGCCATAGAATTGGAACACAGGTCCAGGGAAAAAATCAGCGAGTATGTGCGGACAAGCCTAAGACCGATGTGCAGGGGAGGAAGATGGGTGGACATGCAAAACTATCATTTGACCCTCAAATACATAGGTGAGGCGGCCTGCGGGGAAACAAACGAACTGTATGGACTGCTTAATCAGGCGGCTGCACAGTTTGAAAGTTTCATGCTGACCACCGGCAGTGTGGGTGTATTCGGAAAATCACAGAGCGGACGGGCGCGGGTTTTATGGCTGGATACCGTGGGGGATATCAGAGCGCTAAGGGAGATCAGGGAGTATATAGAAGGTAAGGCGGTGGGGCTTGGATTTAGGGCAGACAACAGGTTTTCACCCCATATAACCCTTGCAAGGGATGTAATGCTGACCAGACAGCCGGAAAAAATACACCCGGTTAACATTAATGTAACCTCTGTAAGCCTTATGGAGAGCAGATCCGAAAAGGGTAAAAGAGTATATCTCCCCCTGTCGGTACATAAATTTGGCTAGGCAGGGGAGTGGAAAACCAAGTTGAGGCATAAAAGAAGGAAAATGACAAAACAAAGCGAAATTTATATGTAATAAGGAATGTCCCCGATTGATAAGCTTTGGGGTGTGGGGGATACACCGCCGCTTATGCGGGTACCGGGCGGCGCAGAGGCTACGATGGTGGGATACCTGTTGCTGACAACTGAAAACCGATCACTGGCTGATATCTAATAAATTGGGGGAGGGGACAAAATGAAGACTGATATCCTAATCCGGGATGCATCTCAGATGGCGACCTGTGCCGGTTGTGAAAAGCCAAGAAGGGGCAAGGAGATGTCCTACGATGTAATAATGGAAGATGGCTGGGTTGCGGCTGCATCGGGAAGGATAATAGGAATAGGAAAGGGTTCTGTCCCGCGGGAGATAGAAATCGATGGGGATACTTTGGTTATAGATGCCGCCGGAAAGACAGTACTGCCGGGTTTTGTTGATTCCCATACCCATCTGGTGCACGGCGGGTCCCGGGAAATGGAGCTCGCCCTTAAACTGGAAGGGGTGCCCTATCTGGAAATACTAAAGAAGGGAGGAGGCATACTCAGTACGGTACGGGCCACAAGGGCCGCATCTGAAACCGAACTTATGGAAAAAGCAAGGAAAAGCCTTGATATTATGCTTCTTCATGGAACAACAACGATAGAAGCCAAAAGCGGATACGGTCTCAATATGGAGGATGAGCTCAAATGTCTGAGAGTGGCACAAAACCTTAACCAGCAGCACCCGATAGACATAGTCTCCACCTTTTTGGGCGCCCATGCGGTACCGGAGGAATTCAGGAATAAAAAGAAACAGTACATAGATTTCCTGGTTGAGGAGGTAATGCCCTGTGTGAAACGGATGGAAATGGCAGAGTTCTGCGATGTATTCTGTGAAAAGGGTGTCTTCTCGGTTGAGGAAAGCAGGAAGCTCCTCACCAGGGCAAAGGAAATGGGATACAAACTGAAGATACATGCAGATGAAATAGAATCCCTGGGAGGGGCCGGGCTTGCCGGTGAACTAGGGGCAGTTACGGCGGAACATCTTCTTGCCGTATCCGATAAGGGATTAAAAAAGATGAAGGAGAGTAATGTTATTGCTGTACTGCTGCCCGGCACATCCTTTAATTTATACTTAGGTAAATACGCAAGGGCAAGGGATATGATAGAGACAGGCCTGGCGGTGGCTTTGGCCACCGATTACAACCCGGGGAGCTGTCCCACCGAGAATATTCAGCTTGTGATTAGCCTGGCATGTCTGAAAATGAATATGACACCGGAGGAGGTTGTCTGTGCCGTCACAATCAACGGTGCCCATGCCATTGACCGGGGCAGGGAAATAGGAAGCCTTGAGGTGGGAAAGAAAGCGGATATTGTGGTACTTGATGTTCCCAATATCGCTTATCTGCCATATCATTTTGGTATAAACCATGTCGACAAGGTTATTAAGAACGGAAGGCTGGTTGTGGACGGCCAGAGACTGGTGTATTAAAATACGGCATGTAAATTTATTAGTATTTTTTGGAGATATTCTTGTTAAGTAATGGTATAATTGATTTAACATGTATCAAAGGAGGCACGGTATGTCCGAAAATCAAATGGTGGTTTTCAGGTTAGGTGAGGAAGAATACGGAATTGATATACTCGCCGTAAAGGAGATAATCAGATACCGTAAAACGGTAAAACTGCCCGATACGCCTGACTTTATTGAGGGGATTATCAACTACCGGGACAGTATAGTGCCCATTTTGGATTTGAATAAAAGGTTTAGGCTGGGCGGTAAGGAAAACGGAGATTCCAGAAGGGTAATAATAGTTAATATGGGGAAACCGGGGGACCGTCAGGTGGGGTTTTTGGTGGACCAGGTGGAGGAAGTGCTAAGGCTTGATGCGCAGTGCATTGAAGAGCCTCCCGAGACGGTTAGCAAAGGTATGGACAGGCAGTATATAAGGGGCGTGGGTAAACTTGAGGACAGGCTGATAATTATCCTGGATATTGAGAGGGTGCTTTCAGACCGGGAAAAGGCCGACCTCCAGGAAATACCCCAGGTAAGCTAAATAGATTTTTAGGGGGTTAATGGTTATGGATATTATGCCTTGGCAGGCGGTGGTATTTATAAGTATTCCCGAAGCGTTTCTGGTAATGCTTATGGGACTGACTCTTACCGGACTTAAGCCGGATATAAAAAGGCTTGCGATTGCCGCAGTTATACAGGCGGTGGGTTCATTTTTCATAAGACAGCTGTATTTTCCCTACGGCGTGCACATATTGCTCCAGGTGGTTACAATGACTGTTTTGGCCAGATTTGCACTGAAACATCGTTGGAGCACCGTGCTGCCGGGAATATTCCTCGGGGTTGCAATATTTGCAGGAATACTCGACCAGTTGTATATTCCTTTCATAGTGAAAATAGTACCTCTTGAAGCCATTCTAAACAACACATGGGTGAGGGTCCTGGTATCGCTGCCCCAGCAGGCCGCAATGCTTGTCATAGTCCTGATTTGCTATAAATACAACTTCAAAATTTTTGATATTACGGCGTATAAAGAAGGGATGTAAATGCTCGACAAAAGTGCGATTTATATAGTAAGCATAATACTGCTGCAGGCTATTTTGCTTATAACCTTATTCCAAAGCCTGTTTGTAAGTACAGCTATGGAGTACATGGTTAATAGTGTACTTGTGGTAGTACCCTATATGTCGTATATAGTAATAGCCCTGACGATAATTACTGTGGTTACGGTGAGCAAGCTGTCTCATCTGGCCCGCAAGAAGCAGGACCTTGAGATACAGGAGATAGAAAACCGGCATGTGCTGGAGCTTAACCAGACCCTCAGGGGGCAGCGGCATGACTTCAACAACCACCTGCAGGTTATAAACATGCTGGCCAGGGACAAAAAACTGGATGCGGTGGTCAGATATCTCGGGGACCTGACCGACGAGGCGGTGGGCATGAACAGCATACTGGGCATACGGAGCCCGGTGGTGGGGGCGCTTATAAGCGCCAAGATAAGCAGGGCGGAGCGCCTCGGCATAGAGCTTACATACGACGTGCAGGGCGACATCGAGGGGGGAAG
>CAZVBE010000015.1:0-52456 GCA_964625335.1 uncultured Clostridium sp. | reverse complement strand
CGGAAGAACGGTAGGAGCAGGAGTAGTATCCAAGATACTGTAGCAGACAGGGAACGGTGGCAGACAACCGTCCCGGGGTTTGGGCAGATGTCGGGGGAGGCTTAAAGGTTAAAGACCCATAAGTTTTCCCCGACAGATATCGACTGTAATTTATGTGTTGATATTTTACAGTTATTATTATAAAATATAGAAGTTGCAGTAAGGATGCGATGATATGAAAGGTTGCCGGTAAATTTACGGGAAATTTTCATGGAGTATGTCCACATCATGAATGGGGCGACTTCGGTTTTATATGCATTGAATTTAAAAAAAAATTGTGAACGCCTGGATGAGTGTATATGAGACCGGGTTGCGCGTGAACAAATACGTGCGATTTTAAGGAGGGAATCTTAATGGCAAAGCAAAAAATCAGGATAAGGCTGAAGGCCTTTGACCACTCGGCCCTTGACCAGTCAGCGGTTAAGATAGTCGAGACGGCGAAAAAAACAGGCGCAAAAGTATCAGGACCTATACCACTGCCTACCGAAAAGGATATTGTGACCATACTTCGGAGTCCGCACAAGCACAAGGATTCCAGAGAACAGTTCGAAATAAGGACGCATAAAAGGCTTATTGATATTCACAGTCCCAATCCGAAAACGGTAGATGCGCTGATGCGGCTTGATTTGCCCGCCGGTGTAGATATAGAAATTAAGTTGTAAGGCTGTTATGATTATTCCGGTATCGGAATAATCCGCTAATAAGTTTGGAGGTGCAGCAAATGGCGAAAGGAATTTTAGGAAAGAAACTGGGCATGACCCAGGTGTTTGATGAGGATGGTAATATTACTCCGGTTACCGTTATGCAGGCCGGGCCTGTTAAGGTGGTACAGAAAAAAACCGTTGAAAGTGACGGATATGCCGCAATTCAGGTTGGTTTTGAAGATATAAAGCAAACCAAGGCAAACAAGCCCATCAAAGGTCATTTTGATAGGTCAGGAGTAGAGTATAAAAGGTATTTGAGGGAGTTGCAGGTGGAAGACCCGGAAAGCTACGAAATCGGGCAGGAAATCAAAGCCGATGTCTTCGAGGAAGGCGAAAAAGTAGACGTGGTAGGGATTTCCAAAGGAAAAGGATTTCAGGGCGTTATCAGAAGGTGGAACCAGCACCGCGGACCTATGACCCATGGTTCAAAGTATCACAGGGGAGTAGGCTCTATGGGAGGCTCCAGCGCTCCGTCAAGGACCTTTAAAGGCAAACACATGCCGGGCAGAATGGGCGGAGAAAGGGTTACCGTACAAAACCTTAAGGTGGTAAAGGTTGACGCGGAACACAATCTGCTGCTGCTTAAGGGTGCTGTGCCGGGACCAAAGGGCAGCTTGCTGATTATAAAGGAATCTGTAAAAGCATAAGAAGGTTTGTAGAAGGGAGGAAAGGTTATGCCTAAAGTAGCGGTTTTCAATATTGAGGGACAACAGGTGGGAGATATTGAGCTTAAGGAAGAAATTTTCGGTGTCCGGGTAAACGAACCTTTACTGCATCAGGCAGTGCAAGTATATCTAGCTAACCAGAGACAGGGGACGCAGTCTGCAAAGACAAGAGCCGAAGTCAGAGGCGGCGGCAGAAAACCCTGGAGACAAAAAGGAACCGGAAGGGCAAGGCAAGGCAGTATCCGTTCACCGCAGTGGGCGGGTGGAGGAGTTGTCTTTGCGCCTAAGCCGAGGGATTACTCGCAGAAACTGCCCAAAAAAATGCGCAGGCAGGCTATGTACTCTGCCCTTAGTTCAAAGGTCAACAGCAACGAGATTATTGTGCTGGACCAGTTGACGCTTGAACAGCCAAAGACCAGGCTTGTGGACAGCATGCTTAAAAATCTGAACATCGAAAAAAAAGCTTTGATTGTTATCAAGGACAAGGATGTGGCAGTACAAAAATCCGCGAGAAATATACCCGGTGTAAAAACAGCCCAGGTTGGAACTCTTAACGTATATGACATATTAAAGTATGATACCTTTGTGATAACCAGGGAAGCGGTTGAAGCGGTTGAGGAGGTGTATGGGAAATGAAAGCTGCCCAGGATATAGTGGTGCGGCCGATTATAACCGAGAGAAGTATGCGGGATATGGAAGAAAACAAGTACACCTTTATGGTCAGCAAATCGGCAAACAAGATAGAAATTAAAAAGGCTGTGGAAGAGCTTTTCGGAGTTAAGGTAGAAAAGGTAAACGTTGCAAACTATATGGGAAAGATGCGAAGAATGGGTAGAAACATCGGCAGAAAGGCAAGCTGGAAGAAGGCCTTTGTCAAGCTTGAGGAAGACAGCAAGAAGATAGAATTCTTCGAAGGCATGTAAATGTAAGGAGGGAGAAGTTATGGCAGTTAAAAAATTCAGACCTACCTCGCCGGGGATTAGACATATGACGGTTTTGGATTATTCAGACATTACAACGAATACACCAGAAAAATCCCTTTTAACGGATTTAAAGAAATCCGGTGGCAGGAACGTATACGGCAGGATTACCGTCCGTCACAGGGGAGGCGGGCATAAGCGAAAATACAGGATTATCGACTTTAAAAGGGACAAGGACGGAATAGCGGCAAAGGTGGCAACCATCGAATATGATCCTAACAGAAGTGCAAATATAGCGCTGTTATACTATGCGGACGGCGAAAAACGCTATATAATTGCGCCGGTGGGATTAAAGGTGGGAGATACCGTACTGTCGGGCGGGCAGGCCGATATAAAGCCTGGTAATGCGCTGCCCCTTTCAAATATTCCTGTGGGCACAATAATACACAATATTGAGCTTAAACCCGGAAAGGGCGCTCAACTGGTAAGAGCTGCAGGGAACTCTGCGCAGCTTATGGCGAAGGAAGGGGAATATGCACAAGTGAAGCTTCCTTCCGGAGAAGTAAGGATGGTAAGGCAGGAATGCAGGGCAACGGTGGGCCAGGTGGGAAACCTTGACCACGAGAATGTAACCATAGGCAAAGCCGGAAGAAAAAGAAATTTAGGCATACGGCCTACAGTCAGAGGTTCAGCAATGAACCCTGTCGACCATCCGCACGGCGGCGGCGAAGGCAAAGCGCCCGTGGGCAGGCCGGCACCTGTTACTCCTTGGGGGAAACCTACCCTTGGATACAAAACAAGGAAAAAGAAAAAAGCCAGTGATAAGTTTATTGTTAAACGACGCAAGAACTAGAAGGGAAGGGAGGAGGCATATTCTATGGGAAGGTCACTAAAAAAAGGACCCTACGTTGAGCCTAAGCTTCTGAAGAGAATCGAGGAAATGAACAAAAAGAATGAAAAGAAAGTATTAAAGACCTGGTCGAGGGCGTCAACCATATTCCCGCAGATGGTAGGGCATACCATAGCGGTGCATGATGGCAGAAAACATGTCCCTGTTTATATAACCGAAGAAATGGTAGGTCATAAATTGGGCGAATTTGCGCCAACCAGGACCTTCAGGGGACACGGTTCCCATACCGAAAGGTCAACATTGCTCAAGTAGATTGGAAGGAGGATTTAGCTGTGGAAGCGAAAGCACATGTCAGGCATGTCAGAATCTCGTCCCGAAAGGTGGAAATCGTTCTGGACCTTGTAAGGGGTAAGGGTATAGATGAAGCTATGGCTATTTTGAAGTATTTGCCAAATAAGGGCGCAAGAATAACGGAAAATCTTTTACAGTCTGCTGTGGCCAATGCCGAAAACAATCACGATATGGTTCGCGATAACCTTTATGTTGCCCAGATTTTTGCCGGTCAGGGACCTACAATGAAGAGGTTTAAGGCAAGGGCACAGGGAAGGGCTAATCTGATACGGAAAAGAAGCACCCATATTTCTGTGGTGCTTAAGGAAAAAGAATAGAAGGAGGGAAAGTTAGTGGGTCAAAAAGTCAATCCCCATGGGCTCAGAGTCGGTGTGATTAAAGACTGGAGTTCAAAATGGTATTCGAACAAAAAGGATTTTTCCAACCTTTTGATAGAGGATAAAGGGATTAGAAAACATGTTAAGAAAAAATTCTTTACCTCCGGCGTTTCCAATATAGAAATTGAGCGGGCTGCCAACAGGGTTAAGATAACAATTTATACAGCCAAGCCGGGGATGGTAATTGGTAAAGGCGGCTCCGGAGTGGATGATCTGAAAAAAGAACTGGAGCTTATGACGGGGAAGAATGTCTTCATTAATATAATAGAGGTAAAGGTCCCCGAACTTAATTCCCAGTTGGTTGCAGAAAATATTGCGTCTCAGCTTGAGAGAAGGATTTCCTTCAGAAGGGCTATGAAGCAATCTATTCAGCGCACCATGCGCTCGGGTGCAAAGGGTATTAAAACTATGGTATCCGGCAGACTTGGCGGTGCTGAAATTGCGCGGAGCGAGAGATACAGTGAAGGAACCATTCCACTGCAAACCCTTAGGGCGGATATAGATTATGGTTTTGCAGAGGCCGATACAACGTATGGTAAGATAGGAGTAAAGGTTTGGATATATAAGGGAGAAGTCCTGGGTAAGGCCAAAAGCGAAAATTAGGGACTTGTAAGAGAGGAGGAAGACCAATGTTGATACCGAAAAGAGTTAAGCGCCGAAAGGTTCAGCGGGGCAGAATGAAGGGAAAAGCGACCCGTGGCAGTGCGATATCATACGGTCAGTTTGGTTTACAGGCCATTGAACCGGGATGGATAACTTCTAACCAGATTGAAGCCGCAAGGATAGCTATGACAAGATATATTAAAAGGGGCGGGAAGGTCTGGATAAAAATATTTCCTGATAAGCCCGTAACGCAAAAGCCTGCCGAGACCAGAATGGGTTCGGGTAAAGGCTCACCGGAATACTGGGTAGCGGTAGTAAAACCCGGAAGGGTTATGTTTGAAATATCCGGCGTGGCTGAAGATACGGCAAGGGAAGCAATGCGTCTGGCCATGCACAAACTGCCTATTAAATGTAAATTTGTAAAACGTGAAGAAGTGGGTGGTGAAGCAAATGAAAGCTAAAGAGGTTAGAGAAATGACTGAGCAGGAATTGGAAAAAAAGGCTCAGGAACTTAAAGGCGAACTTTTCAACCTCAGATTTCAACTTGCTACAGGACAGTTGGATAATCCCATGAGGATAAAACAGGTGAGAAAATCCATTGCCAGGATAAAAACGGTAATGCGGGAAAGAGAATTGAAGAAGGTTCAGGCCTAAGGCCTTTAAGGAAGGAGGTAATTAATGCATGATACGGGGCAACAGAAAAGTGAGAATTGGTAAAGTTGTGAGCGATAAGATGGATAAGACCATAGTGGTGGCGGTGGAAGCCTTGGTGAGACATCCCCTTTATGGTAAAACAATAAAACAGACTACAAAGTTCAAGGCCCATGACGGGAACAATGAATGCTCCATAGGAGACAAGGTAAAAATCATGGAGACTCGGCCTTTGAGCAGGGAAAAAAGGTGGAGGCTTGTGGAGATAATAGAGAAGGCACGATAACTAATTATGTTTGCCGGAAGGAGGTATTTCGGATGATACAGGCTGAATCCCGCCTGAAAGTAGCTGATAATTCCGGAGCCAAGGAATTGCTTTGTATTAGGGTTCTTGGTGGATCAGGAAAAAGATATGCCAATGTGGGCGATATAATAGTAGCCAGCGTTAAACATGCAACACCCGGCGGTGTTGTTAAAAAAGGAGACGTTGTAAGGGCTGTAGTTGTAAGAACCACAAGAGGAGTAAAGAGAATTGACGGTAGCACCATCAGGTTTGATGAAAATGCTGCGGTGATAATAAGAGAAGATAAGCAACCAAGGGGAACAAGGATATTTGGCCCCGTTGCCAGGGAGCTTAGGGAAAAGGACTTTATGAAAATAGTTTCTCTTGCGCCCGAAGTTCTTTAATGGAGGAGGTGGCTGTTTTGAAAGGGAAAACCAAAATGCATGTAAAAAAAGGGGATACGGTTGAGCTGATTTCCGGTAAAGACAAAGGAAAAAAGGGTAAAGTCCTTACAGCCTTGCCTAAGGACAATCGTGTCATTGTTGAGGGAGCCAATATGTTAACAAAGCATGTAAAGCCTACCCGTCAGATGCAACAGGGTGGAATAATTCATCAGGAAGGTCCCATACATGCTTCCAATGTATTGCTATATTGTCCCAAGTGTAAAAAGGGAAGAAGAACCGGCAAAAAGATATTAAAGGACGGCAGCAAGGTTAGATACTGCAAAACCTGCGGAGAAACCCTTGATAAATGAAGTAGTAGGTGAAAGGAGGTAGTCGGATGTCAAGGCTTATGGATAAGTACCATAATGAAGCAGTACCTGCTCTTATGGACAGATTCGGGTATAAAAATGTAATGGATGCTCCAAAGATTGTAAAGACAATCATAAATATGAGGGTTGGCGAGGCCAAGGAGAATGCAAAGGTATTAGAGGGAGCAGTTAACGACATGACGGTGATAAGCGGACAGAAGCCGGTTATTACTAGGGCAAAAAAATCAGTTGCTGCTTTTAAGATACGTACCGGGATGCCAATCGGATGCAAGGTAACCCTAAGGGGTATTAGAATGTACGAATTTCTGGATAAACTGTTCAATATAGCGCTTCCAAGGGTCAGGGACTTTCGGGGTGTATCTCCCGATGCCTTTGACGGAAGGGGCAATTTTGCCCTTGGCATAAAGGAACAGCTTATCTTTCCTGAGATAGATTATGACAAAATCGACAAAATAAGAGGAATGGATATAATAATCGTCACCACAGCCAAGACCGACGAAGAAGCACGGGAACTCTTAAGGATAATGGGAGTCCCATTCAGAAAATAAAGGAGGAGGGATAGAATAAGTGGCTAAGAAATCAATGGTAGCCAAACAGAAGAGAACGCCGAAATTCAGCAGCAGGGCTTACAATAGATGCAGGATATGCGGAAGACCCCATGCATACTTGAGAAAATTCGGGGTATGTCGTATTTGTTTCAGGGAACTAGCCTATAAAGGAGAAATCCCGGGTGTTAAGAAAGCTAGCTGGTAAGGCTTTATAACGGAAGGAGGTAGAGATATATGGTTATGACTGATCCCATTGCCGATATGCTGACACGCATAAGGAACGCCACCCAAATAAAACACAGTCAGGTAGATATACCGGCATCAAATGTTAAAAAGGCTATTGCAAGGATATTGCTTGATGAAGGTTTTATTAATGGTTATGACGTTAAAGAGGACGGAAAACAAGGGATAATAAAAGTGAATTTGAAATACGGGCACGGCGGGGAAAAAGTAATAAGCGGCCTTAAGAGGATATCAAAGCCGGGCCTGAGGGTATATGTTAACAAGGACGAAATTCCAAAGGTGCTGGGAGGACTTGGTATCGCTATAATATCCACATCCAAGGGCCTCATGACGGATGCCCAGGCCCGGAAGGAAAACACCGGCGGAGAGGTTATCTGTTATATATGGTAGTTAATAGGAGGTGTTACAATGTCCAGGATAGGAAAATTACCAATAGACATACCCGGCGGTGTTGAAATAACGATAGGCGAAGAAAATCTCATTACAGTAAAGGGACCGCTGGGTACAATGGAACGGAAAATGCACAAAGACATAATTTTGGTGAAGGAAGACAATAAAATAACTGTAAACAGACCCTCTGACAATAAATTTCATAAGTCCCTTCACGGACTGACCAGGTCTTTGATCGCCAATATGGTGGAGGGAGTTACCAAGGGCTATCAGAAAACCCTTGAAATAAACGGAGTAGGATACAGGGCCCAAAAGCAGGGTAATAAGCTTGTTTTAAGCGTTGGCTATTCCCACCCGGTGGAAATGTCGGACCCCGAAGGTATAACCGTCGAGGTTGAAGGCACCAACAAGGTTTTGGTAAAGGGCATTGATAAGCAGCAGGTGGGGAATTATGCCGCAAAGATCCGAAGCGTAAGGGAGCCTGAACCCTATAAAGGCAAAGGGATAAAATACAGCGACGAACGTATAAGACGCAAAGTGGGCAAAACAGGTAAATAGGTAAGAAGGGAGTGAAAAACCTTGCAGAAAAAAATGATTAGAAACGAGGCCCGGCAGAAGAGGCACAGGGTAATCAGGAACAAAATCCACGGTACTGCCGACAGACCCCGTTTGAATGTATATAAAAGTTTAAATCAAATTTATGTTCAGGTTATAGACGACGATGCCGGTGTTACCATGCTGTCGGCCTCTACGCTGGATAAGGAAATAAAAGATAAAGCGGAAAAGGGTTATAATGTGGATGCAGCAAAGGCGGTAGGCCAGCTTATAGCCAGCAGAGCATTGGAGAAGGGTATAAAGGACATAGTTTTTGACAGAGGCGGATACAGGTACCACGGCAGAGTTAAAGCCCTGGCGGATGCTGCCAGGGAAACCGGTCTAAACTTCTAGGAAAAGGAGGGAGATAAATGCAACGCAGGCCAAGAAACAATGAGCAGTCTAAGTCCGACCTTGTAGAAAAGGTTGTTCATATAGGCAGGGTTACCAAGGTTGTTAAGGGCGGAAGGAATTTTCGGTTCAGCGCGCTGGTAGTAGTAGGAGACGAAAAAGGCAAAGTAGGCGTTGGGTCAGGAAAGGCTGTGGAGGTTCCGGAAGCCATAAGAAAGGCCATCGAAGACGCCAAAAGGAATATGGTTAAGGTTCCGATGGTGAACACGACGATACCCCATGAGGTAATAGGCCGATATGGGGCAGGCAGGGTAATTCTTATGCCGGCTAAGGAAGGTACCGGAATAATTGCGGGAGGTCCCGTCAGAGCGGTACTGGAATGTGCAGGGGTAAGGGATATCAGGGCTAAATCCCTCGGTTCCAACAATCCAAAGAATATGGTTAGTGCTACTATGGAAGGGATCGGAAAGCTTAAGACCGCACAACAGGTTGCAAGGCTTAGAGGGAAAATTGTTGAAGAGATTCTGGGTTAGGGGGAAATTACCTTGGCAAGATTAAAAATTAAGCTCATTAAGAGTGTAATTGGAAGCAATAAAGACCAAAAGGCAACGGTGGAGGCCTTAGGCTTAAGGAAGACCTCTCATGTGGTGGAGCATGACGATACACCCGAGATAAGAGGTATGGTCAACAAGGTGAGTCATCTGGTTGAGGTAGAAGAAGTTAACTAAGGAGGTGTCACTATGAAGTTGCACGAACTTAAGCCCGCGCCAGGTTCAAAGAAGAAGGCCAAGAGGGTCGGAAGAGGTATGAGCTCCGGCCATGGCAAAACCGCCGGCAAAGGGCATAAAGGGCAGAAGTCCCGTTCGGGCGGCGGCGTAAGGCCGGGTTTTGAGGGAGGTCAAATGCCGCTGCAAAGACGGATACCTAAAAGAGGGTTTACAAATATTTTCAAAAAAGAATATTCAATAGTAAATTTGGAAAGGCTCAATATGTTCGACGAAGGTTCGGTAGTTACTCCCGAACTGCTGGCACAGGCGGGCATTATCAAGAAGCCCGGCGAGCGGGTAAAAGTGCTGGGAGACGGAGAGGTTGGCAAGAGCCTGACGGTTAAGGCTCATAAATTCAGCAAAACGGCAGCAGAGCGGATTGAAGCTGCAGGAGGAAAGGCTGAGGTGATATAGAGTGATTCAAACATTGAGAAATGCATTAAAGATACCGGATTTAAAGAGAAGAATCCTCTTCACCATTGCTATGCTGGTGGTTTTCAGAGTAGGCGCCTTCATACCGGTTCCTGGTATTAACATAGCGGTTATCCAGGAAATAGTGGAAAAGGGCGGATTATTGGGGTTCTTTGATGTGGTTTCGGGCGGAGCCTTTAGTAATTTTACCATCTTTGCCCTTAGTATCACCCCCTATATAACGGCGTCCATTATAATGCAGCTTTTAACCATAGCTATCCCGAAGCTGGAGGAATTAGCCAAAGAAGGGGAAGAGGGCAGGAAAAAGATCGCCCAGTATACCAGATATGGTACGGTTATGCTGGCTTTAATACAGAGCTTGGGCTTAAGCCTTGGCATGCGGGGTGCCCTTTATAACGCTACGCCAATCAATGTTACCATAGTCGCTTTGACACTGACTGCAGGAACAGCGTTTCTGATGTGGCTTGGTGAGCAGATTACCGATAAGGGAATTGGCAACGGTATTTCGCTGCTGATATTTGCGGGTATAATTTCCAGGCTGCCCGATGGCCTGATAACCATATACCAGTATTATCAAATCGGCACAACAAACATCGTGGAGCTGGTGTTGTTTGCCATAGGGGCAGTGCTTATAATCGCCGGAGTTGTTGCTATACAGGAGGGCCAGAGAAGGATACCGGTACAGTATGCCAAGAGGGTTGTAGGCAGAAAAATGTACGGTGGACAAAGTACCCATATACCGATAAAGGTTAATCAGGCGGGGGTTATTCCTGTAATATTTGCTTCCTCGCTGCTGGCTTTTCCGCAAACCATAGCTGCATTCTTTCCCGCAAGCGGATTTAACACCTTTATGGAAAGATATTTTGCATGGGGCGGCTTTGCTCATACACTGTTTACGGCGGCCATGATAGTGTTTTTCACCTATTTTTATACTGCCGTAACCTTTAATCCGATAGATGTTGCAAACAACCTGAAAAAGTACGGGGGGTTTGTTCCGGGTATCAGGCCGGGAAAACCAACGGTGGAATACATCAACAAGGTTTTAAACAGGCTCACCCTTGTTGGAGCTTTCTTTCTGGTTGTAATAGTAGTTATACCGGTAATACTTATGCGGTTTACCGGTCTGAAAATATACTTTGGAGGGACTGCCCTTCTGATAGTTGTGGGTGTGGCCCTGGAAACCATGAAACAGATAGAGGCCCAGATGCTGATGAGGCACTATCAGGGATTTCTTAAATAGGAGATGATATTAGTGCGCTTGGTAATAATGGGACCGCCGGGGGCCGGCAAAGGTACCCAGGCAGCCATGATAGTTGACAGGTACTCCATGCCGCATGTATCCACAGGGGATATTTTCAGAAAAAACCTTAAAGAAGGCACGCCTCTGGGATTAAAAGCGAAGGAATACATGAACAAGGGTCTGTTGGTACCGGATGAAATTGTGGTGGAAATTGTCAAAGACCGTTTGACCGGGGACGACTGTAAAAATGGATTTTTGCTTGACGGCTTTCCCCGAACTGTTGCCCAGGCCAGCGCTTTGGATGAGGTCCTAATAGATATGGATATGGAGCTTGACCATGTGTTAAACATTGATGTGGCAAAGGAAGTATTAATTGAAAGGGCCGTGGGCAGAAGGGTGTGCACTGCTTGCGGTGCTACCTATCATGTTAAATATAACCGTCCTTCCCGTGACGAAATATGTGATTCGTGTGACGGGAAACTTATACAGAGGGAAGACGACAGGCAAGAGACTGTGGAAAAAAGGATAGAGGTATACCTTGATCAGACACAGCCTTTGATAAACTACTATTCGGGCAAGGGATTGCTGGTGAGTATTGACGGCCAGCAGGAGATACAAAAGGTTTGGGAGCAAATCAACAGGGCTCTGGGGAGCGATAATAAATGATTATCCTTAAGTCCCCTGCGGAGATTGAGATCATGGCTGCCGCAGGCAGTATTGTTGCTTCGGCCATACAAAAGCTCAAGGAAGCAATAAAACCCGGGCTTACTACCAGGGAGTTAAACCGGATAGCGGAAGATTTGATAACAAAGAAAGGCGCGATACCGGCCTTTAAGGGCTACAGAGGTTTTCCCGCAAGCATATGTACTTCGATAAACCAACAGGTAGTTCACGGTATACCGGGACCCTATACGCTTAAGGATGGCGATATTGTAAGTATAGATATAGGGACTGTATACAATGGCTATTACGGAGACGCCGCATTTACCTGCGGGGTGGGTGAGGTTACCGCCCAGGCCAGAAGGCTTATGGAGGTTACCGAGCAAAGCCTTTATGAGGGAATAAACCGGATGTTTGAAGGCAACAGGTTGTCCGACATATCCTATGCGGTTCAAAGTTACGTTGAAAAGAACGGTTTCTCGGTGGTCAGGGATTATGTGGGACACGGTATCGGTCAAAATATGCATGAGGACCCTCAGGTTCCCAATTTCGGGCTGCCGGGCAAGGGGCCCAGGCTCAAAGAGGGAATGGTATTGGCTGTCGAGCCTATGGTTAATGTAGGCAGCTACCATGTAAAAACCCTTGAGGATAACTGGACTGTAGTTACGGCAGATTCTAGCCTTTCTGCCCATTTTGAGCACACAGTAGCCATAACCGGAAATGGTCCCCAAATACTTACCCAAACATGAGAGGTTTGCCGGAGGTGAAAGGGACATGAATACTAACGGAATAGAACTCGGTCAGGTTGTAAGGTCAAAGGCTGGAAGAGACAGAGATGCATATTTTGTAGTAGTAAGTTTTCAAGAAAGTCAGTACCTGTATATAGCCGACGGAAACAAGAGAAGGATTGACAGGCCGAAGAAGAAAAAGGTGAAACATTTGGCCAGAACCGGTATTGTACTACAGGATATTGCGGAAAAGCTTAAAAACGGTAAAAAGGTCACAAATGCTGATCTGAGAAGGCACCTAAAAAACCTTAACCCTGAGAGCATATAGGATTCGGTGAATGGAGGTATGATTACCTTATGGCGAAAAAGGATGTAATTGAGGTGGAAGGCAAGGTGGTAGAAGCTTTGCCAAATGCTATGTTCCATGTGGAGCTGGAGAACGGTCATAGGATATTGGCCCATGTATCTGGAAAGCTCAGAATGCATTATATTAGGATTTTACCCGGCGACAGAGTGACCATTGAGCTATCTCCCTATGATCTTACCCGGGGCAGAATAGTATGGAGAGGTAAAAGCTGAGGAGGTATTGCAATGAAGGTAAAACCATCAATTAAACCAATGTGTGAAAAGTGCAAGATAATTAGAAGAAAAGGCAAGGTAATGATAATCTGTGAAAATCCCAAACACAAACAAAAACAGGGATAACGTAAATACGGGAGGTGTGGTTGTTAGATGGCGAGGATTGCTGGTATTGACTTACCCAGAGACAAGAGAGTGGAGGTCGGACTTACCTATATATACGGAATTGGCAGGTCCAGGGCCAGAAAAATACTGCAGGAAGCGGGCGTAAGCTTTGATACAAGGATCAAGGATCTGACCGAGGCGGAAATAAACAAACTGAGGGAATTGATAGATAAAAGCTATAAGGTGGAAGGAGACCTCAGAAGAGAGGTCAACATGAGTATAAAGCGCCTTATTGATATTGGATCCTACAGGGGACTGCGCCACAGAAGGGGTTTGCCCGTAAGGGGTCAAACCACCAAGAATAATGCCAGAACCAGAAAAGGTCCCAAGAGAACGGTTGGCGTCAGGCGCAAGAAATAAGGCGCACCTTAAATGAAGGAGGTAAAATGAATGGCAGCAAGGCCGAGAAGGAGAACAAAAAGGCGTGAAAAGAAAAATATCGAGCGCGGTCAGGCTCATATTAGGTCAACTTTTAACAATACTATGATAACTCTGACGGATATGCACGGCAACGCGATTTCCTGGGCAAGTTCCGGAAAACTGGGGTTTAAGGGTTCAAAGAAATCCACTCCCTTCGCAGCGCAAATGGCAGCCGAGTCGGCAGCCAAGGATGCTATGGAACATGGGTTAAAAAGCGTTGAAGTTTATGTCAAGGGTCCGGGTTCGGGCAGGGAAGCAGCTATTAGAGCGCTTCAGGCTGCGGGGCTGGAAGTTAATCTGATTAAGGACCTTACCCCCGTACCGCATAACGGGTGCAGACCGCCAAAAAGAAGACGAGTTTAAGCAAATAGCAGGAGGTGTAGAGAATAATGGGTAGATATACAGGACCGGTATGCAGACTGTGTCGTAGAGAGGGAATGAAGCTTTATCTGAAGGGCGATAGATGTTATTCGGATAAATGTGCCATTGACCGAAGGTCCTATGTGCCCGGCCAGCATGGACAAGGCAGGAAGAAGGTTTCGGGTTATGGTATCCAGCTCCGAGAAAAGCAAAAGGCGAAACGATATTATGGAGTAATGGAAAGCCAGTTTAGGAAGTACTTCGACATGGCCGAGAGAATGAAGGGTGTAACCGGGGAAAACTTGCTTTCAATACTTGAAAGCCGGTTGGATAATATAGTATATAGGATAGGTTTGAGCGAATCCAGAAAAGAAGCCAGACAATTGGTCAAGCATGGGCATTTTCTGGTTAATGGGAGAAAGGTTGATATACCTTCCTATATGGCAAAGGCCGGAGATACTATTGAAGTAAGGGAAAAAAGCAAAGCGAGTGAAAAATTCAAAGAGCTTGTTGAGAATAATCAGAGGGTTGCTCCTGATTGGTTGGAAGTAGATCTGGAGAAAATGACAGCAAAGGTTATTGGCACACCCAAAAAAGAGCACATAGATATTCCAATAGCAGAACACCTGATAGTAGAGCTTTATTCCAGATAATCAATATAGTTGGAATCGGTTGCCCTCGGCAAGGTTTAATAGAGTTGTTCAAGGAGGGTTAATTAATGATAGAAATAGAAAAGCCCAAAGTGGAGATAGTGGAAATGAGCAGCGACAATACCTATGGCAAATTTGTGGTGGAACCGCTCGAAAGGGGTTACGGCATAACCCTTGGCAATTCCTTAAGAAGGGTTCTTCTTTCTTCACTGCCCGGAGCTGCTGTGACATCCATCAAAGCAGACGGAGTCCTTCATGAGTTTTCCACAATACCCGGAGTGAAGGAAGATGTTACCGAGATAGTCCTTAACCTGAAAACCCTCAGCGTTAAGCTGGACGGGGAAGAACCCAGACTGGTAAGAATAGAAACGGAGGGCGAGGGAGAGATAAAGGCCGGCGATATAATCCATGGCCCGGATGTGGAAATATTAAATCCGGAGCTGCACATAGCAACCCTTGAAGCCAACTCCAAGCTCTACATGGAAATTACCCTTGAAAAGGGCAGAGGCTATGTATCGGCGGAGAAGAACAAAGAACAGGGACAGCCCATTGGGATTATACCTGTGGATTCCATATTTACTCCGGTGACAAAGGTTAATTTCAGGATAGACAATACCAGGGTGGGCCAGGTTACGGATTTTGACATGCTGACGCTGGAAGTATGGACAGATGGCAGCATAGCCCCCGATGAAGCGGTGTCGCTTGGAGCGAAAATTCTGAATGAACACTTGAATCTATTCATAACCCTGACCGAACAGGTAAGGGATGTTGAAATTATGGTTGAAAAGGAAGAAGATAAGAAAGAAAAGGTTCTCGAAATGACAATAGAGGAACTTGACCTCTCGGTAAGGTCATACAACTGCCTGAAGAGAGCGGGAATAAACACGGTGGAGGAGCTGACTTTGAAGACCGAAGAAGATATGATGAAGGTACGCAACCTTGGCAAAAAATCTTTGGAGGAAGTCCAGTCAAAGCTTTCCGAATTGAATCTAGGTCTCAAAAAAAGCGATGAGTAACCAGGCAAGGAGGGATATTTAATGGCAACAAACAGAAGGTTAGGCAGGCCGTCGGATCACAGGATGTTAATGCTTAGGGGTTTGGTAACAAGCCTTTTGGATAAAGGGAAAATAGTCACAACCGTAACCAGGGCAAAGGAAACTAAAAGTCTGGCTGAAAAGATGATTACTCTGGCAAAAAAAGGGGATCTTCATTCCAGGCGTCGGGCAATGGCCTTTGTAACAGATGAAACGGTGGTAAAAAAGCTCTTTGATAACATAGCACCCAAATATATGGACAGAGAGGGAGGCTATACCAGAATAGTAAAGATTGGTCCCAGAAGAGGAGACGCAGCGGAAATGGTTATTCTGGAGTTGGTTTAACAATTGCTGCAATGGGGATTAAGATTTACAGCTTAGTCCCTTTTCCCAATTCATCTTAAAGAGGGGTTAAAATGGAACATCAGATATTGATGGAAGACCTTAGTTACCGTTATAGCGAACAAGATGAAATGGTATTAAAGGGAATCAATCTGAAGGTATCAAAAGGCGAATTTGTAGCGGTTATAGGGCATAACGGTTCAGGAAAATCCACACTGGCAAAGCATATAAACGCTTTGCTTGTTCCCGCTCGGGGCAAAATTGAGGTAATGGGTATGGATACCCGGGATCCTGCAAAGGTATGGGATATAAGACAAAAAGTGGGGATGGTTTTCCAAAACCCGGATAATCAGCTTGTAGCAACAATTGTTGAGGAGGATGTCGCCTTTGGGCCGGAAAACCAGGGGGTTCCCCCGGCGGAGATAAGGAGAAGAGTTGATGATGCGCTAAAAGAGGTGGGCTTGTATGAATACAAAACCCATGGGCCCCATCTGCTCTCAGGCGGGCAGAAACAAAGGGTGGCAATTGCAGGGGTATTGGCAATGCAGCCGGAATGCATCGTTTTTGACGAAGCCACTGCTATGCTTGACCCCCGGGGCAGACAGGAACTCATGGAAATTGTCCGGCGTTTGAACAAAAAAGAGAGAAAAACCATCCTGCATATAACCCATTATATGGAAGAAGCGGCTTATGCGGACAGAATAATAGTAATGGATAATGGAAAAATCGTACTTGAAGGGACACCTGCCGAAATATTTTCCAGGGTGGAGCTGCTTGAAAAGTTGGGACTGGAAGTGCCAAAGCTGGTCCAGCTTACCATAAGAATCAGGGAAAGCGGAGTTAGGCTGCCCGACATTTTAAGCGAAGATGAGATGGTGATGGAGCTATGCCGATTGAAATCACAAACATAAAGTATACATATATGCCTGGTACGCCTTACGAGAGAGTAGCCCTTGAGAATATAGACCTTAAGATTTACGAGGGAAGCTTTTTGGGAATAATCGGGCATACAGGCTCGGGGAAATCCACGTTGATACAGCATATTAACGGATTATTAAAGCCCCAGAGAGGCAAAATAGTGGTGGATGACAGGGATATATGGGAAAAGGGATACAGGAGAAACGAGGTAAGACGGAAGGTTGGCCTTGTTTTCCAGTATCCGGAACATCAACTTTTTGAAGAGACGGTATTTAAGGATGTGGCCTTTGGCCCCCGCAACATGGGTTTAGCCGAAGAGAGTATCACAAAACGGGTTCGCTTTGCAATGGATATGGTGGGGCTGGACTTTGACAGCTTAAAAGAGGAAAGTCCCTTCGGGCTGAGTGGCGGGCAAAGAAGAAGGATAGCCATAGCCGGTGTTCTTGCCATGAGGCCTAAATACCTGATACTGGACGAACCCACGGCGGGGCTTGACCCCAGGGGAAGAAGGGAAATACTTAAACACATTCACAACATGAACAGGGAACAAGGGATAACCATAATACTGGTGACCCACAATATGGATGAGGTTGCACGTCTGGCTGATAAAATCATAGTTATGGAAAAGGGCACAATAAGTCACAGCGGGACTCCGGAGGAGGTTTTCAGTGACGGCGAACTCCTCAGGGAAATGGGTTTAGACCTTCCGGCTATGTCTTCCTTAATGGTTAAGCTGAAGCAGCAGGGATGGGAAGTTAAGAGCAGTGTATTTACGGTGGAACATGCCAGGAAGGAAATACTAAAAAACCTAGGGTGTGGGGAAAATGCTTAAGGATATAACGATTGGCCAATATTTTCCCGGGGGTTCCGTCATTCATAGGCTGGACCCGAGGATTAAGATAGGTCTGACCTTTGTACTCATAGTTTGCCTTTTTGTCGCAAACAACATGGTGGGGTACAGCATATGCGCACTTTTTATTCTTACTGAGCTTATATTGTCCGGAGTGCCCATAAAGTATATATTCAAGGGTTTAAGACCTCTGTTGCTGATTCTGCTGCTTACCATAGTTGTCAATATGCTTATGGTGGAAGGCGAGGTAATATACAGCCTGGGCCCTTTGGCTGTTACCCGGGAAGGGCTTTGGCAGGCGGGACGCATGGCAACCAGACTGATACTGCTGGTTACGGGAGCGTCGCTTTTGACGCTTACCACTTCGCCGATAGCTCTTACCGACGGGATAGAGAAACTGCTTAATCCCTTCAGAAGGCTGGGGGTACCTGCCCATGAGCTTGCAATGATGATGACGATTGCCCTTAGGTTTATTCCAACCCTGCTGGATGAAACAGATAAAATAATGAAGGCCCAGATGGCAAGGGGAGCGGACTTTGAAAGCGGCAACCTGTTAAGAAGGGCGCGAAATCTTGTTCCGCTGTTGGTACCGCTGTTTATAAGCGCTTTCAGAAGGGCGGATGAGCTTGCACTGGCGATGGAATCAAGGTGCTACAGGGGCGGCAGGAACAGGACCAGAATGAAGGAACTGCTTATGGCCCGGGGTGACTATTTTGCATTAGTGCTGGGAGCATTAACCCTGGGAGCAACAATTGCAAGCAGGGGTTGGTAGGTGTTTTCATGAGGAATATTCTGCTTACCATAGAATATGACGGTACCAATTATCATGGATGGCAGAGGCAGAAAAATGCCGTATCTGTTCAGCAGCTTATTGAGGAAAGTATACAGAGGGTTACAGGGGACAGGGTAAAACTTATCGGTTCGGGCAGGACGGATACCGGCGTACATGCCCTGGGTCAAAGGGCGAACTTTAAGTCCCAAACCCAAATTCCCGCCGAGCGGATACCACAGGCGATCAACAGCTGTTTACCAGACGACATAAGAATTATACAAGCCATTGACGTTAAACAGGATTTCCATGCAAGGTATGATGCTGTAGCCAAAAAATACAGGTACAGGATTTATAACAATCCGGTCCCTTCGGCTATATACAGAAACCACAGCTGTTTTGTCCCGGAAAAACTTAATGTTGATATGATGATACAGGCTTGCGAATACATGACTGGCGAAAAGGACTTTTCTTCATTTTGCAGCAGCGGAAGCGTAGTCAGGAGCAAAATAAGGAACGTAAAGCTGCTGGAACTGACAAGACAGGGAAAGATGATTGATATAATAATACAGGCGGATGGTTTTTTGTACAAAATGGTCAGGAGTATAGCAGGCACCCTTGTGGAGGTAGGAAAGGGCAATATCCCTCCGTGCCATATCGAGGCCATACTGGACAAAAAGGACAGAAGATATGCAGGGCCAACGCTGCCTCCCCAGGGCTTGTTTTTGGAGGAGGTACTTTACGGCAGCAATTCTTGACACGCCTGGTACCATGTAATATACTATTTATGTTTATGGATATCGGGTCCACTAGCCCCGGACCTTATGTCATATATGATAACCTATCAGAGTTGAACAGAGGAGGGATATTAAATTGAAAACATATATGCCTAAACCTGATAATATTGAGAGAAAGTGGTATGTGGTGGATGCCAAGGGTAAAACCCTGGGCAGACTCGCCAGTCAGGTTGCCAGTATACTAAAGGGAAAACACAAACCAATATATTCTCCTCATATGGATACAGGTGATTTTGTAATAATAGTCAATGCTTCGGGAGTGGAGCTCACCGGCAAAAAAAAGGAACAAAAAATGTACCGTCACCATTCGGGATATCCCGGAGGGCTGAAGGAAGTATCCTATGAGAGAATGATTAAGGAAAAACCCGAGAAGGTTGTATATGAAGCCGTATGGGGTATGATACCCCACAACAGGCTTGGCAGAAAAATGATTACCAAGCTTAAGGTATTCCGGGGTCCGGAACACAAGCATGAGGCTCAAAGACCAGAAACGCTTGAACTTAAGTATTAATCGGTGGAGAAGGGAGGAAATACAATGGAAAAGGTTCAGTATTACGGCACCGGAAGAAGGAAAAATTCTGTAGCCCGAGTCAGGCTTATACCCGGCGACGGCAAAATAAGTATAAATGGCAGGGACATTGAAGAGTATTTCGGCCTCGAGACCCTGAAGGTTATAGCCCGGCAGCCTTTGGAGCTTACCGGTACTGCCGGAAAGTTTGATATAATTGCATTGGTACACGGCGGCGGATTTACGGGTCAGGCAGGGGCCTTAAGGCATGGTATATCCAGAGCCCTTGAACAGGCGGACTCGGGATACAGGCCGGTACTTAAAAAGGCAGGCTTTATGACCAGGGATCCGAGAATGAAGGAAAGGAAGAAGTACGGCTTAAAGAAAGCCCGAAAGGCTTCCCAGTTCTCGAAGCGTTAATCTGTCGGCTTACAAACAAGTTTGCTTACAATAAAAATACGTTTAGTACGATACAAACCGTCGGGGGAATACTATCCTTGACGGTTTTTTTATGTTAATTGATTCGTCAATTCGTTTTTGGTATAATATTTAAGGTTTTGCATGGAACAGAAAGGAGTGGCTTGAAGATGGAGTTTATCGGGTATCTTGCTCCAATCGCTTTTGTTTTTGCTTTATCTGCCATGTCGCAGGTTGCGGCTTTAAAAAAAGAGGTAGATCAGCTGAAAGGTGAGATAGAAAAGCTTAAAGGTTAATCACGGTAAAAGCGGGCGGAAGCCTGCTTTTTTACGCCTTAAATAGGCGGCCTGTTAAAAATAAATAAAATATGCAATATATATTTGACATTAAGCAATATATAATATATAATACATTTAAATAAAAGCAGTTTGTTAAATGTGGAGTGTGATTAGATATGGGATTTTTGAAGAAGAAAGAAGTGGCCGATGAAAGAATTGAAATCGTCAAAAACAAGATTTACAAAGAAACGTTCTGGGCTTCAATAGCAATAAGTATAATATCAATCATTGTTAAGTTTTATCTATACGGGATAAACACCGGATCGGTGATTACCGAATTTTCCATTATTATAGTTTTGTTATTCTACAGGTCTGCCAGAAGCGTATCCCTTGGTATTTATTCGGATGAAATAGAGCTTCATGACAGAAAAAGCAAATTACCAATGAATATTAAAAATATAATAAGTGGTCTCGGGAGTGGTTTTGCCATAGCGATGTTCTTTGGCATAAGGAGTGCGGTGGTTTATGGCAGCGATGGAAACAGGATGTGGTACTTCGTTTTAGTTTTCTTAGCATCACTTGCGATTTATTGTCCGTTTTTTATTGCAACTATAATGGCAATGCATAGAATCGCTAAAGGGGTCAGCGAAAGGGCATCTAAAAGAGAACAATAAAAGCATTAAACTATAGGCAGGTGTAGTTTTAAATGAAAAATATTAAATTAAAACTTGCTCGAATCGAAAAAGACCTTACACAGGAACAATTGGCAGAAAGAATTAATGTTACAAGACAGACCATAGGCCTGATTGAAGCGGGAAAATATAATCCCTCCATTAGGCTTTGTATAGCGATCTGTAAAGAGCTTGATAAGACTTTAAATGATATTTTTTGGGAGGAATAAGATATGAAAAGGATTGAAGATGAAAGAATTGTTGCAGAAAAGAGAAGGATTAATTCGAGTGCCTTTGGAATATGTTTTTTAGCTTTGTGGGGGATATTGCTGTTCCGGCAGTTTGTATTACAGCAGCAAATTGCCGAGTATATGGATATCTTCCTGCTTACTGTTGGCATCTCGATATATATAACAGTAAATAATGTGTTTAAAGGTTTGTATTTGACATACAGAAGCAAACAGGCAAGAAAAAAGATGGTTTTAATAGGGGCGCTGACAGGTTCGGTTGCATTTGCAATAGTGCAGTTTACGGTCATGGGGTATGGTTTCACGGGCCCGGAAGATATACTTAAACTAATTATCCCGGTTATAATATTTTTTGTAATCTGGATAATGGGTCAAAGTGCTTTGTTAAATATCAGCGAAATAAAAGCGAATCAGGAAACGGATGATGAATAGTCGATGGGGATAAAAGAAGTTTGCTGTCTGCCCGAGCTTTCGACAAAAATGATTCTTTTTCTGGACTTTGCCGACGTCTGGTGATATAATTTAAAAAATGAATACTAGCCTTCCTTTAAGGCGGTCCGGAGAGGCCGGCAAGGAGAGATTGAGTAGGTGTATAGTAACGCTTACTGAGAAAATGCGCTTCCTGTCGGTGACGGGAAGTTTTTTATTTAAATAAAAATGAAGGAGTGTGGATAATGGCTAACATCGGCAAAAACCATCGGGTCGACAGCGGCGTCATTTCAGAGGGGGATATCCTTACCCCCGGGAAGAAAGCAATTCTGGGCCTGCAACATACCTTTACAATGTTTGGAGCTACTGTGCTTGTTCCCATTATTACGGGGATGAATATTTCAGTAGCTCTTTTTATGGCAGGTATAGGGACACTGTTATTTCATCTTATTACCAAAAAGAAAGTGCCTGTTTTTCTGGGTTCCTCCTTTGCCTTTATTCCACCCATTCTTGCTGCCGTAGCAGCGGTTGCGGTCAGAAACGGAGTTGCATATGAGGCGGGCGATGCGTATGCGGAGGGGCTTGCCTATGCCCAGGGAGGAATAGTAATAGCAGGGCTTGTATACCTTGTTATGGCGGGTCTGGTACAAGTATTCGGTTATGAAAAAATAGTCAGCTTTTTCCCGCCTATAGTAACCGGCCCGATAATAATGACCATAGGTCTTTTGCTTGCACCTACCGCCATAGATATGGCAAAGGGCAATTGGTTTCTTGCTATAGTTTCCCTTTGCACGGTTGCGGCGGTCAGTATTTTTGCCAAGGGCTTTATAAAAGTGCTGCCGGTTTTGATTGGCCTCTTTGTTGGATATATAGTATCAATGATAACCAGCAATGTGGATTTCACGCCCTTTGCCCAGGCAGACTGGTTCGGAATTCCGCCATTTCAGGCTGCTAAGTTCAACATCGAAATGGTAATGATGGTGGCTCCCGTTGCCATAGTCACTGTGGTAGAGCATATAGGCGATGTATTGGCAGTAGGCGCTACGGTGGAAAAGGACCTGATGAAGAATCCGGGCCTTTCCAGAACTCTTATAGGCGATGGTCTGGCTACCTGTATATCCGCCATGTTCGGTGGTCCTGCCAACACAACCTATTCTGAAAATACCGGAGTGCTTGCCCTAACGAAGGTGCATAACCCGGTTGTTATGAGGGTGGCGGCGTGTTTTGCCATAATACTCTCGATAGTACCTAAACTGGGTGCCTTTATTGATACTATACCCACTGCAGTCGTCGGGGGGATTTCCATAATATTGTTCGGGATGATAGCGGGTGTAGGCGTAAGGACGGTGGTGGAAAATACGGTGGATTTCAAGAAGTCCAGAAACCTTATTATAGCTGCCGTAATACTGGTTCTCGGCCTTGGGGGGGCAGTCCTCCCGGTGAAGGTTGGGATTCTTGATTTCAGCGTATCCGGAATGGCTTTGGGAGCAATTTCGGGCATTATTCTTAACAAGGTTCTCCCGGACGTAGAATAGAAGCACAAAAAGGGACAAGGAAAGGTTGTTTGCCCTGAACGGTAGGTACGGTGGGGTGAGAGGACGGGGGTTAATAACTCCCTCCTACTCGATTCCGCGATATGCAAACAATATGCAAACAAAAAGCAAACAAAAAGAACCGTCCCTGTTGTTATACAAAAAGCAAACAAAAAGAACCGTCCCTGTTGTTATAAAAAGCAAACAAAAAGAACCGTCCCTGTTGTTATACAATATAATCACAGTTTTTTGTGATTATATTTTTTTTTATACATATATTTTTTATAGACCCGGCGGAGTAGGGGGAATATAAATATGAAGCTGATAATAATCAGGAAAAGGTACTTAGCAATAGCTGCCGTTTTTCTGGCAGCGGTAATATTTACTTTTACTTATATTAATGATATCTTTGAAACCAGCAGAACTGTATTTTTCCCAATGACCAATAAGGTTGTTTTTATCGATGCCGGTCATGGGGGCAGGGATCCCGGCGCAGTGGGCAAGCAGGGTGAGAATGAAGACAGGATTAACTTAGAGATTTCCCTCAGGCTCAAAAGATTGGTGGAGGAAGGGGGAGGCATTGCCATTCTCACAAGGGATGGAGATTATGGCCTGTACTCTCCGGATGTGTCCAACAAAAAACGGGATGACCTTCAAAAACGAAAAACTATAGCCGATGAAAGCGGCAGTATTGTAAACATAATAATACATCTTAACAGCTTTCCGCAGACACAGTATTATGGAGCCCAGACCTTTTATCACAGGGGCTGCGAGGAAAGCAGGGAACTTGCCGTGATACTCCAGGAGGAGATGAGAAGGGTTCTTGACGAATCCAATTACCGGCAGCCCAAGGCAGATGATGACATATATCTTCTTAAGGATAATCAAGCACCCACAGTGCTTGTGGAATGCGGATTTTTATCAAACCCCAGGGAAGAGCTGCTTTTGAACGACGAGCAGTATCAGGAAAAGGTTGCCTGGGCATTATATGCGGGCATACTTAAATACTTGACCAAGTAAAGGGTGTTAAATGGAGGGAAGATGCTTATGGGTAAAATTGGTACATGCTATCTGATGCCCCACCCGCCTATCATAGTTCCTGAAATAGGACAGGGTGAGGAGAAAAACGCAGTGAAAACTACAGAGGCCATGGAGGAAATTTCCCGGGATATCGCTTTGGAAAAGCCGGAGGTTATAATTGTTATCACCCCCCATGGTCCCATGTTCGGGGACGCGATGGCAGCCGGCATTGGACGGGAATTCACCGGGGATTTCGGCAGTTTCGGCCGGTCGGAGGTATCCTTGTCATTTTCGGGGCATACCGATTTGACCTTTGAAATTATGGAAGAGGCTGCCGGTGAGGGAATACCAGTTATCGCGGTTGACCGAAGTATCCGGGAGAAATATCGCATATCCCCGGGGCTGGACCACGGGGCTCTTGTACCCCTGTACTTCATAAATAGAAGATACCAGGGTTTTGCCATAGTATATATTACCTATGGGCTGCTTTCTCAAAACGAGCTTTATAGATTCGGAAAATGTATCCAAAGGGCTGTTGAGAAACGGAAGGTTCGGGCGTCCCTTGTATGCAGCGGAGATTTGTCCCACAGGCTTACCAAAGGGGCTCCTGCCGGCTACAACAAAAAAGGAGCCGAATTTGACGAGAAACTTGTATCCTATCTGAAAAAGATGGAGGTTGATAAAATTTTGGAAATGGACCCCCTACTGGTGGAGCAAGCGGGGCAGTGCGGCTACAGGTCGGTACTTGTCATGCTCGGGGCATTGGACGGATATGATACCAGGGCCCGCATACTGTCCTACGAGGGGCCCTATGGGGTGGGATACTGCACCGCAACCTTCAAGCCTATAGCGCCAAGTGTCCGGGAGAAGCGGGAGATATATATAAGTCAGAAGGAATCTGAAACAGCTCCCGGGGAGAACAGCTATGTACGTTTGGCCCGCTCTGCCCTGGAAACCTATGTAAGGCAGAAGAAGGTTATGGACCCTCCGGAGTGGATTCCCGAGGAAATGCGAAACAAAAGGGCCGGGGTTTTTGTATCCATTAAACGGGCAGGCCGGTTGAGGGGTTGTATAGGGACAATATCCCCGACTACCGAAAATATTGCCCGGGAAATAATTGGCAATGCAATCAGCGCCGGGGCAAGGGACCCCAGGTTTTTCCCGGTGGATAACGGGGAACTTAACGAACTTGTGTATTCGGTGGATGTACTGGGAGAGCCGGAGGTTATCCAATCCCATGACCAGCTGGACGTAAAGAGATATGGTGTGATTGTCCGGTCGGGCAGAAAATCAGGGCTTTTGCTGCCCGATATTGAGGGGGTTGATACTCCGGAGCAGCAGATAGCAATCGCTCTTCAAAAAGCGGGTATTGGCAAAAATGAGCCCTATGTTTTGGAAAGATTTGAAGTAATAAGGCACTTCTAAGGATGTGAGGGCGTGAAACAAAGGCAGGCAATGCATTATGAAAGGGACGGGGATACTACTAGATGTTTACTGTGTCCGCATAAATGTGTGCTTAAGCCGGGACAGACGGGCATTTGCAGGGTAAGGAAAAACGCCGGCGGAGTCCTTTATTCTTTAAACTATGGCCGTATAGCCGCCTATAATATAGATCCCATAGAGAAGAAGCCCCTTTACCATTTTTATCCGGGAAGCCGGATAGTATCGGTGGGAAGCTTTGGCTGCAACCTTAAATGCAGTTTTTGCCAGAACCATGCCATAGCCCATGGCAATCCCGAAACGGCATTTATACCTCCCCGGGATCTTGTTCACCGGTCCCTGGAGGTTGAAGAAAGCATTGGCATAGCCTATACCTACAACGAACCGTCGGTCTGGTATGAGTATGTTTTTGATACTGCCCGTCTTGCTAAGAAAAGAGGTCTTAAAAATGTATTTGTGACAAACGGCTATATTGGCAGCGAAGCTTTTGACAGGCTGCTTCCTTTGATGGATGCTGTTAACATTGATATAAAAGCCTTTGACGAGGGGTACTACAGTAAGGTGTGTGCCGGAAAACTGGCCCCCGTCCTTGAAACCGTTAAAAAGGCGGCGGGTTTTTGCCATGTGGAGATAACAACCCTGATTGTGGAAGGGCTGAACAGCGACAACCATGAGCTGGACAGCCTGGGAGAATGGGTGGGCAGTATAGACAAAAGGATTCCACTGCATCTGAGCAGGTATTTTCCGGCTTATCTTATGGACAGACCCCCCACCCGGCCAGGTACAATAATGGCTGCAAAGGAAGCCGTTAAAAAACACCTTGACTATGTATATATAGGCAATATTCCGGGCGTTGACAACAACACTTACTGTCCCTCCTGCGGGACCAAACTGGTTGAAAGGGATGGATTCGGAGCCACAGTTCTTGTTAAAGGTAAAAGCTGTGAAGAATGCGGAAAAAGCTTAGGTATAATACTCTAGAAATTGTGTTAAACACCCCCCCTGATCCATATAATTATATAGAGTGTAAGGGGGGAGTACTGTTTTATGGCAGCAAGAACGCTGGGCGTTGTGTTGGTTGTTATTATTCTGGTCGTTATGATTTTTGGTTATATTGGTGTTTATCAGGAGGGAAGCGAGCAGTCAAAGGAACTGGAGGACTATCAGGTATGGGAAAAGCGATACATGCTGGACAATCCGGAATATGAAAACCTGAGGATACTTATAGATATTGACGAGAAGACCCTGTATCTTCTGGACGGTAACAAACTGATAAAAAAGTATCTGGTAGCCACAGGGGCTTCCTCCACTCCGACGCCGGTAGGCAGATGGAAGGTGATAAGCAAGGCCAGGTGGGGCGGAGGTTTTGGCAGCCGGTGGATAGGAATTGATGTGCCCTGGGGCATATACGGCATACACGGCACCAATAAGCCCTCGTCCATAGGATATAACGCTTCCCACGGCTGTGTAAGGATGTATAACAGGGATGTGGAGGACCTTTACACCTACGTGAAATACGGTACTCCTGTAATGATATACGGCGGTATTTACGGGCCGTTCAGAAACGGTGCCAGAAATCTCCGTCCCGGGGATAAGGGTATGGATGTGGTGGAGGTGCAAAGGAGGCTCAGGCTATTAGGATATTACAATGGCTCTATAGATGGTGTATACGGTCCGGTTATGGAAAATGCACTGTATAAGTTTCAACAGGACAATGGTCTTGCCAAAAACAGGATAATTTACTATGATACCTATAAAGCCCTTGGAATAATTATGATGGACTAATGCCTTTTTATCTGTGAACCTTTCTTATATCTGTTTCTGTACCCGTGAAAGGATCAACAAATATATAATAGTCTTCTCCGGCGTATTCTGCCGTAAACCTCCAGGAGAACGCTAATGAAAAATCTGAGCTCCACCGTCCGACAAGCATTTCTTCCTTAACCGGGATGCCCGGCTTTAAGGCAGACCGGGCCTTGTTGCGGGCGTCCAGGGCGGTATCCTTTTGGGAATTGTCAAAGGATAAGCCTTCCCAGTAATCATCCAGCCGGAGAGCAATAATCATACCCTCCTTTGTCAGGTCAAGGGTTGCGGACACCGAGGCGGCGTCGTTTAAATAATCCTCCTCAACAGCGGACAGCGATACCATAAGCTGCCTGTCTGTAGTCCGTGTGTCCCCAACAGATAAGGGACCAATCTCCCGTTCTTCCAGAAAATCCACCAGCTTTGATATGGCTTTCTCCTTTGTAATGTTGATTGCGGGCACAGAATAGGGCTTATTCTTATGAATATTCCAGTTGCTGGAGTGGTACATTGCAGAAACCTTGCCCCCGAGAGTATAAACATCTATCTGATAACCCTTATCACCGGTAAAGTTAAGGTAGTCCAGCCCGGCCGAATTACCATAAGCCCTTGAGCCTCCACCCGAGGAGTATGTGGCCGAAATGGTATCCATACCTCTGAGGAAGTCTCTTGCCACCTCCAGTATTTCCGCTTCGGAATAGATTTTACTGCCATAAACCTCTTCCGGAGGCGGCCAATTATTTGTATGGGGCTTTGTGTCCTCTTGTGTATAGAAATAGGTTTGGTAGGCATAACCGGTGAAGCTGGCATCCATCTCGTTGACGGCGTTAACCCAAAGGTTGCTGCGCAAAAATTTTTTATTGTCCAAAGCTAAGGCCCGGTACTTGTATTTATTATTAATCCTGTTTAATTCCCTGGCTTTCTCGTTTACTTGTTTTATATAATTCAGGGCTTGGGGGGCTAATTCTTCCTTTGATGCCAGCTCTGTTAAGGAGGTATGGGCAGCACGGCAAAATTCTCTCAGATTCCTGTGATTAAGCGGTATCCGGGAAAATCCACAGGTATCAAAGCTGCTTATATTATTGAGGTTGTCTCTCAGCCATCGGATTTCGTCTGAATAATGTCCGGGGGAATCTCCGGTGAGCATAAGCTTGGCAGTAAGCTCCTCCAGGGTGGCAAGGTACATTGAATAGTTATCATACTGAAGCTTAAGCTGGTTGCCCTTATCCTGTGTCAGGCTGCCCAGAAGCCTCCATTGCCCGTACCCCCACCATATAGAAGCCAGTATCATTATTGAAAGTGTTATGGAAATAAGCTTTCTTTTCATGGTATCCTCCATGCATTATTTAGCCTGTGGAATACTATCGCAAGCCTGTTTTTGTCTCTGTAGACAATTCTATTAGTTATTCCGAATCCCTGCTTTCAAATAATGGCAGTAATACATGAAAGGGACAGTTTATGTACTGCCCCTTTCATACATCCGGTTTATCAATCGGGGACATTTATTGTCCGTTTCTGCCCATAGGATCCATGGTGTATATATGTCCCATAAGGGATTCGGTTTTTTTGCCGTCCACCAGGAATTGTACTGCATTGATGTCTTCCAATTCCGTTAAGGTCATAATAACCGAGTCTATAAGGTAGTACTCCTGCAGGGACCCGCCGCCCATATTAGTGCTTGAGAAATTGACATAGGCTATGTTGTCTGCCACTTCAACACTTATCAATTCAACCTTTGATGGAATAACTTCCGAGGCATCTTCTCCTTCGGGCCCTTTAATCAGCTCTTCCATTGCAGTTTCAGCCAGGGACTTGTTTGTCACGGTCACCTGCCTTTTTTCGGTAAGCAGCTTTTCCAGTTTCTCATCTCCGGTCATTGCGTATTCAGTGTTGGCAAAGTATAGGGTTAGCTCAACGGTCTCTCCCTGCGGGTCGGGGGTTATTATGGTATCTCCGGGATGGGGCTCCCCCTGGTCATTGCCTTTCAAAGGTTTTTGACATCCCACCGCCATAAGGGCTATTATTAAGGCTAAAATAAGTATCGAATATTTTTTCATTTTGGTATACCTCCTGTTATTAAGGTGTGTTTATAATTATATATTAGCCTTTAATTGTAAAGAGAGTGTTAAGGGGTTCTAAAGAATGTCTTAACTCAAAGGAATTATCAGGACAATAACCGTTCCGTTCCCGGGTTGGCTTTTAACCGAGATATCCCATCCATGCAGGGAAATTATTCGTTTCACAATTGTCAGGCCCATCCCGTAACCTTCTATTTCCCTGCTACGGGAAGGCTCGCTTCTGAAAAAGCCTTCAAAGATACGGGGAAGGTCACCCTCGGGAATGCCTATTCCATTATCTGATATTTCCAGCCTGTATGTGTTGTGGATGCGAAAGTCCTTTAGTTCAATCCTGTTTACAGCTTTGTGTTTATCCCTGTATTTTATTGAGTTATCCAAAAGGTTGACCAGCATTTCCCTGACAAGGTTTTTGTCGCACATAACCCTTATATCCATTTGGGCGTCATTCTTGATATTCACATTGTGGGACGCGGCCAGCGGAGTTAGAACCCTGACGGTGTCCTTTACTATGTCCGAAACACATACATATTCCCTGTTAAGGGTTTCCTCCTCAAGCCGGGTTAAGGTAAGAAGCCGGGAAATAAGGGCGGAAAGCCTGTCCACCTCGGTTACAACATCGCCGAGGAATTCCATGTGGCCCTCCGGGGATTTTTGGCCTATCATCAGGGCTTCAACCAGCGCCTTAATGGAGGCAAGGGGGGTTTTGAGCTCATGGGAGACATCACCTATGAACTTCCGGCGGTTGGCTTCGATACGGTGAAGTTCCGCACTCATTGAGTTTATGGTATCCGCCAGTTGCCCTATTTCATCGTTTCTTTTTATTTTAATCTCTTCTCCCAGGTGGCCCCGGGAAAGCCTTTTCGAAAAAGTTATCAGCTTATTTAAAGGGCTTGAAAGACGATAGGCGGCAATAAAACTGAAAAATATGCCCGAAAGGCCTGCCAAAAGGGAAATCACCAGAACCCTCAGGCGCAGGGCTTCGTAGGCCGTAAACAGTTCATCGATATTAACCGATACCATTATTGCGCCGTTTACCTGCATGTTATCCTTGCTGCCCGAAGTAATAGGAACCGCCAGCTGCAAAATTTTGTTTTCCCCTTCATATACGGCCCGGGAAACGCTGCCTGCAAGGGCTTCCCTGATTTGGGGGTTTGTGAGCGGCTGTCCTGTGTAACGGTTGGCACTGTCGGCGGCTACTACAGAACTTGTATTTATCAGTAAAAAACGGGCTCCGGTGGTGGCGGTATACTGTTCCAGGATCCGGGATATATACAACATATCGTCCGGATTTTGGGACACGATGTTAGCAGCAATGTTTCCATAGGTAAAATAGGTGATGGCCCTTTCCTCAAACCGGGATTGAAAGTAGTTACTGAGAATAAGAACATCCACCGTAAATATTGTTATAAGAATTATGAAAGAATAGACCAGTATCAGTCTGGTACGCAGGCTCTTAAACATTGGTCTTGTCTCCCTTTTCGAAATAGTAACCGCTGCCCCACTTTGTTTTGATGTAAACCGGGTTGGAAGGGTCATCCTCTATCTTTTCCCTTATATTTCTGATATGGACGTCTATTGTACGGGTATCAAAGCCTTCCTCCCCCCAGATCATCTCATAAAGCTTTTCCCTGCTGAAAATTCTTCCGGGGTTACTCATAAACGCTTCCAGCAATTGATACTCCTTGGCGGTCAGCGGTATTTCCCGGCCATCTGCCTTTATTTTCTGCAAATCCCGATCCAGTTCAAGGTTTCCTGCAACAATGCTTTTGGAAAGCTCCCGGGCTTTCTGTATCCGCCGGTGTATAGCCCTTATGCGGGCTATGAGTTCCATGGTGTTAAAGGGTTTTGTCATGTAATCATCCGCTCCGGTGTCCAGGCCTGCTATTTTATCCAGATGATCGTCCCGGGCGGTGAGCATGATTATGGGGACATCGGACCGTTCCCTGAACATTCTGCACAGTGACATTCCATCTATTTGTGGCAGCATAAGGTCAAGGATTATCAGGTCGAAAACCTCACTGTTGAATTTAGCAAGGGCCTCGCTGCCGCTGTAAGCTGTGGCAACGGTAAATCCATGGACTTCCAGGCTACTCTTAAGACCCTTGACCAGCAGCTTTTCATCGTCTACCAATAAAACCTTCACAGTATAACCTCCTAACCAACAAAACAAAAAACAACAGGGACGGTTCTTTTTGTTTCACTGTTTCACTGACCACATGCCGCAGTATCCGGCCACTGTCCGCTTATCGTTTTCCGTCTTACAAATTTCACGTACGGATGGGAATTTCTTAATATAGTTTATCATAATACGGTATTGATATTAAAAATAACAGACAAAACGCAGGGTTTTCATAAAATTTTGTATTTAATTTTGTATTTAATATATAATTAAAGGAGGAAAAATATATACAATAGTAGAAAATATACTATGCAAAGTTTTTCAAAATATTTGAGGTGCACAATATGGCTATGCAGTTGAAGGATATAATAATGAGCATTACTATATGGGATGTAGTAGATATGGGAGTAATTGCCTATGTTACTTACAGGCTTTTCATGCTAATCCGTGAAACCAGAGCAGAGCAGCTTGTCAAGGGTATTTTTGTCCTGGTATTTGCTACCTGGGCAAGCGGTTTTTTCCGGCTGTATACGGTAAACTGGCTTTTGCGAAATACTATGACGGTGGGTGTAATAGCCCTGCTTATAGTGTTCCAGCCCGAGCTGCGAAGAGCGCTGGAATTCCTCGGGCGGGGCGGCATACTTTTGGGTAAACCCCAAAACGAAGCTCTGGATAAGGAAACCAGGCTGCTGATAGATGAAATAACATTGGCGGTACAAGCCCTGGCCAAAAAAAAGACCGGCGCCCTGATAGTCCTTGAGAGAGAAACCGGAATTGGCGAGTTTATAGAAACGGGAATAACGGTGGATGCCATGGTAACATCTTCTCTGCTGCAAACTATATTCGCAACCAATACTCCGATGCACGACGGTGCTGTGATAATAAGGGATAAAAGAATAGCTTCGGCAGGATGCGTGTTGCCATTGACAGAGAATAAGAGGCTAAGTAAGGAGCTGGGCACCCGCCACAGGGCAGGACTTGGTATTTCAGAAAACTCAGACGCGATAGCAATTATCGTATCCGAAGAGACCGGAGTGATTTCCACTGCAGAAGAAGGAAGACTGTCAAGATATCTTGATGCTAAGACTCTGAAGGAGATGCTGACAAATCAATACAAACTACAGGAACACAGGTACCGCGGTTTTCTGAAATGGAGGGTTAAAGATGTCCAGGATGTTAAACAAAAAAATTAATACCCGTATAATCTCGATTTTGTTTGCCGTAGCCCTGTGGTTGTATGTTGCCAGTGAGCAGAACCCGATGGAATACAGGAATATTAAGGATGTACCCGTCCGGCTTATAAATACCGAAGCCATTAATACATCGGGACTGATAGTAAGGGATGCCCAGGACTATAAAATCGATGTTACCCTTCAGGGCAAACGCAGTGTACTTGCAGAAATAAAAGCCAGCGAAATTATTGCCGATGCCGACCTTCGCGGTCATACCCAAAAGGGGGTAAACAATGTTCCCGTGGAATTAAGAGGACTGCCTTCAAATATAGAGCTTGTGGATTTTAATCCAAAGGTTGTCAAGGTAACCATGGAGCAAATCATGAATGTTCAGGTACCGGTTATCGTATCCGCCGAAGGAAATCCCCAGCAGGGTTATACTACGCTGGAACCGGTAATTACCCCGGGAGAGGTTTTGGTAAACGGACCCGAAAGCCTATTGGGCAATATAAGGGCTATGACAGCGACGATGAGGATATCGGGAGCCTCCTCCGACATACAGGAGGTGCTGGCGGTTAAAGCGGTGGATGCGGATAATAATGACATTACCGGGGTTACGGTTAACCCGAATGTTGTCGAGGTTACCATTCCCGTCAGAAAGACAAAGGAAGTTAACATAGAGCCGGTTATGGAAGGTCAGCCGGATGAGGGATGGGAGATAACCGACATTTACCAGAACAGGGATACAATTGTGATATACGGCGAAGAGGACCTTCTGCAGGATATCCATTCGGTCAGGACCCGGCCGGTTTTATTGGCGGGTATTAATGAAAACACCAGCATTAATGTAGATATTATTATGCCCGAAGGGGTAGCACCGGTTGGGAATATAAGCGCCATAACCGTTCATGTCAGGGGAGAAAGAAGGATAAACAAAGAATTTTCGATAGACCGGATTAATTTCACCGGCATCGGAAGGAACCTGATGATATCGGATGAAGAGGGACAACCCGTTGTAAGGATTGTGCTCCAGGGCAGGCAGAGCATAATAGACACAATAGAAGTAAATGACATTTCAATAACCGCTGCCCTTGACGGCTTACGCGCCGGGGAACATACCGTTGCGCTAAAGGCAAACCTGCCGGAGGGCGCGCAACTCATAAGTATGGAGCCGCAGCAGACCGGGATAGAACTTTCAGCCCTGGACCAGGAGCAAAACGAGCAGTAGTATATTGGGGGTCGGTATATGTTGCACAGAGAATTGGAGGTTATACTTAATTCCACCCATGATGCGATGATTGCAGTGGATATAGACAGTAAAATAACCATATTCAATAAAGCGGCCGAAAAACTTACAGGCGTAAAAATAAAGGATGCGTTGGGCAAACCGGTTTTGGAGGTTATAGACAATTCACGTCTGCCCTATGTTTTAAAGACGGGCAATGCGGAGCTAAACAGGGAACAGCCCCTTGGCAATACCAGAATAATAACCAACAGGATGCCGGTCAAGGATGATAAGGGGAATGTTATAGGAGCTGTGGCAGTATTCAGGGATATAAGTGAAATACTGGAGTTGGCTGCACAAATTACAAATCTCAAGGAAATACAGATTATGCTTGAAGCTATATTTAATTCAACCCAGGATGCAATATCTGTGGTAAACCAGCAGGGCCTGGGGGTTATGGTGAACCCTGCCTATACAAGGCTTACGGGGTTGTCCGGCAAGGATGTGATAGGGCAACCGGCTACGGTGGATATCGCCGAAGGCGAGAGCATCCATTTTAAGGTGCTGGAAACCAGAAGACCGGTAAGGAACGCAAGACTTAAGGTGGGCCCCTCCAGAAAAGAAGTGATTGTCGATGCAGCGCCTATTGTTGTTGATGGCGAATTGAGGGGCAGCGTAGGCGTGATTCACGATATATCCGAGATTAAAAAGCTTACCGATGAATTAAACCAGGCAAAGCAGATAATAAGAAAACTTGAGGCAAAGTATACCTTTGAGGATATAGTAAGCGTGAACCAGAAAATGCAGGAGGTTATTGAAAAGGCCAAGAAAGCAGCCCAGACCCCTGCCACTGTGCTTTTGCAGGGAGAAAGCGGTACCGGTAAGGAATTGTTTGCCCATGCGATACACAATGCCAGCGGAAGGAAGTTTAACCAGTTTGTCCGGGTAAACTGTGCCGCATTGTCCGAGTCGCTGTTGGAATCCGAGCTGTTCGGTTATGAGGAAGGAGCCTTCACCGGGGCTAAAAAGGGCGGAAAGAAGGGCCTGTTTGAGGTGGCCAGCGGCGGTACAATATTCCTCGATGAAATAGGGGAAATAAATGCTGGGACCCAGGCAAAGCTGCTAAGGGTACTCCAGGAGAAGGAAATCATCAGGGTGGGAGGAACCAATTCCGTTCCGGTGGATGTGCGTATAATAACCGCAACCAATATTGATTTGGAAGAGGCCATGCATGCGGGCAGGTTCAGGGAGGATCTGTATTACAGGCTTAACGTTATACCTCTTAAGATACCTCCGCTGCGGGACAGGAAGGAAGATATATATCACCTTGCCCTGCATATAGTCCGAAGGTTTAACCAGGACTATGGCAGAAGTATACAGGACATATCAGGCGGGGCAAAGCAAAGGCTGCTTCAATACGATTGGCCGGGCAATATAAGGGAATTGGAGAACTTTTTAGGGCGGGCAATTATCAATATGAAGTTTAATGATACGGTAATATTGGAAGAGCATCTCCCTCAGATAATAGCCGGAAAACCCGACAAGACTGATGTGGCAGAAGGCATTTATACTTCCGGACCAATAGATACTTCCATTACTCTCAACAGGGTGCTTGACCAAACCGAGCGGGAGTATATAATAAAAGTTCTGCGGGAAGAAGGGAATAATAAAACTGTGGCAGCAAAAAAGATGGGTATTTCGATAAGAAACCTATATTATAAGTTAGATAAATATAAAATTGACCTGCAATAGTCTGCATACAAATCTATGAATTTGCAATATCATGCATGCAACATCCTGCAGTATATATATATTGGTACTTATCATTAAGGATTACGGTCTGAATACCGCCTATTCAGACCGTTTGTTTTTTGCCCAATTGCCGCGTGAGGGTAAACATGTCGATAAATGCAAATAATATTTAATCATTAAATAATTACCAGGTAATTGGCATGATATTTGCGTTTAAATAAACATAGGAAAACATAAAAGGAGGGAAAGGATGAAAACAGGTGGTTATATTCTGACAATTAACCCGGGATCGACATCAACCAAGGTAGCGCTGTTCAAGGATAACCAGAACACACTCCAAAAAAATCTGTCCCATTCGGTTGAAGAATTGGACAAACTGGGAAGGATAGCCGACCAATACGGGTACAGATTCGAAATTATCTTAAACTGGCTTAAGGAAAATAGCATAGAATTGGAGACCCTGACCGCCGTGGTCGCAAGGGGGGGTTTGTTAGCTCCAATACCCAGCGGAACCTACAAGGTCACCCAGGCAATGGTTGATGACCTTAAAGCAGCCACAAGGGGAGAGCACGCTTCAAACCTCGGGGCAATGCTGGCAAAGGGAATAGCTGACAGGACAGGAATACCTGCCTTTATTGTGGACCCGGTCACTGTGGACGAGTTTGAGGATATTGCCAGGATTTCCGGCATTCCGGAGGTGCAAAGGGTAGCAAAATCCCATGCACTGAATATAAAAGCGGTGGCTTACAGAGTTGCCAAGGAAGAAGGAAAACCCCTGGGCCAAATGAGAATGGTAATGGTTCATCTGGGCGGTGGGATATCGGTAGCGCCGCTTAAAGACGGAAGGATTATAGATGTCAATTGTGCAAACGACCACGGCCCCTTTTCACCTGAAAGAGCCGGCGGGGTGCCGACGGGCTCCCTGGTCAAGATTGCGTTTTCAGGAAAATATACTCAAAAGGAATTGAAAAAGAAGCTTATAGGAAAAGCGGGCCTGGTGGGCTACCTTGGTACCAACGATGCCAGGGAAGTTGAGAAGAGAATAGACCAGGGCGATCAGGAGGCAGAGCTTATTTTCAGGGCAATGGCATACCAGATAGCCAAGGAGATAGGAGCCATGGCCACCGTGTTAAAGGGAAGGATTGACTATATAGTACTAACCGGAGGCCTTGCCCATTCGCAAAAACTGGTTTCCATTATAACTGATATGACAGGCTTTATTGCCCCGGTCAGGGTTTATCCGGGGGAGGATGAGATGCAGGCCCTCGCGGAGGGTGCCTGCAGGGTACTTGCCGGCGAAGAGGATGCGAGGATATATGAAGAAGAGGTGAAACAGTTTGATTAATAGCTTTGGGGAAATTGTTAAGCATGCAAGGGAAAGAAGCCCTAAAACTATTGCTGTTGCAGTGGCGCAGGATGCGGAGGTGCTGACCGCCGTAACTAAGGCCCAAGAGAGAGGAATTGCAAAGGCTGTATTGGTTGGGGACAAACAAGGGATACAGGGAATAGCCAAAGAGATTGGTCTTGATATTAAAGGGTTTGAAATAATCGACGAGCCGGATAAGTCGGAGGCCTGCCGTAAAGCCGTGGAGCTGGTCAGTTCCGGCAGGGCTGATATAGTAATGAAGGGAATAATAGATACTTCGGTTATACTGAAGGCAGTACTCAGTGACGAACGCCTGCGGGGGGATAATATTTTAAGCCACATAGGCGTAGCCGAGGTTAAAGGGTATCAAAGGCTGTTTATATTCAGCGATCCGGGTATGAACATTGCTCCCGACCTGCTACAAAAGGTACAGATAATAGAAAACTCGGTGCAGCTGGCCAAGGCATTGGATAATGACAATCCCCGGGTTGCCGTTGTGTGCGCCGTTGAAAAGGTAAACCCCAAGATGCCGGCAACTCTGGATGCGGCGCAACTGGTAAAAATGAACGAGGAAGGCAGGATAAAGGATTGTATTGTAGGGGGTCCCTTTGCACTGGACAATGCGGTGTCGGTTGAGGCTGCCAGGCATAAGGGTATTAACCACTCTGTTGCGGGAAACGCAGACATTCTTATAGTTCCCGATATTGAAGCGGGCAATATACTGTACAAATCCCTGGTGTACTTTGCCGGGGCAAAATGCGCCGGCCTGGTTGTGGGGGCAAAGGTACCCATAGTAGTTACCTCAAGGGCTGATAATGAAGAGGCCAAACTCAACTCGATTGCCCTTGCGGTTTTATTGGCAAACAAAAAAAGCGGGGTGAGAATATGAACGAGGTATTCAGGTTACTTATAATAAATCCGGGTTCCACTTCCACCAAGATAGCGATATTTGACAGTGAAAAGCCTGTTCTTGAGGAAGTAATAAGGCATTCGTCCGAGGAGTTGTCTCCCTATCCCACCATATTCAGCCAGTACCAGTTCAGAAAGGATGTCATACTAGAAACGCTGAACAAGAAGGATATAAACCTGACAAAGCTGAACGCCGTAGTGGGAAGAGGCGGGCTTTTGCATCCCATTCCCAGCGGTACCTATGAGGTGAGCAACAGGATGGTTGAGGACTTGAGGCTGGGGCTTTTCGGACAGCACGCATCAAGCCTGGGGGGTATACTGGCAAGGGAGATTGCTTTGCAGCTAAACATTCCGGCCTATATAGTCGACCCGGTGGTAGTGGATGAGATGGAAGACGTGGCAAGGATATCGGGGCTGCCCGAAATCGAGAGGATATCCATATCCCATGCACTAAACCAGAAAGCTGTAGCCAGAAGAGCTGCCAGGGACCTGGGAAAATCCTATGAAGAGGCGAATTTTATAGTAACCCATATTGGCGGCGGGATTTCGGTAGGTGCCCATAAGAAAGGAAGAGTGGCAGACGTTAACAATGCACTTGACGGGGAAGGCCCTTTTTCACCCGAAAGGGCGGGAAGCCTGCCGGTGGAAGGACTGATCGACCTTTGTTATTCCGGCAAATATACATTGGATGATATAAAGAAAAAAATAGTGGGCAAGGGCGGTCTGGTGGCTTACCTGAAAACCAATGATGCAAGGGAAGTGGAGACAATGATACAGGAAGGCGACGGAAAAGCGGAGTTGGTGTACAGGGCAATGGCATACCAGATAGCCAAGGAAATAGGCAGCTGCGCTGCTGTTCTGGCCGGGGATGTGGATGCAATCCTTCTTACGGGAGGTATTGCGCACAGCAAGATGTTGACCGGATGGATAACCGAAAGCGTAGAATTCATTGCCCCTGTGCTTGTTTATCCGGGGGAGGATGAAATGACAGCCCTGGCAGAGGGCGGCTTAAGGGTATTAAGGGGCGAAGAAAAGGCCAAACAATACGAATGAAGGACTGACAGCGCATGCTAAGGGACAAGAGAATAAGGATTATAACCGGACATTATGGAAGCGGTAAGACCGAGTTTTCGGTCAACTATGCTATCAAGCTGGCAGAGTCCGGCAGGAAAACGGCTATTGCAGATTTGGATATTGTTAACCCGTATTTTCGCTCCCGGGAGAAAAAAGCCCAGATGGAAAGGTTGGGAATTAGGGTTGTGGCGCCGGAGGGACAGTTTATAAACGCCGACGTTCCCGCTCTTTCACCTGTAATCTATACCCTGCTGCAGGATGAAAGCTACGAAGCGGTACTGGATGTGGGGGGCGATACGGTGGGAGCAAGGGTTCTGGGACGCTATTTTGAATACCTTAAACACGGCGGCTATGACATGTTTATAGTGGTTAACGCCAACCGGCCAAACACCGGAAGTCCCGGGGCAGTGGCACGGTATATCGAAGGGATAGAAAGGTCTGCACGGGTTCCTGCCACCGGTCTTGTGAACAACACCCATATGCTTCGTGACACAACCGTGGAAGATGTTTTAAGAGGACAGAAGGTAGTTGAAGAGGTTTCCCGGATGAAAGATTTGCCGGTGAAATATATCAGTGCTGTCGAGAGGGTGGCAAAAGAACTTCCGGAGGGCTTAACGGGCAGGATTTTTCCGGTAAAAATGTATATGCGGCCTGAATGGTTGTAATTTCAGCGCAAAAAGGAGGGTTGTACATGGCAAAGGTAAGAGGAAAGGTTACATTCAGGGAACATCTATGCAAGGGATGTGAGCTCTGCACAACTGTTTGCCCGGTGAATATAGTCAAAATGTCAAAGGACAGGATAAACGCTAAGGGATATCACCCTGCAACCGTTTATGAGATGGAAAAATGCATAGCCTGCGGAAATTGTGCTACCATCTGTCCTGATACTGTAATCGAGGTTGAGAGAATTAAAAAGGATAATTAGCAAATCGATGGGAGGCAACTCAAATAAGAGGAGGGAAATTTTATGGCAAAGGTTTTAATGAAGGGGAATGAAGCAATCGGCGCCGCTGCGATAAAAGCCGGATGCAAGTTTTTCTTCGGTTATCCAATAACACCTCAAAGCGAGCTACCCGAATATATGTCGAGGGAAATGCCAAAGACAGGTGCAACTTTCCTGCAGGCCGAGAGTGAAGTTGCTGCCATAAACATGGTCTACGGCGCAGCAGGAGCAGGAGCAAGGGTAATGACCTCATCCTCCAGCCCCGGCATAAGCCTTAAGATGGAGGGCATTTCCTACATAGCAGGAGCGGAGCTGCCCTGTGTGATAGTAAATATAGTCAGGGGCGGTCCCGGTCTGGGAGGTATCCAGCCTGCGCAGTCCGACTATTTCCAGGCAACCAAAGGCGGCGGCCATGGGGACTACAGGATGGTGGTACTGGCCCCCGCATCGGTGCAGGAGCTGACAGACCTTATGATGGAAGGCTTTGATATAGCCGACCAGTACAGAAATCCCGTTATGATAATAGGAGATGGGATGCTGGGACAGATGATGGAGCCGGTCGAGCTGCAGGAACCAAAAAAACGGAACCTTTTGCCCAAGGATTGGGCTACCACGGGTACCGGCGGCAGAAAGCACACCAACGTCATAAATTCATTGTTTATCGACCCCGCCGAATGTGAGAAGCACAATATGAAGTTAAAGGCCAAATACGATGAAATAGAAAAGAACGAAAAAAAATACGAAGTTTATAACTGCGAAAACCCGGATATAATAACCGTTGCTTACGGAACTACCGCCAGAATCGTAAAAACCGTTATAGAAAAATGCAAGGGCGAAGGTATAAATGTCGGGCTGATACGTCCTATATCCCTGTGGCCCTTCCCCTATGAAGTATTTGAAGAGTATGCCGACAGGACAAAGGCCTTTCTTTCGGTTGAAATGAGCACAGGCCAGATGGTGGAGGATGTGAAGCTGGGCGTCAACGGGAAAAAGCCGGTCTGTTTTTACGGAAGAACCGGTGGCATGGTGCCCATTCCCGACGATATAGTAGCTGAGATTAAGAAAATATTAGGGGGTGCTAAATAATGGCCGACAAGGTATTCCAGAGAACCAACGGTTTACAGGATAGGCCCTTCCATTACTGTCCGGGCTGCACCCACGGTATAATTCACAGGCTGGTTGCTGAGGTTCTTGAAGAACTGGAGGTTCTGGACAAAGCCATAGGGGTTGCGCCGGTTGGCTGCTCGGTATTTGCCTATGACTATTTTAACTGTGATATGCAGGAGGCTGCCCATGGCAGAGCGCCTGCCGTTGGGACAGGGATAAAGAGAGTACATCCCGACAAAGTGGTATTTACCTATCAGGGTGACGGTGACCTTGCTTCGATAGGCACCGCAGAGATTGTACACGCAGCCATGCGGGGAGAAAAGATCACCACCATATTTGTAAACAACGCCATATACGGGATGACCGGAGGCCAGATGGCGCCTACCACTTTGGTTGGCCAGAAGGCTACGACATCACCCTTTGGAAGGGATAAGGACCATGCGGGAGCGCCTATACGAATGAGTGAAATGCTGGCCACCCTTGATGGCCCGGCTTACATCGAGAGGGTTACCGTAACAAGCCCGGCTAACATCAGAAAAGCCAAAAAGGCAATAAAGAAAGCCTTCCAGCTGCAGATGGAAGGTAAAGGGTTTACCATGATAGAAGTTCTGTCCACCTGCCCGACCAACTGGGGGCTGACGCCGGTTGAGGCAATCAAGTGGCTGGAAGAGAACATGATACCCTATTATCCCCTGGGAGCTTACAAAACCCCTGAGGAGGTGAAATAGGATATGATAAACGAACAGGTGATTATGGCCGGATTTGGAGGCCAGGGAGTAATGTCGATGGGGCAGCTTCTGACCTATGCAGGGATGATTGAAGGCAAGAAGGTATCCTGGCTGCCGTCTTACGGCCCCGAAATGAGGGGCGGAACCGCAAACTGTAATGTAATCATATCCGACAGCCCGGTAGCATCTCCGGTAGTAACGGATGCCACCGCTGTGATAGCGATGAACAGGCCGTCCCTTGATAAATTCGAATCCGCCGTTGTAAAGGACGGGCTTCTTCTGATAAACAGTTCCCTGATTGACAGGAAAGCGGAAAGGGACGATATCAGAGCTTATGATATACCCGCCAACGAGATAGCAAATGAGCTGGGTAACAGCAGGATAGCCAATATGGTTATGCTGGGAGCCTATCTGGAGGCTACGGGGGCCCTTGAAAAGGCAAGCGTAGTAAAGGCCCTGGAAAAGGTATTCGGAGCAAAAAAAGCCCACCTGATACCCGTGAATAAGCAAGCCCTGGACAGGGGTGCTGAATTGGTAAAGGGAGAAAGCTGCGGTTGATAGCACTATTTAACCGGCAGGTTTGCCGTTTACAAAAAAAAGAGAGCCCAGGCTCTCTTTTTTTAGTGGTGGGTGATCAATCCAAACTTCTATTTAATATAGTTAACGATTTTAAGCCATGCCTTTTTGGTGTTTTCAAACTCTTCATAGTGCAATTCCACATTTGAATCATACTTTACCAACTCGTCGTAGATATTGTTAAATTTATCATTCTTGAAATGCTTAGAGACTATTGGCAGTGTAATTCTTAAATTGTGCTTCATTTTTTCTATTGTTTCTCTATAGTGCTCTCTGTCGGTTATGTATACAATAAGAGGCTTATATCTTACCCAACCGATGCAGGCACGCAGAAATCTGTTTATGATTTTAGGGGAATCGCTCTTTACAGGCTTTAAAACAGAGGGCAATACTCCGCTGAGCAAGTCGTTATACTGACCAAATCCATCATGAAAAGTGTAGCAGGGAACCTTTACCACTTTGGAATGGGTCAGGCAGGTGCTTAAAAAGGTATCCTCTCCCCGTGCGTTAGGAGGATTATAAAAGGGATAAACCTTATCAAGTTTTTTGAAGTTGATGCATAAGTTTGACCCTGAAATAAATTTCATTCCGTTTACTTCCCCGACTTCGAAGATCTTGTTTTCTTTTAGAATCTTTGTATCTACATTAGTTATGCCGTTGTTTTCTATTTTTTCTTTTATGGAATCCCAGTTGACAATATCATTGCTGAGGGTTTCGATAAACAGCCTGAAGATATCTTCGGTCATTTCGTTGTCATATTTAATGCTTGGAATAGGAGAAACATAACCGCAGTGATGACCGTGTGTAATATTTGCATTCCCGATATGATCCATATGGGTTTTTATAATTTGTTGGCCCTTCCACAGCAAACCGTAATCGGTTTCAATAGGAATAATAGTGTATTCATCGTCATCAATAAAAACCATATAATCAATACCGTGCTTAATGGCAAAGTATAGTATTGTGTTCCTTTTTTTTGCATATCCCCGACCAAATAAAAGATTTGCCTCATATGAAGTAAGCAATCCCTTTCTGATCAGGTAACTAATTTCATTCTCACCGGTCTTCTCATGAATGAAAAAAGACGAATCCAGGTAGGAATTAAGTACGTTTGGGCTCATATAGTCACTGGGCTTTGTATTGGAATACTTTAAATCATAGGCAACAAACAAATTGACCGAGTATCCGGGGTCTTTAATAAGCACAGAATTACGCCAACTATTCATGTATGTTCTTATTACGCTGCTGAAGGCTTTTCGTCCTGTAAAAAATCCTATTCCGATATTGGTTCTGGCCATATCCATCACCCTCTTAATCAGCTTTACGCCAAATCAGAAACAGAATCAGGAAAGACACTAACTCTGTTATCTGTTGTTATGGAATTATAGCATAAAAAGGATAAATGGACAAATTCACCGGCTAATCCAGCCGGAAAACCTTTTGGGGGTTTGCCTTGGTGTCCCTGGGATAATATGCTCCCGTTTCCCGGCGAAAAGTATATCTTTTTGCAAGCTCCCCGGAGTGGGACATGTTTTTTATTTTGACGAGGCAATCAATAAGCCGGTCGGTATCCTTCCGGTTATTATAAGCAGCAAGGCTGACCCTTACCATTCCCGGAATATCGCTCATATCTCCGGTTTTTTTCTTAAGAACAAGCTGTGAAACATGCTGCGGCTTAAGCCCTAAAAGGTGCAGAATATAGGGATGGGCACAAAAACAACCATTCCTCACTGCAATACCATCCTCCCACGCCAGGGCTGCAGCTGTCAGGTCATGGGGAACACCGTCCAGATTAAAGGTTATAACCCCTACCCTGTTTTGTGTATTATCAGGAGCATTTTCACCGTATATCGTTAGGCCTTTTATCTCCTTAAGCCTTTTAAGGGTATAGGAAGTAAGGTTTTTTTCATAGCCTTCAATGTTGCGCATGCCCTGTTTTTCAAGGTATCCGATTGCGGCTGCCAGGGCCACTGCCCCTACCACGTTGGGCGAGCCCGCTTCCTCCCTGTCCGGCAGCCCCGCCCATTCCACTAAATTCTGGGTCACTACGCTGATGGTACCGCCGCCGGTGTATTCAGGGCCATCCTTTAGAAAAGTGCTTTTGGGTCCTATAAGTACTCCGGTTCCAAAGGGAGCGTACATCTTATGGGCAGAAAAGACCAGGTAGTCTATATGTTCGGGATGGTTATCGGCTTTCATATCTATTGGTGAATGGGGTATAAGCTGGGCGCCGTCCACAAGTATTGGCGCTCCTGCCCGGTGAGCCAGGGCGGCGATTTTTCCTACATCGTTTTTATAACCTGTTACGTTGGAGGCCCCGGAAACACTGACAAGCTTTATCCTGCTTCCATACCGCCTTAATTTCGCCTCAAGGTCGTCATAGTCGAGGGCACCCATGTCATCTGCTATTGCATACACCGTTCTGGCCCTGGACCTCCATGGAAGGTCGTTGGAGTGGTGCTCCATCATGGTTGTCAGTACTATGTCATCCTTTCTGAATCCCATTCTGTAGGATATCTTGTTTAACGCTTCGGTGGCGTTTTTTACAAATATAACACCATTGGTCTCGAGGTCGGCTTTTACGAAGCCGCCGATTATCTCATGGGCGGTATCGTATACATGGGTGGATACCTGGGACTTAAAACCCGCACCCCTGTGTACGCTTGAATACCAGTCCATAAACTCGTTCACCTTATCCAGTACCGGTTGAAGTACCGGGGTACTGGCGGCGTTGTCAAGGTTTACATAGGTTTTATATCCTCCTCCTGCGAGGGGTACTTTTTTGTTGATACCGACTATATCCCTGCGAAACCTGGCCTGGTTAAAGCCTTCCCTTGAAAACAGCATGGCATCATCTCCATTTGAAAATTGATATTAAATCCATAATACCATAATATGACTGTCAGCGCACAATAGGTACGATAAAACTGAAAGACCCGGAAATTACCTTTTCCAAAAAGGAAATTATTATTGACAAATGGAATTTAACCTGTTAGTATTCTGTATAATATTATTTAACAAGCGTTTAGTAATAAAAAAACTTAATGTTACTCTTATCAAGAGTAGGTGGAGGGACTGGCCCTATGAAACCTCGGCAACCTTCAGGTGTTTCTGCCTGAGAAGGTGCCAATTCCAGCAGAACTATTGTTCTGGCAGATAAGGATGTTGGTAAGAACCTTCCTACTTTGTCAGGAAGGTATTTTTGATTCCGGGAGGGATGCAAATGGATAGCAAACAAGCATTGGAAAGAATTTTGGTTTTTGACGGTGCCATGGGTACCATGCTTATGGAAAAAGGATTACAGGCCGGTGTTTGTCCGGAGATTATAAATGTTAAGTCTCCAGAAAAGGTGCTGGAGGTGCATAAAGCCTACATACATGCCGGAGCAGATGTCATAAGCACCAACTCCTTCGGGGGCAACAGGATAAAGCTGTCCCAATACCTTGCCGCGGACAGGGTCCGGGAGGTGAACCTGAAAGCGGTGGAAATAGCCCGTAAAGCGGCGGAGGGTACAAAAGTTTATGTGGCGGCATCGGTTGGGCCTATGGGACGGTTTGTCGAGCCTGCAGGGGATATGACCTTCACTGCGGCCTATGATGTGTTTGGTGAGCAGATTCAAGCCCTTGCCTGCGGAAAACCGGATTTTATACTGCTGGAGACCTTCAGTGACCTGGGAGAGATACGGGCGGCGTTGTTGGCTGCGAGGGATGTTTGTGATATTCCTGTAATCTGTTGCCTGACATACGACGGTGGGCGTACCCTGACCGGTGTAAACCCCGCCAGCGCTGCGGTTGTATTGGAGAGCATGGGAGCTGCGGCTGTGGGGGCAAACTGTTCGGGAGGACCCGGGGAGCTTTATGGCAGCGTTATGGAGATGCAAAAAAACACGGGTCTGCCGGTTATTGTCCAGCCCAATGCCGGAATACCCTCACTAAGGGACGGGAAAACCTTCTATCCCTTAAAGCCGGTAGATTTTGCTAAGGCTATGGAGCCGTACCTCGACAAAGGCATAAACCTGCTGGGCAGCTGCTGCGGGAGCACACCGGAACATACCCGGCTGCTAAGCGAAAAAGCTGCAGGATTAAATGCCGTTGCAGCAAAAGCCGATACGGCCGGTGTCCTGGCAAGCTCCCAAAGGGTTATCCGGGTAAGGTCCGAAACTTTGCCCCTTATTATTGGCGAGAGGATAAACCCGACGGCTCGTAAGTCGATAGCTGAAAGCCTTAGAAACGGAGATTCCCAAGCCATACGGGAAGAAGCGGAAAACCAGGTAGGTAACGGAGCCTGCCTGCTGGATATAAATATAGGTACCCCGGGGATAGACGAGGCCGACACCATGTACCGGCTGGTAAATATGCTGCAGAGGAGTATAGATGCTCCCCTTGTAATTGATTCCACCAATCCCGCGGTCATTGAAAAGGGTCTTCAGGCATACCACGGGAAAGCCCTGGTCAATTCGGTAAGCGGTGAGCAGGAAAGCCTTGACAAAATCCTTCCTCTGGTTAAACGGTACGGTGCCGCGGTTGTAGGCCTGACCCTGGACGGGAAGGGAATCCCGGCCACTGCAGAGGAGCGCCTAAAAATAGCCGGGAAAATAGCCGGGGAGTGTACCCGTCATGGTATCCCGGCAAAGGATATCTATATCGACGCTCTGGTGCTGGCGGTGGGAATCGACAGCATGGCCGCGGTTGAGACCCTGCGGGCTATAAAGATGGTTAAAGAAAGGCTGGGGACAAACACGGTACTGGGAATAAGCAACGTATCCCACGGCCTGCCCGGCAGGAGCAAGGTGAATGCCGCGTTCCTTGCAATGGCCATAGCATCGGGGCTGGATGCCGCCATCGTAAACCCTTCTGACAGCAGTATTTCGGGGGCATGGCAGGCTGCCTCACTTCTGGCAGGCAGAGATCCAAACGCCGGTAACTTTCTTAAGCACAATACGGCAAAGGCTGTAGCCGGGGATGCCGGCGAAAAAGAGGAGGAACAGACAGAAGCAGATGCTGTGAAACAAATGGTGGCCAGGGGCTTTGAAAACATAGAAGCTGTGGTGGAAAAGCTGCTCGGGCAGGGGATAGACGCCGGGGAGATAATCGACCGGGGGCTGATACCCGGGTTGAATATTGTTGGAGAATTGTTCGCAAAGGGAGAATACTATCTGCCCCAGCTTATGCTGAGCGCCGAAACGGCCCAGAAGGCCTTTGGCATTCTGGAAAAACGGCTTGGTAAGCGGGGAAGCATACCGGATAAAGGTACGGTGGTCATCGGCACCGTTAAGGGAGATGTCCACGACATCGGAAAAAACATGGTTGCGGTCATGCTGAGAAACCACGGGTACAGGGTTTTGGACCTTGGCAAAGGCGTTTCAGCCGAAAGGTTTGCAGAGGCTGCCCTGCAGGAGGGGGCAGAGTTTGCAGCCCTCAGTGCGCTGATGACAACAACAATGGTTGAGATACCCGGTACCATAAGGCTTTTGAAGAAAAAACTGCCGGACATCAAAATTATAGTGGGCGGGGCAGTGGTTACCGGGGAGTTTGCCCGTGAAGCAGGGGCCGACGGGTATGGCAGGGATGCTGTAGACGCAGTCAGGACAATCGAAAACTTAAGGGGGAAATGACATGGGAAATGATCTGAGGGAAAAGCTAAAGCAGAATAAATTCGTTGTGACGGTGGAGATTGACCCTCCCAAGGGGGCAAACCCCTGGGGAGCCTATAATAGCATGTGGCCGCTGGCCAGAATGGTTGATGCGGTAAACATTGCAGACAGCCCTATGGCAAGGATGAGGATGAGCCCCATAGCCCTGGCGCATCTGGTCCAGGAAAAACTCGAACTGGAGGCGATTTTTCACCTGACCTGCAGAGACAGGAACCTTATGGGCCTCCAGTCAGAACTTCTGGGCGCCTTTGCTCTGGGGGTAAAAAACATACTTACCCTGACCGGCGATAAACCTCAGTCGGGTGACCATCCCGGGGCAACAGGCGTGTTTGACGTTGATTCCATAGGCCTGGCTGAGATTGCGGCCAGACTGAACAGAGGTTACGATATAATGGATAATCCCCTCGACAGCAAAACCGATTTTTTTGTCGGCGCCGTGGCAAACCCCGGGGCCGAAGATTTAGGGGAGGAAATTGAAAGAATTATACGAAAGAAAGATGCGGGGGTAAAATTCTTTCAGACCCAGCCCGTATTTGATATTACTAATCTGGAGAGGTTTCTGAAGGCGCTGCCCGAGAGTTCGGTGCCAGTAATCTACGGGTTGCTGCCCCTTAAGAGCGTTAAGCTTGCGCTGTACCTGAACAAAAACGTTCCCGGGGTACATGTACCCGAAAGGCTGATTGACAGGCTCCGGAAAGGCGGCAGGGATGCAGGGGTGGAGATTGCAAGGGAACTGCTGTACCAGATGAGGTCAATGGTACCCGGGGTGCATATTTTCCCCATGGGAGATGTTCCCCTTGTGGAAGAGATACTGAAGGAGGAAGGTTCTAGTTATGGCGAATGTTCACACTGTATCTGACTTCAAATTGAATCTCTTGATGGATAATATGGCAAAGTCCTGCCCGGAACTCCGGGGTGCGGAGAATAAGACGGGGGAACTGGCAGTCTATATAGACCCCATTGTCTACTGGGCTGACTTCCGGGTGGATGTCTGTGATGAGGGCAGGGTGATATTGGGGGACGGGCTGTTGACTATCCACAGCTTTTACGCAGCCAGGGGTCTTTCAGGTTGTCAAAGTGCAACACTTATGGCAGCCACCATAGGTGATGCTATTCCCCGTTACAGTGAGATGTGTATCAGGGAAGGCAGGCTGTGGGAGGGGACGGTAGCAGATTTGCTGGGTTCCTATGCTGTGGAGGCAGTGGTTGAAGAATTTCACCGGTCGCTTTGGCTGAAATACAGGCCCAGCAGGCTTTATCCCTCGCCGAGGTTCAGCCCGGGGTACGGTGACTGGTCCCTTAAGGACCAGAGCAGGATTGTATCGCTTTTGGCGGCCGATCCCCGTATAACGGTGGGTCCGGGCTGCCTGCTTGAACCGGTAAAATCGGTTACGGCGCTGGTTGGATGGTCTGATGAGCAAAAGGCCGGTGAATACCCTGTGGGGGATAAGGGAAGGGGACTATGCCAGGGAACCGGCAGCTGCAGCAGCTGCAGTACCTGGGCCTGTCTTAAAAAGGGAAGTGGAACAGGCAAATAGTAAGGTCATTACTCAGCTCCCCTCCGGTTACATTTCTCATAGGGGGACAAGCTTAAGGTGTCCGCGGACACCCAGCTTATCCTCTGCAATTATAAGTACCCCCAGAATATCCTCATGCTTTGACGACATATTAAGGACACTTTCGATATCCTCCCCCGAACGTACAATATTGCCAAGGTATGTGGCATAGGCATCCGCCGAGGCCGCATCCCTGCATATAACAGTGACCGCATCCGCCCTTCCAAAGCTCATGGAATGCCCTACCTTTCCCGAGGAGGTGCAGACTCCCAGAGGGGAAAGGGAAGGGGGGATTTCTATTGCGATTTTGCCTGACAACCGGGAATTACCGGCATAAACCGAAAGGACTGCGGGCTCTTTAATCCTTATGTATATATCCCCGCCGTTTTCCACTACTATTTCCTCAAGGCCGTAGGCCCTTTCCAAAAGCCTTCCTATTTTTCGGGAAAAGGCGCCGGCAACGGCTGCCATCGGTCCTACTCCGGCTTTTGCTGCAGCCTCTGCCATGCTCCTGGCGATGCAGGGGGCTTCCATGGACGTTTTATAGGGTTTAAGGGATGTTAAAAACCCCGGGTCTTTTTGAATGTATCCCTCAAGCTGGGTCCTGAATTTTGTTATCTGCTCCAGTGCGTACTCTTTCATGCTTTCGCAGTAATGCCGGGGGTCAACCCCTATCCACAGGTCGGTTTCTTTGAAACACACCGTGAAAGCCTCAAACCGGTCTTTTCCCATAAAATCTCTGTACAGCCGCGGCTGGTAGCTGCTATTCATCGCTGTCACCATATCCCAGCCCTACACTTATGATTCCCAGCGGACAGGAATTGACACACAGGCCGCACGCAATGCATTCTCCGGGACGGAACAAAAGCTGCCATGTATCCCGGTCCATTTTCAGCGCTTCAGGAAAACAAACCCCGGTACAGGCACCGCAGTGGACGCATTCATCCTGTTTTATAATAATCTGCCTGTTAATCGGAATGACCCGAATATTTTCTTCCTTCAAAAACCGAAGGCCCTTTTCCAGGTTTTCCTCTTCCCCCTTTACCTCCATAAGGAGGTGTCCCTTTTTGCCAACGGTAATTTCCGCCTTCAGGATGTTTACCTGTATATCAAACTCTTTTATAAGGGTATAGGTTATGGGTTTTGTTGAGCTTTCGGGAGGAAATATCAAAGTAAATCTTTGTTTTGTCATTATTCACACCCCTCTTCATTTAATGGTTTCACGGTTCCTTCGTCAGGCAGAAAGTCCACCGGCTGCTGCAGGAGAAATTTGCCTTTGGTTATCCATTCCTTAAGCGTAAAGGCTATTTCCCTGGCTTTGTATATGCTGGACAGGGGTGCAGAGGGTATCCTCCTGCCATCCAGTTCTACGGTGCCCGATTTCAATTCCTCATAGGTCACTGTCCTTAAGGAGGGACGGCTTCGTTTCGGCACCCCGTAATCCAGGAGGGAGGTGCTTATGTCCCGGTCCCTGACCGATACGAAATTGGCCATCTCCTCGTCAAGGATTGGTATGGGTATCCCTATTCCGACGAAAAGGCTTACCCCGTACCTGTGGAATACCGCAGCTTTAATGAAGCTTGCGCTCATATCCTTGAGATCGCCTATAAGGCTTAACGTGCCGGCCGGGCCTATGGGTATACCGTTTTCTGACCTTGGCCTGTCAGGATTATGCTGGGTACCGTTCCAGGCAATATACCCCTTGGTGCCCCCGAAGAAAATTCTTGTGCCTATGCCTATGGTTCTGAGCCTTGGGTCGTTCAAAAGGGGGCTTAATTCTCCCGAGGTGCAGTAGGTTATATTACCGTAATCCGGCAGCAGCGCACCCATATAGGTGTACAGCGTTTTACCGGTGGAGTTGGTGGCCGCTGCATAGTTTTGGTATGCATTCCTCGGGTTGAACAGGATACATTCATTCAGCGCACTTTTGTCAATGCAGGTATCCATGCTCTCCTTCGGATAACAGTCGGTTTTGTACCCCAATGCCCTCAGCCTTACTTTCCTGCCCGAAACAAGGTCCTCAATGACATGGGCTCCTCCATAGAGCTTTTCATATCCCTCAGCCAGTTCAGTGGCGCCGATATAGGCATCCACTGCTGCAAGCCCGGTATATGCAGGCACACCGTTCAGCCAGACCTTTGACATTTTTATGGGGGGATCGCTGTGGCCGAAATTAATAAAGGCGCCGGACGAGCACATTGGGCTGAAGGTTCCGGTTGTGACGACATCCACCCTTGCGGCTGCTTTGGACACCCCCTGCTCAGCCGACATCTGTTTGAACTCTTCAGCCGTCATCACCACTGCATTTCCATTTTTAATTTTTCCGTTAATTTCTTCATAGCACTTCACAATCTTTGACAATTACACTACCTCCTTTATTTATTGTGTTTTTTGAAAATAAAAAAACCTCTTCCGGATGAAAGAGGTTAAACAGCCATAGTCAACTCTGCCTCTCTCATCTGTCAGCGGGTTTAAGCTATCACCCACTGCTGGAGTTGGCACCTTTTCAGGAAAAAACACCTGAAGGTTGCCGAGGTTTCACAGGGCCAGTCCCTCCACCTCTCTTGATGAGATAATAATAATTATTGATTTTAAAGTTAATCTTAATACCTTTAAACGGATTTGTCAAGGAAATTAATTATTATCGTTCCCGGACCGGCGCTTTTTGCAAATACGGTTACAAATTCAAGCAAAGATACATAATATAATTAAGCAGAGCAATTTTGCCCGGTGAAGTGTGGAATATCCTTAGAGTATAATTTTAGTTGGCAAGAATAAGAAAAAAACAGGAAGAAGGCAA
>CAZVBE010000014.1:0-52705 GCA_964625335.1 uncultured Clostridium sp. | reverse complement strand
CATAGGCTTACAAAAATGTTACCGAGGAATTTACACACTAATTTGGGCTTGACTCAATATGGAGCATATGGTACTGCTATCAGTTATTATGGTTGGCTTTTCAAAACTGATAACATGGGTAACGATGTCTGGTCACAGACCTTTGCAACAAAGCCTTATTCAGCAAGCAGGGCAGAACCAAGTGATGAATTCAGTTCAGTTCAGCAAACAAATGATGGAGGTTATATTATTGTTGGTGAAGCATCTGAACTCGGATGGTTATTAAAAACTGATGAAATGGGAAAGGAGATTTGGTCACGAAGCTTTGAAGCTGATAAGGATAATAGGGATGAACGGCATACTTTTAAATCAGTCCAACAGACAAAAGACGGAGGATATATTCTGCGTGGTGGGAGATTCGGTGATGACATTGTGATAAAGACTGATGAAAAGGGTTTTGTGAAAAGCAAGTAAAGATATTGGGAAATGTTTCAGCGGTTTTTCAGCCAGCAGTAGAAAGCTAAAGAAGACATTATGGTAGTATGAAGGTTTAAAATGCATGAATTGGCAGACTGCCTAAACAAGTGGATAATTACATATTGAGTTAAGAGAATAACTTTTTATGGAGGGGATCAAGTATGAAAAATAGAGGCGCAATAGCATCACTTTTACCCATCCTCTTCTTGGTGAAATGACATATGGTTATGAGATAAAAGGGAACTCAATATTCTTAATAGGAAAAGAATATAAAAAGAAATAAAAGGAGGTTTAATGCATGTCAAAGTTACTTGCAGTAATTGGTGCGGCTGTTGGAGGGGCTATAGGGTTTTGGATGAGGCCTTCAAATGTGTTTCTTGGAAAACTTGATTTTATGACAACATTAACAAGAGGCTCCAACCTTAAGGGACTGGACGAATTACTGAAAAGCCAGGCCGAGGCTTCTTCAAATATGCTCATCGGTGGAGTGGTGATTGGTGCAATAATCGGTTTTTTAATCGGAAAAGCATTAATAAAAAAGCCTAAAACAACTCCGTCATAATGTTAATAAGTGTAAGTCATTAAGGCCGAGGGTATCCCTGACCAGCCATATAAGGTATTACTAATTGTGAAAGTGGTGATGTTCAGTTCACTCCAGGGTAACAGACAAATGATGGAGGCTATATACTGGCCGGTTGGGCTAAACCCTATGGCTCTAATTCACAATGCGGGAGGCTTTTAAAGACTGATAAAGCAGGAAAAAGTTTAGTCAAAAATCTTTGACAGAGGATTAGGATTTAATATGGTACAACAAACTAATGATGGAGGTTACATAATAACCGGTGGGACAAATGATTGGGTTTTTAATATAAATCAAATTTACAGGGGAGGTATGAATGTTTTGAAAACGGTAAAGAACAGTACAGCTATAATTATGGCGCTTATAATACTCTTATTACTAAATACATGGGGTTATGCAGCTGTAGATAACGATGATTTTTTGGAGTATGCGAAAAAGTTGGAGCAAATCAATGTTATTAGAGGTACGGATCTGGGATTTGAGCTTGACAGGGCGCCAACAAGATTGGAAGGAATTATTATGTTGATAAGGCTTTTGGGAAAAGAAAAGGATGCAGACAATCTATTGCAATTGCCTACGGTGTTCGAAGATGTCCCGGAATGGGCTTGGGGCTATGTGAACTATGCGTATATAAACGGGCTTTCAAAGGGTATTGGAAACAACATGTTTGGGGCAGATGGGGAAATGACAGGTACCCAATATATGACCCTAGTGATTAGAGCTTTGGGTTACCAAGATTCGAAAGGGGATTTTACTTGGACCAAATCATTAGACATGGCCAAAGAAATTGGTTTAATTGACAGCGGAACTGTAAGAGAACTTGGAAGTGGGAAATTCACGAGAGGCCATGTCGCCAAAATATCCTATTTGGCTTTTGCCCAAAACCTGAAAAACAGTAATACCACATTAGCAAAGAAACTAATAAACGAAAATGTTTTTACCGAAGAGCGTGCCGAGGCCATAGGTATTATCCCCAAAAGGACTGGTACCACGGAAAGGAATAGCGGGCGAAGAGAAGAAAAAAATATGAAAATCGCAGATGAATACTCTGATGGTGTTCCCCGCGGCGGCAACAACGTCGTGGAGGAAGACTTGTGGGTCGCTCCGAAAAGTGTAACACTCAACTATTCGTCACTAAATCTTAAGATTAATGAAACTGTCCAGTTAACGGCTACGGTTTTGCCGGGAGATGCATCGGATAAGGAAGTCACATGGGCATCAGACAACCAGAAGGTTGCCACTGTTACTGCATCGGGCAGGGTAACTGCAAAGGGTGCCGGCAATGCCGTTATTACAGTTAGAACAAGGGACGGGAACAGGTCGGCCAGTTGCAGCGCAAAAGTGGAAAAGCCAAATGAATACCTTGCTGATGGTATCTATAATTTTTATCTAAAGGATGGAGGTAAAGCGTTAAATCTATCCGCAAGCACAGATGAAAAGGCTGACAAAGACGGTACAAACGTAACGGTGTGGGAGCCAACAGGACACAGTACCCAGCAGTTTAGAGTGGAAAATATAGGGGGAAATAAATGCAAAATATATGCAATGTCCAGCAGTAACGGAACAAATAGGGTGATAAACATGACCCGCGGGACTTCCAAAACATTGAAGGTTGGCAACAATATAAATATCTGGGAAAGCAAAAACTCGACCGACCGTGAATGGATTATCACTAAAATGCCGGACGGATATTACAAAATAGAAGTGGCGTGTATTCCCGGAATAGTTATGGGATGTGAAGCTCCAAATAAAAACGGGGGCAATGTATTGATGCAGCAGTATACCGGAAGCGGAGCCCAACTTTGGAGGGCTGAGCCGGTTACCAAATCTGCAGGGGAAACAAAACCGGTCCCGCAAGAAAAGATGTTTCTTTATTGGCAGCATGACCCCCAGTGGAATCTGCCCAGGGGGGGCTGCGGGATAGCATCGTATGCAATACTTATTTCCAATAAATGCGGAAATAGCATTACACCAAAAATGGTATATGAAGCTAACGGGAAAAGCGTATATATGCCCCCTTGGTCAGATAAGAACCAAACGAACCCTATTCTAAAAGGGTTAGGTATCAGTTATAAGCATATCCGTGAAAGCCTATCGGGCAAGAACAACAGTTATAAAATAGAGCAACTGAAAAAACTATTAAAGGATAATCCTAAAGGTGTAATGGCGGGTTTTGCAGGGAATACGTCACAGGATGGCCAGATGCATTATATAGTGTTTTGCAGCGCAGATAACAAAATATATGTCTGCGATCCTGCGACTTCTAAAGTGAAGGAAGGACCCTGCCCCTTTGAAAAATCATGGGTGTATACTTCGAAGGACAAGTATAACAGCAATGCAGATAAATTCTGGGAGGATATTGGCGCATACCATGTCCTAAAATAAAAACATTTGATGGGAGTATTTGAAGGAAATCACACATAGTTATGAGACAAAAGAAAACCCAATACTCTTAAGAGTAAAAGAACATAACAAGAGGTAAAGGGGGAAAAGGTATTATGATGTCCAAGCTTAATAAAAGCATTATTTTAATACCACTGGTGTTAATTATGATCATTCTACTTATTGGGTGCTCAAATAATTCTATTAAAGGTAATGATGTAAGTCAGAGCACCAATGATGATGCTGATAATAATAACACCGAAGTTGTAGTTTCCGTGCCTGACAAGCCATTGTTTTCAGATGTTTGCGTAATAACCCAAGCTTTAGAAGAAAATGGGGACAAGATATTTAGGGATAGAGATGGGGTCAAGATATATAACAATGATGTACTGATTTGGGATAGTCAGCAGGGGGAATTTATTGCATACGCGGATGACAACTTGTATTATCGAGTCGGGGAACAGCTGCGATATGTGAATACACGCGAAAAGCAACCCAAAATAATACAGGAAGAGTATTTTAAATATTTAGGAGACTACGACAATGTTAACTCAAAGCAGATACCCAACAGCGATTACTTTCTGTTAACTGACGGACGTACAAGTGGCGGCTCTAGAGGATATAATATTATTATTGACGCCAAATGGGGAATGAATCCAGATAGGATTGAGTTTAAAAGGCTTGTTAATAGCTCCTCTTATGATCCCTTTATATATTCCTATACATATAATAACGGATGGCTGTATTTCACCATGGATGCTAACAGATATGATATGATATCACCAGTTTACAGAGCTCTATTAAGAATAGAGCTTGATTCATATAAGGTGGAAAATAATGGGAATATATACGAGGTTAACATAGATAACATTGAAATGTTGAATTCATATTTCAACGAAGCGGGAAACATAGGGTTTGCGGATAGGGACTATGAAATAATAGGTGATTACATATACTTCCCCAGAGAGAATATGCAAGGTAAGCATTCTGATAGTAGGCCCGATAGATTATGTGCAAGGAGAAATCTATCAACCGGAGAAAAAGAGCTGCTATATGAATTCCCGATGGAAGAAGGCGTTAAAAAACTTAGCGGCATAACAAGAATGTTAAGAACGGATAATTACATAATCTATTACGTCAAATATTTGGACGGAAAGCTTCAATCGCACAAAGCTTTTATTTACAATACTGATACATATGAATACAGCGTTATCGACACTGATTATCCTAGTATTCTGGATGAAAAAATACTGTTTAAAAATGAAAATGTTTTTCTAAGTGACAATATTTTATACAGTATTAAGACAGATGGCAATTCTATATATGTATCGGAAATAAATAGATTTGAGGGGGATAAAGGGCTGGAAGTATTTGAATACGACTCAAAAATGTTTATATTTGAAAAGAAGACTAGGTGTCTTTACTATTACGACCAGGAAAATGAAGAGCTGATAAAGAGCGAATACACATATCCCGATGATGTATGTTATGTAAAAGCTTTATAAAACATTTGATTTGGTGTTCTCAATATACGGCATGAAAAAGTGCTACCACAATCATACATAAAGGAGGAGAGAAACCATGCCATTTTGCACCAACTGTGGAACGGAAGTTAATGAGGGAGAAAGTTTTTGCTCTAACTGCGGAAAGCAGTTGGGCGAAAGCAAGCAGAGCCGAAAGGCTTTATCCAAACCAATTGGATTAAACAGAAGGTTTTTTATTATTCTATCAGTTGTCTTGGTTCTAATAATAGCAGGTGCTGCTCTTATCAGCAGTGACTTCTTTGACTCAACCGAACGCCAGATAAAATCGAGCTATAAGCTGTTAAATGAGGGGAAATATGAAGAAGCAATATTAGCCTTCGAAAAGGCAATCGAAATACAGCCCAGAAACACCAGGGCTTATGCCGGCTTGGGATTAGCGTATGCTCAGACGGGCGAATACGATAAGGCTTTGGAGACATTTGAAACCACTTTTGATTTGGGACTGGATAACCCTGAACTGTTACATGAAGATGTGGTCAATACATACCTTCTTCAGGGTGATATAAATGGAGCTATTGGACACATAAAGTCTATAGATGATCATGACGTACTGGAATATTTAGAGAAGGAATTTTCCGGTTTGTTTGAGACTATCGAAATGGAGACTGTTGTTGAGACTGATTTGGAAGAATATTTGCCTTATTTTAGCCCTTACATTCAGCCACCGAATGAAGTATTGGTTGTTGTCAAAAAGTGTTTTGAAGGGGTTCCCCACTTGGTGGGCATTGCTTATGATATGAATTCAATAGAAAATTCCTGTACAGAGGTTATAGTGTTACAGAAGAATAGTAATGGATACGAATTGAAATATAAAGAAAGCATGATACCCAGCTTCAATATTCACTCATTTTATTTGGATTCTTGGATTCATGCGTATGCTGTGGATACCGATGATAAGTTGTTAATCAAGACGACAGAGCCGTATCCTTCAGATTTTCTCCATGTAGGGCGGTATATTTTGCTGAACAAGGATAGGGTTTTATATACTTCTGAAGAGGAAGGCGATTTCACAGCATTAGAAAAACACGAAGGAGGAGACTTGTTAGCAAGGCAAGCTACAGTGTGGCAGAGGATAGATATTAATGATAACGGTTTTTCCTTTTCACCTATTGACGTAAAAAATTATATCCCAGAGTTTACAGAGGAGGATTTTGTTATCGATGTGCTGCGTTTCAAGGATGTCAGTGTAGAATATAATCCATATACATATAGACCTAAAATTAGTGGAAAGCTGGACTTTTTTATTAGGGTAAATGGCAATGAGATTACTCAGGATAGCTTTAAGTACTCACATTCATATGAAGATGAGCTAAACAATCCCTATGAAGAGATAAATGTATATACATATCCCGCAAGCTATTATAAGAGCAAAAACAAGAGAATAGTATTTGTAAATAGCAACAGTTATCGACTTAATGATTTCTACTCAACAGAAAACGGTGCTGAAATACTGCGGTATGACCATCCTGGATGGTTTGAATTACAGGACATAAAAGCCAATGAGGTTTTTACTATAGGCTTAAGAACACATAATGCTATTTATGAAATTAAGATTGATGTAATTAACTAAGCTGGGATATAAAGTTTAGGATGGCAGCAGCTAAACCAGGAGATGATTTTAAGGCTTAAGAGCATTTCCAATACCAAACACCCGGGGGTATTATCAGTTTACTGACAACTTCAATTATTGGTATTGCTTGCGTGGCCGGCTCCACCATGAATTACTTCATTACGGATGACACTACATTGGAAAGGATACTGCTTCTTGTCAGCGGGCTTTTGGTGATAAAGCCCGGCCTTACAACCGATATAATCGGCTTTGCCTTGGCCGGCTATCTTATATACATGCTTGGTTTCACCCCGGGGTTTCCCTATCTGGGGGATATGGATGAAAGAATTGCAACACCCAGGCTGGCCACCCCACGGACCAAAAACCATGCGGGTATGGTGGGCATCGCCGCGTCCCAGACCGGTATTTATCTCATAGAAAGCCCGGGAGGATGGCAGCTTATAGGCAGGACGCCATAAAAGCTGTATGGCCACTTCAGGGAAAAACCCATCCTGCTGTAGGTGGGAAACTACATCCGTTTTATCGCTATAGACCGTAAGGAGTACGAAAAAATTCAGGAAGGAATTGATAACGGCACCTGCGAATACCGGACTCACCCGTGGAAGGGAGGCGGCTGCAGCGATGGGCAGAAACAGGATTGTTTGTTAAACCGAGGCTTCTGACGCCGGTTTAAGACAGCGGACAGCACGGTTATCGGCAGTTCGGGGTTCCGGTTTCGGGTGTAATGGACAGCTTGTCCTACAGGATGAGCAATGGTTTGATGGGCAATCGACAGACCCATGCCGTGCTGGAAGTCACAATTCCGGGCCCGGAGATTGAATTTCTTGATCAAATGGTAATCGCTATAACCGGCGGTGAACTTCGCCCGTTGTTTACAAAAGAGGGTACAAGGGCAGAGCACTCAAGGCCGGAGATATGCTGAAGGTTGCAAACCCCGGTGAAATTGAATTAAGGGTTACGATAGGCCTCCAGGCTGACTGTTTTACGCCGGGTGGAATAAAGACCTTCCTGTCCGGACTGTACACCGTCACAGACCAATGTGACCGAATGGGATACAGATTAGACGGCAAAAAAATCCAGCACCTTAAGGGTGGGAACATTATTTCGGACGGTATAGCTATGGGAGTTGTTCAGGTGCCCGGCCACGGGCAGCTACTGCGGGTAATAAAAAAAAGTGGGGCAAAGAACATCCTTTGTCCCACTTCCCATATTGGTCTGGTACCAGCATCCATCCCGTTCCATCAGTAGTGCACACATCGATCGGATAGCCGAATTACCAGATAACAATTATCGCGCCACAATAGTATACGATATTAAATAAAAGTGCATCATTATATTATCATTCGTGGGATAACTTGCTGTATTTGGCTTCATTTTTACCCCATACATACAGAGATTTCAGTGTTCCAACAAGAAGCCCTGCAGCAGCAGTGAAAAAGTATGTTGGCAAATAATATACAAATGAATATGAGCTGGGAGAACTATATAGAAATACACTTCCAAATACAATGCCTCCTAAAAGAGGGGCAGCTACTAATCCGGCATTAATCAACACATATTTGAGTTTCCCTTTTCTCCTTTGCTTTTCCCAGTTTCTAATGAATTTTTCCTTATCCTTCAAATTTGTCTCCCCCAATATAGTTTTGTCAGTTATTCTGCTCTTTTCATCATGATGTCCCCTTAATAGATGTAATCTAATTATATTATAACACTCTATAATATCGTAATTTCAGAAATTTCCAAAGAAAATTGCCCCTGGTTTTAACAGAGGCATCGGCATTAAGCAGGGTTATTGTAAAGATAGTGCAAATCAAAGGATATAAGGGTAATATGGTGTATTTGGCGGAGGAGCCGGAGCTTTGCCGGATATTCTGTTCAATACATCAACGAAATACTGAGCTTCCCTGGCAATATGGTCTGCTAATAAAGGCCATGCATTCACTCTTCCCGTGGGTACGGCACACTCATGAAGGGCATCGTTTACAAAGAACGAAAAGTCCCGGAATTCGGCAGCCAATTTAGAGCTTTCACGGATGAGTTCGTCGTACCCTGTGCCGGTATCCTCCACTTTCTCGGCTCTTTCAATATTGGCAAACATCAGCTTTTCAAATTCCTCGGCCTGCAGTCTGATATCCTCCTGGATCTTTGGCCTGGTCACAAGGGTAACGTGTCGGGCGTGCTCCCCATGAATTCTCGAGAAAAACATGATGTTCTCAACAGCGCTGGTAAAGAGCGTATTGCCCCTTAACACGGGAAGAATCCGCCTCGGAACCGTCAGCGCCCGTTTTGTACCGTCGGGTATACCAAGAACAGCCCTCGTAGGAGTGGGTTCTCCTCTGGCATAGCGTACCTGTCCTATAAAATAGTCGGTCTCTCTTATTAAATGGTCGGCCAGATCAGGGTCGATCAGTGATAGTATGCGGCAGGCTGCGATTTCTTTGTTCAGAAAACTTTTGAAATTTCTTGCCGGTATTATAGTATCCAATGTTTGTTGTGTAAGCCGGAAAAGCATTTGACTTGATGCGGATTCTTGTACCGGAAAAATGTATGCATTATAAAACTGTTCAACCGCAACTTCGTATTGGTCTATTGTACGAAATGCCCTTTCATTTCCCGGATCCACCGCATGTCTGTGAAACTTTAGGTGTTCAAACACTATTCTGCCCCAAAATTTCATTTCATCAAGAGCACCCAGCAATAAGTCATGTTTCATATCTTCTTTACGGAAATACATAAAAACTCTCCCCTTCTTCAATATACTTTTATAATATTCAAACAGATTGCTGATGTAGCCTGAAAAAATAGTTTTTTTGGGTTCTGTTTATCCTGAATTTATTTAGTGTTGGTTCCTTCGGGATGGCAGACTTTTACGGCTATATTGGCTCTCTGCTTGCGGGATGTGTTTTGGTACCAGTTCTTTTGCCGTGGATACCCGGTAAAGCGTTTGCATGGAAAGGATGGCTGCTGGGAATGATTTGGGCTGTATGCGTCAATGTTTTAAATGGATGGCCTTATAATCCGGGGTATACTTTGGCAAGCTTAAAGGAACCGGGCCGGCTTGCGGATGCTCTGACGGTGATAGTGGCTGCTGCTAGGAAAATGAATGGCAGTACTTGCATGGCTACATTAGTAGTTTGACATGATGTTTTTTAAATAAGAGGTTATTATAGCAGATTTCTGCTGTTTTTTTGTTATTACTTCAGGATATGTAGTAATTTGATGGAAAAAAATAGGAGGAGACCGTTGGGAAACATATAATTTAATTAATATGGGACTTAAGCGTCCCACTGACAATTCCAGAGTGTAAATAATTTGGTTATGCAGACAGACTGCTATGACGCTTTGGGACAGCTGCTTTATTATAGTTAAGTGCAATATGTAATAAAAATATAAAGAGAGGATGGTGTATTAATGAGAAAGTACAGATTAATCCCTATTGTCCTTGTACTCCTGCTTGCTTTCGGTACTTTTGCCATTGCTTCACCGAACTTGGAAGGTGAGCAAGGTTCATGGCTTGGTGGTTGTACCGGTATTATGGTGGGCAAGGATGCCACTGTTGACGGATCTGTAATTGGTACATATTCATGTGACGGCGCTATGTATGCCAAGACAGTGGTTGTTCCCGGGGTAACATACAAAGAGGGGGCTACACTGCCTATTTACTATCGTCCTTATTCTAACAACTATGCAGCCTATATTGCTAACCTGGATAAGGAAGAAAAACTGGGCGAAATACCCCAGGTGGAGGAGACCTACCGGTATATTTCCAATATTGTTTACTACGACGATCAAAACTGCGGCGGTGTAAACGAGCATGGGCTCTGCATTGGAGAAACCACAATTGGCGGAAACAGAGATCTCAGAAACTCAAATGGATGGATGTATGCCTACTCCAATTATCCCAGTACAAGCCTCATGGCTCTCGGCCTTCAGCGGGCAAAAACCGCCCGGGAAGCCGTTAAAATCATTGGCGCCCTGGCCGAGGAGTACGGGTATGCCCAAAGCGGTGAGCACCTGACCATTACCGACAAGAACGAGGCATGGGCTATGGAAATTTTCGGCCCCGGCCGCGATTGGACTCATGAAAGCGGCAAGCCGGGCGCCGTATGGGCTGCGCGGAGGGTTCCGGACGGTGAGATTGCCTTTTCGGCTAACTCCAGCCGGCTCGGATTAATGGAGGAAGTTGTGGAGGACGGAGAGGACTTTATGAATTCCTCCAACACCTTTACATTGGCCGAAGAGCTTGGCTTGTGGGAGCCCGGCACACCCTTTGTCTGGTACAAGGTGTACGGCAACAGGAATGACAGACACTCTCTGCGAGAGTGGTCTATTGTAAACAAGTATGCACCTTCCCTGGGTGTCGAAGTAGACGATCCCATTTTCTTTTCCTTCAAGCCCGATGAAAAGGTATCTGTACAGGATGTAATGGAGATGTACCGGGATTACTTCACCGGCATTCCGGAACTGGACGTTACCATGAATGAAGCTTATAAGCTTTCCAACGGGAAAGTAAGTCCCATGGCCGGACCCTACGGCCCCTCTGCCCTGCACAGCTTGTTGGGGGTCAGTACCCAGAGGTCTGTAGGCACAAGGAGCTCGGTATTTACTTATGTTACCCAGCATAAGGACTGGCTGCCCGACCCGGTGGGAACCTGCATGTGGTATACCCCCGGAACTGCCCTGACCGGCAGCTATACACCCATTTATGCCGGAACGCTGGAATTGCCGGAAGCCTGGACTGATACGCCGATGACTTATGTGGACCGCGATTCTGCCTGGTGGGCTTTCACAATGACAGAAGGCCTGTCCCACATCGAATGGCAGAACGCCATCAAGGATATCAAAGCTGTGCGTGATCCGGCTGAAACCAGTTTCCTGGCCGAGCAGGCTGATGTTGAAGCGGTTGCAGCCGAGCTGTACAATAACGAACGGGGTAAATCGGATGAACAGGAGAAAGGCGGCAATGCAAATCAACAGCGTGAAGCCCATGGCAAGCTGAACGCGGAGAGGTACCTGACCGAATATACCAATAAGAGTCTGAATGCCATAGGTGATACGTACTGGGATCTGGTGGATTATCTCATGTTTAAGTACTATTTCCGGGCCGGGAAGAGTATTCCAGCTACAATGCCCGTTGTGCCGGCTTTGGCGAGCTAATTTTAACCAGGACCGCAGCATGAAATAATACAACCGGGAGCGGGCTGTTCTTTTGCTATATATCTTCTATTGCAATGGCCCGCACCGGTGAACCATCGGCATCTTTGTTTTTCATCGGCAATACACACAAAGTAAAATACTCCCCGCCAACGGCGTCCAGATTTGTCAGGTTCTCAATGATTAAAATGTTCCTTGCCATTAATATTTTATGAACGGCAAACGTGGTTGATTTCATATTGTCAATCGAAATTGCATCGATACCAATGCCCTTTGGATTATATTCTGACAACCTTTTGGCTGCCGCTTCACTCAAAGCAGGAAAATTCTCATAATATTTTTTGTTCCCCCAGTATTTACTCCATCCCGTTTTTATAATAATAAACTCGGCATCTTTTATTTTCATGTAATAGGGCTTAAAGCTGTCAACATCTATTAAATCCGTATTAACATTTGAAAAATCAAGAATAACTGCACTTCCGACGAAATGTTCTATATCCAGGTTATCCAAATACAGGCCGCTGCTCAACATATGCCCGGGTGCGTCTATATGTGTACCTGTATGTGAATACATAGTAATTTTTGTCTCCTGAAAACCGTCCTTTTCCATTGTATTTGCCTTGTCAAAAACTGGGCGTTCGGTCCCCGGAAAAACCGGCATGTCTGAACAAAGCGTATGCGTTAAATCAACAACTCTCATAATTACCTCCCATAATTGCATTATTAGTATTAATCGTCAAACTAAATAAGCATATCCTTTTCATCCCGCTTTGTAAGGCGCACATACATAACCACCATTACCTGATGCAGCATAAGCATGGGTTTATATAATCTTTTCTGTGCAACAATAATATTTTAACATACAGAGAACTAACTTATATAAATAATTTAATTTTGCAGTTCCAAAATGAGTATAACAACGCCGGATAAAGAGGTATTCTGCAGTTTTGGAAATTGAAATGGGTATTGGTGCTTGGTATAATTAGGTATATGAAAGACCTCTTGGCATAAAAGAATAGGGGGGGAGAGCGGTGGGGCAAAACCATTTAAATCTGTGTGCAGACGATATTGTTGATGATTATGGAACGATGGTCTCATCCATTTGCCGCCGAATGATCAGGAATGAGGAGGTTGCGAAGGATGCCGCCCAGGAGGCATGGGCCGAAATACTTAAAGGTCTTCCAACGTTTCGGGGCGATGCTAAAATATCAACCTGGATATATACCGTCACCTATCATACGGTTATGCGTTATTCACAAAGAGAGAAAACCTATTCCACGAGGTTTTTGAGAAACTACTTTCACGGGGACCAGCGGGAGGTGCCCTGCCATATTGACTATGACAGGAATATCTGGATAAAAGAGATGTGTGATAAGTGCCTGACGGGCATTTTGCACTGTCTCGACGGTGAAGCCCGCATGGCTTATTTGTTCAGGGATATGGTGCAGCTTTCCTATGAAGATATAGCAAAAATACTGGAAAAGGACCCGTCAGCGGTAAGAAAAAATGTCTCCCGCTGCAGAAAAAAGCTTAGGAACTTCCTGAACGATGAATGTGTTTTATTTAACCCTAACGGCAAGTGTCAATGCCGGATGAAGAGTCTTGTCACCGGGATTGAGCTTCCGCAGGAATACATAAAATTAAGGAAGTTTGTAAACAGAGCCAACCTGTATTTGGAGGCTCATAGGGTATTGCCGCAAAAAAACTACTGGGAAGAATATATATAATGATGTCACAAACCCACTTACAAGGCCTCTAATATTGATAGAGGACCCAAAAGAGGTCAAATATCAGTTGATGGGAGGTTTTTTATATGGATTTGGAAAAGAGAGTCAAAATACTTGAAACTGCGTATGCGGGGATACAGGCCGATGCAGTACGCTGTTTTGATAACCAGGGGGTACTGGAGAAGGTAACGGCGCAGAAGAAAAAGGAGCAGCTGGCCCTTGGCAAGCAGCAGGCAGAACGTTTTGGCGTACAGAAGGCTGAGGATGTATTCAGGAGAATATCCGAAGTTTTCAACTGTGCCGCCTGGGAAATTATCAGGGAAGAGGGGAGCTTTACAGCCGAATCAAAGGCATGTAAACTGTGCGCCATGGCTAAGCAAACGGGCAAGGCCAGTCCATGCCACATCTATTGCCTCAATCCCATGGAGGGTATGGTTAAAGGAATAAGCAATGACAGCACCTTTGAAGTTAAGGAAACGCTGTGGGACGGACAAAAATGCAGGATAGAGGTAAGGTAGCTCAAAAACCGCAAACAGGATTATACGTTACTTTCGTATAATCCTGTTTGCGGTGCTGCTATGCCGGTTGTTTTCATTGACCTGAATACCGCCGGCTATTTTTTGCTGTTCAAAGGGTAGTAGGCTTCAAATTCATAATCTATCCAGTCCTGATACCATTTATGATAATAGGGTTTGATTTTTTGCAGGTTTTGGGCGTACTGCCTTTGCTCGCTGCTGATACCACTGGAAGCTTGCTTTCTCACCTCTTGATACAATAAATCCATATCCACCGTCTTAATCTCACGGTCTTCCATTACTATTTCTCCTGCAATAACTGCCGTATTCACATGGCTGCCCCTTGCCCTGTGTATGAATGCCTGCATAATATTTAAATCGGGCGATATCCAGGGCGCTTCGGTTATTTCCTCCAGATCAACGGTAATAATATCCGCCTTCATTCCCGGTTTTATTGAGCCAAGTTCTCCCTCAAAACCGCATACCCTTGCTGCGTTGGTGGTTCCCATCTCCAGCACGTCAAAGGCGTTTAGGGTAGATGAATTGGCCAGGTCAAAGCCGGGCACCCGGTGTATATAGTAAATCATTCGCAATTCCATAATCGGGTCTTCGTCGTCGTTTATGCCTTTTTCATCAATCCCCAGAGCCACATTGACACCGGCTTTGTGAAGCTGATATACAGGCGCTATACCGTTTCTGACCGCAAAATTGCAGCTGGGATGATGGGTTATTGACGCATTTTTTGATGCCAGAAGTTCAATGTCCTCCTGGTTTACGAACACGGCATGGCCCAGCACCAGATTGCTGTCCACAAGGCCAATGTCGTCCAGATGTGCAAGCAGGGACTTGCCGTATTTCCTTAAACCGAAGGCCTTTTGAATGGGGGTTTGCAGCGTGTGTATGTGTATTGGCAGCTTGCCCAGTTCATCTGCTTTCTGTTTTGCTCTTACCAGATATTCGTCTGTGGAACCCTGTACCCAGTTAGGTCCCATGAGTATCCTGGTATTTTCATCATTATATTTATCATATAACTTTTCGAAATATTCAAAGAACGCATCCACAGCCGCCTGCTTGTCTATAAACACCAATGGCCTTGCAAACTCCTGCAGCTCGGGCGGCAGTGTGTTGAAGAATTCGACATCGTCATATGCCAGTGTATTCACATTGCGTATACCCGGTGAATAAGCAACCCTGATACCTGCCTTTTTATAGCCCTCTATGGCGCCGGAAGACTTTTTAAATAATCCCGGGTCGAGGGCTTTGCCCATGTTATTGTGATGCAAAGTGGTGCATCCGTTCCGTATATGGCGTACTGCCATCAGCATTGAGCTTAATTCCGGCTCTAAGTCTACTGCAAATGCCCAGTCTATAAGGCAGTTTTCCAGATAATCAAAGGGTACTCCCCTCTGCAGAAAAGACAATCCGCGCCCGTGCGTATGGGCGTCTATCAACCCGGGCATAACCAGTTGTTTACCGTTTCCAACAACCTTTGCCCCGGGGTATTTTTGCCTTAACGAAGGATAAGTTCCCAGTTCCTTAACAATTCCGTCCGAAACATATACCGCGGTATCCTGAAGGACACCCTTTTCTCCCTTGCCTGCGTCCGAAAGCAGGTACTTGCCTCTTATTAATATACCCATGCTAATCCTCCTCATCTATTGTTGTCTGATGTTCCTTATATTAAGTTTATCACTTATTCATGCGCTGTGCACTATGATTGACCGTCAGACACACACCAAGCATCACGTTTTGGTTTTGGCAACCCGGATGCTTAATTTCTTATATGGCAAATAGAGGTACATCGTTAGACTTTTTTATAGAATTGGTTTATATTATAGACTGAAATACTAAAACGGACATTGGCCTTAACTATATTATCAAATTGAATTACAAGCTTCATATTTCAATCGGAGAGTTGGTACCTTTTATGCTTAAAGAAAACAAATTTAATAAAATATATTTTTTAATACTTTTATTTCCTGCAGCCCTTGCATCCATGCATCTGGCGTCCCGTTATCCTGTTATGGCGGAACGATACTATTCCAGGTCGGTTTACAGGTACTTATCTCAGGTAATAAGCGGTATTACCGGTGTATTTCCCTTTTCCGTCGCTGAAATCCTGGTAATCCTGGCTTTAATATTAACGATAGCTGGTGTTGTATACGGGATTGCCGGGCTTTTCAAAAGCCCCGGGAAAAGACTGGAGGTATTTGGCAGGCAATTATCAATTGCAGTCGTTGCTATAAGCCTTGTATATTTTTCCTTCACTGCTGTTTGGGGTTTGAATTATCACCGGTTATCCATTGCTTCGATAGCAGGCCTGGAGGTACGGCCCGCTTCGGTTGAAGAACTGGAATCCATGTGTATGCATCTGATTGACAGGGCAAATGGACTTAGAAATTTGGTGGAAGAGGATGAATATGGTATTATGGTATCGCCCAAAGGGGTCAGTGATATGTTGATAAGGGCGCAAAAAGGATACCAGGCTGTATCCGAAATGTATCCGGAGCTGGGCGGGAAATATGGAAGGCCAAAGGGTGTAATGCTGTCCAAGGTTATGTCATACCAGGGGATTGGAGGAATATATTTTCCGTTTACCGCCGAAGCAAACGTAAATGTTTCGGTGCCCCATTTCATGATACCCTTTGCCGCTACCCATGAAATGGCCCATCAAAGGGGCTTCGCCAGGGAGGATGAGGCTAATTACATCGGATATATAGCTGCTATTATGCATCCTGATAATGATTTCCGGTACTCGGGTACAATGGCTGCCCTGCGGTATTCCATGAACGCTTTGGGAAGACAGGACATGGATAGGTATAACCTGCTCAGGGCGGAATACAGCGATGGGGTAGCAAGGGATTTTGACGCATGGCATGAGCATTGGAGTAAGTACGAAGGGTTTGTCAGCGAAACCACCGACAGGATTAATAACAGGTATTTGCAGGCCAATGGCCAACGTGACGGTGTGCAAAGCTATGGCCGTATGGTTGACCTGCTGCTGGCACACTACCGAAACAAAATTTAAATAAGAAGTGCTTACGCGCCGGCGGGCGCGTTTTTTCTATTTATTACTAATACCAAAGGGGTTTTATAGGTCAAAAGCGGGGTAATATTAATAAATAAGTGATGGGAGGCACAGGATATGTATGATGTAGCTATTATAGGACGGGGTCCCGCCGGGCTTTCAGCATCGCTGTATACAGCACGGGGAGGCCTGAAAACAGTAATTGTGGGCAGGGAGAGCTTTCTTGCAAAAAGTGACATGATAGAAAACTATTGCTGCAGTGAGCCAATGTCCGGCAAACAGCTTATTGAAAAAGGCATTTGGCAGGCAGAGAGGTTTGGTGTGGATTTTGCGGATGAAGAAGTAATTGACATAAAGAAGGGCAATGGCTTTGAGGTAGTTACATCCGACAATACTCATATGGCGAAGGCAGTAATCATTGCGACGGGCAAATCCAGGAACAAGATTGATATAGAGGGAATTGAAAGGTTTGAGGGTAAAGGGGTCCATTACTGCGTTACCTGTGATGGTTTCTTTTACTCGGACAAGAAAGTAGGGGTGCTGGGGTTTAATGACTATGCAGCCCATGAAGTCATGGAGTTTGAGGGGATCAGCGGTAATGTTACCCTTTATACCAACGGAGAGGAACCGGAGCTTGATGAACGCACAAATAAATACCTGCAGGATAAAGGGATAAAAATTAATGCAAAAGGTATAAAAGAGCTGGATGGTAACCAGGCCTTAGAGAAATTAGTGTTTGATGATGGGGAAGCAGAAGATATAGACGGGTTATTTGTGGCATATGGCTCTGCCTCCTCTGTAGATTTTGCCAGAAAACTGGGGATTCTGCTAGACGGTGACAATATCATAGTGGATGAGAACCAAAGCACCAATGTCAAAGGAGTATTTGCTGCAGGGGACTGCACAGGGGGTATCATGCAGATTGCAACTGCGGTGGGACAGGGTGCCGTGGCAGGTCAAAGGGCCAAGGCATTTGTTTTGGACAATCAATGAAATAATGAGCAACAGTTGTATTGTTGATATTAATACCCGAAACAAAAATTACACGTCGGAGGGCGTGTGATTTTTTATGCTTTAATGCTGTCTGCTTGTGCAGTAATTATCAGTTTGCATATAAAATTCACAAAATGCGTCGTAATAAAAAAAATTTTTTATGGCAGAATATAACAATAATTACAGGCGGCTTGGTTTAAAATATAAGCGTACAAAAACCCGTACTTAATCTCAATATAAAAAGGGAGGTGTTTCATAGGATAAGGAAAAAGGCCTTGACTAATCAGGAAAATAAAAATGGAGGGGATTGTTAATGAAAAACAGAAAGTTAATGAGCGTTGCATTAGCAGTTGTATTGTTGACCGCTTTAGCTGTAACCGCAATTGCTTCACCGGCTGCATTTGACCAGAAGATAGTATCACAGATTAGCGTATCGCGAATGATTGAAGATGTCAGATATCTATCAGAGGATATAGGCGTAAGGATAGCAAGTTCACCGGAGGAAGAAGCAGCTTCGGAATATATTGCCAATCGTTTTGAGAAATATGGTTATGACGTTGAAATCCAGGAATTCCCGTATGCAAACAGGATAGCCTATGTAACCATGCTTGAGCCCGAAGCTAAAAAGATTGATGTTAGAATAGGCGGTTCGCGTACAAATGCACCCTTAACAGGTCCTGAAGGAATAACGGGTAAGGTTGTCGACTGCGGATACGGAGGTCCGGAAGAATTCCCGGCGGAAGTAGAGGGAAATATTGCTTTGATTAGAAGAGGCGAACAGACCTTTGTAAATATGTACAACAATGCAAGGGCAGCCGGTGCTGTGGCGGTTCTGATTCAAAACTATTCCTGGACTGCGTTCAGTGCAAACGTAAGCGGAGCCACCATACCGTATGCAACCCTTAATGATGAGGCAGGAGAACTGCTGCGGGGAGACAACGTGGTAATAAACTACAAATCCATACAAGTAGACACCTCCAGAAACGTGATAGCAACTAGAAAACCGAACAACAAGAACAAAGATACAGGATACGTAGTAGTATTTTCCGCACATTACGATTCTGTGCCAACGGCTCCCGGAGCAAACGATAACGGATCAGGAACGGCTGCTTTAATGGAATTGGCCAGGATTTTCAAGTCCCAGCCGATAGATACGGAGATTAGGTTCCTGGCATGCGGTTCCGAGGAAGTGGGACTGGTGGGTTCACGCTATTACGTATCCCAGCTTTCAGCCGAAGAAAGGGCAAGTATAATAGCGAATTACAATATGGATATGGTTGCTACTGCAGGTGAAGCGCAGTCTTTGCTTTATGTCAATACACTGGACGGAGATAATCTGGTGGCAAGAACAGCGCGGGAGGCTGCAGAAAGACTAGGATATAGCGACTACTTGTTAGCACCATACCACAGGGGTTCCAGCGATCATCAGGCTTTCTACGAAGGCGGAATTGAAGGCGGAAACTTCATCTGGAGGGAGCCGGAGACAGCTGCCCTTGAGCCGTGGTATCACCAGCCTCATGATACGATGGAGCATATCAGCGAAGAGCGCTTTAAAATAGCAGCGGATATTGTAGGGGCAGCAAGTTACAGTATTATCCGTCCGGATACGCCAAGCCTGATCCGCAGCAGAACAGGATACGGCGGACCGATTGAACATATTGAGTTTGTACCTGAAGGAGCAGAAGAGACACCGGATATGTAAAAAACGCCGGTGACGGTAAATGAATTGAAACTGTGACACATTCTCCGCATGTGCGAAAGTGCCTCCTATGGAGCATTAGTATTAATGCTCTGTAGGAGGTTTTATGTTGACAAACTATGCAGTGCCCGGCTGCAAACCACTGTCAACACATAGCGCAATTGAAGGGCTGGTGGGGCATTGGCGAACAGATGTATAGAAATTGTAATCTGATGCAGAACGTTTCTTGTGAATGTGTACACGTCTTCTACAAAAAATACAGCCTGTCTGGAGTATAATAAGCAATAAATCTCCATGGTTTAGGGATGACCGGGGGGGTGTGATTATGGTTTCCGAAAATGGAATAGTCATAATTGATTCTTCATAACGGGTCTTGTTTGACCGAGCCCGGCGCAACGCCCAATGGTCCCTTTATAAGTGATAACCAGGAAGTTATGTTGGAGGGTTTTACCGACTACGAAGAGATGGTTAAGGAGCTTAAACAAATCGAGAAGAATTCAAAAGGCGTGGTAAGGCTGGAAGTTGTAGGGCAGAGTTAGGAAGGTGAAAATCCAAAAGGATGGACGCAAGATATGGTTAGGTAAAAAAATTGCAGGGAGTGATATTATGAAAATCACCCGATTTGAATATAGGCGGGCAGCCCTTGTGCTGGCACTTATATTGATAGTGTTTTCTGTGGCAAACGTGGGTTATGCAGAAAAATATGATGAAGAAAGACCGCGGGCCAGGGAGATAGGAATTGATATAGGTATCTTTCTGCCGGGGGAGAATAATGCCATCACAGATGTAGAGGGTGTCAAGGTAGGCCACTGCACTCTGATTGAAGGAGAAGGGCCCCTGGTTCCGGGGGAAGGTCCTGTAAGGACCGGTATTACGGCAATACTTCCCCATGACGGCAATCTTTTTAAGGAGAAGGTGCCGGCGGCGGCTTATGTTCTTAACGCCTTTGGCAAATCCACCGGGCTGCAGCAGATAAATGAACTGGGCAATCTGGAAACCCCCATATGTCTGACTAATACCCTAAATGTTCCGCTGGTGGCCGATGCGGTCATCCAGTGGTCGATAGAGCAGAACCCCGAGATAGGAATACGGACCGGTACCGTCAATCCGGTGGTCGGAGAGGTAAACGACGGTACCCTGAACGATATCCAGGGCCGTCATGTGAAAAAGGAACACGTCTATGAAGCCATCAACAACGCAAAATCCGGTCCGGTGGAAGAAGGTGCGGTTGGCGGCGGGACCGGGAGTTCATGCCATGGCTGGAAAGGCGGAATAGGCACAGCATCCCGCGTGCTGCCTGAAAGGAGAGGCGGTTATTCGGTGGGGGTGCTGGTACAGACCAATTTCAGCGGTGTGCTGACGGTGAACGGCGCTCCGGTTGGCCGGGAGTTGGGGCGTTATTCCAACAGCGGGGATTTTCCCTATGAAATTCCCGAAGTGCAGGAACCCGGCGGATCCTGCATGGTGGTAGTGGCAACCGATGCTCCCCTTGACCAGAGACAACTGGAGAGAGTGGCAAAACGGGTAGGTTTGGGCCTCGCCCGCACAGGGTTTTACAGCAGCAACGGTTCCGGCGACTTTTTTATAGCCTTTTCAACCTCAGACCGTGTGCCCCACAGTACGCCTATAACTTTGGAGAATGAGGTTGTGACCAACGACGCAATGTCTGCCATATTCCTCGCCACAGTGGAAGCCACCGAGGAGGCGGTAATTAATTCCATGCTTAAGGCTACTACCGTGGTGGGCAGAGACGGGAATACCAGGGATGCCATTGATATTAAAGAATTGTTAAAGGTATTGAAGAAGTACAATGCCCTTGACTGGCACAAGAAAATACCACCCTGGGGAAAATAAATTTTTGGATTTTGGGCGGCCGGGTTTAACCCGCTGCCCTTTGCGTTGGCGCAACTTTTACGGGATGCCGGTTAACGGGGGCGGCTTGTGGAAATATGAAGTGAAAAAAACGGTTGACAAACTATGCAGTGCCCGGCTACAAACCACTGTCAACACATAGCGCAATAGAAAGGCTGGTGGGACATTGGCGGACAGATGTATAGAAATTGTAATCTGGTGCAGAACGTTTCTTGTGAATGGGTACAAGTCTTCTACAAAAAATTAAGGCTTACAGGGATATAATTTACTGTGAACCCTTATGATTGTGGGGGGGCTGCCGGGAGCTGCCACCCGATCAGGAGGGGCAAAACAGGTATTTTAACTTGCGCATTATTCCCGGAAAAGGGGGTGAAAAACTACTTTACAGCATACTGGCTTGATTTAACCTAAGCATAATAAGCGGCGTTAGCAGCCGGATAAAAACTATTTAAAGGAGGAAACAAATATGCAGTGGAAGTTAAAAAGCAGACGCTTGGTTTTATCTGCGGTACTTACATTTGTACTGGTTATAGGGCTGGCACTGCCGGCCTATGCGGACTGCAGCAGCATTATTGTCGGGAAGAACGCTTCTGAAACGGGAGAGGTTTTGCTGGGGCACAATGAAGACAACGGCGGGCTAATTGTAATGCCCCTTTATATTATGCCCAGGATGACTCATGAACCGGGCGAAATGATTGTTATGGAAGCGAACAGGGCTCAAATACCGCAGGTGGAAGAGACCTGGGGATTTACGTGGAGCGAGACCCGGACCCCCAGCGGGGCGTCCTTTAGCGACGGCTTTATTAATGAATGGGGCGTTGCCATAGTGAGCGACAACGCCGGTACTTCCAGTGAACGGGATCCAGTTCTGGTGGACGGCGGTATAGGATATGGCATTAGAAGGATTGCGGCTGAAAGGGCAAAAACTGCGAGGGAAGCGGTTGAGATAATGGCGGAATTGGCTGAAACTTACGGTTACAGTGCCTCCGGAAGGTCCTACCAGGTAGCCGACAAGGACGAAGGCTGGATGATGCAGTTGGTAAACGGTACACATTATGCTGCTCAAAGGGTTCCGGATGATGAGGTGGCCTTTATTCCAAACCGCTACACCATAAGGGAAGTGGATATGGAAGATACCGAAAACTTTATTGTATCTCCCGACCTTATCACCTATGCCATAGATAATGGCTGGTATACCCCTGCGGTTACCGGTGACTACAGCGACTTCGACTTTGCCAAGGCATACCAGAGGACATATTCGACGACTGATATCCGCCAGAGGAATGCCCTCAGTTTGTTGCTGGGCAGGGAGATTCCTGTAGACGAGGAGCTTCCCTTCTCAGTCAAACTGGACAGGAAGCTTGGTATCGAGGATGTGAAGGAACTGCTTAGATACCATTACGAGGGTACTGACGATGATTTGAGCAACGACTATGAAGTATCGCCCCACTATATGGGTAACAGGCCGATTTGCGCTTCAAGCACCCAGGAGAGTTCGGTCATCCAGTTCAGGGAGAACCCGGAGTTTACGGTATACTGGCGCACATCCGGCCATGCCTGCACAAGCCCGTACATTCCCTTCTATCTTGGTATGACCAGTGTACCGGACGGTTTCGGATGGATTGACCCTGTGGAGGGAATGGCAAATCACTTCAGTCCGCCGGCAGAAGACTTTGTAAATGACCCGGAAAGGGCATGGTGGGCATTTATAAATCTTCAAAACCTGATTGAACCACAGTATGGTGAAGTGATTGACGAAGTCCAAAAAGAGGTGTTCAGGCTGGAGAAACAGTGGGCAAGCAAGCAAAAGGGAATTGAGGCGGCTGCCTACGCTCAGTACAAAAAGGACCCCGATAAAGCGAGGGAGTTCCTGACTAAGCACACCAATCAGGAAGCCGCTAAAGCTGTGGACCTTGCTAAAAGATTATACAAGAAGCTTACCGAATACGAGATTGATATAATGGCCGATCAGATGAGTAAAGGCGCCGACAGCAGCGAACTCGTGTCGGTAGCGATATTTACAAAGGGTAAATACAAGGCTGAAGATGTTGACCCGTCAACCTTAAGGCTTGGGGCAGCATACAGGTCGCCGGGCAGCTGGGCTACTGTGAGAGAGAGCTATATGGAAGATGTAAACGGTGACGGAAAAGAGGACCTGGTTGTCAAGTTCAGTGTAAGGGACGTGGCACGACAACTGACGGTTTGCTATAACGATATATGGCTCTCGGGAGCAACCTTTGACGGAGAAAGGTTCGTTGCCAAGGACCTCGTGGATATTGTACAGTAACAAAAAACCACTATATTGCAATATATAAAAAAATTACACGCCTTCAGGCGTGTAATTTTTTTATGCCATTATGAAGTATAATAATATACTGCCTGCATATAGTGTGAGTGTTTTATTAAAGAAAAGAAGGGTATTTATATAACAGCTCACAATTGGTGGTTTTAATCCACATATAACAGGGTTGATTTTCCCCGGGCTCTGTTTTATAATTAACACATAATCCCCACCCCAGAGGGGGAGGGAATAATTGGAGGGATGGATATGAAAACAGTAATTGTTGGAGGAGTCGCCGGTGGGGCAAGCGCTGCCGCAAGGATCAGAAGACTTGATGAAAGCGCCGAAATAGTTATGTTTGAAAGGGGAGAGTATATATCCTACGCGAACTGCGGGCTTCCATACTATATAGGCCAAACCATCGGAGAAAGGAACGCTCTTTTGGTGCAGACTCCCGAAGCGATGAAGGATATGTTTAGTATAGATGTCAGGATAAACAGCGAGGTTACTGCGATAAACAGGGAAAAGAAAACTGTTGATGTAAGGGACATGAAAACGGGGGAAGAATACAAAGAGAGCTATGACAGGCTTATTCTCTCGCCCGGGGCAGTGCCTGTAAAACCGCCGATACCGGGGATAGACCTGGAGAGAATTTACACACTGAGAACCGTGCCGGATACCGATGCGATAAAGGAAGCGATAGACAAGGGAAAACCCGGAAGGGCGGTGATTGTCGGAGGAGGGTTTATCGGCCTGGAAATGGCAGAAAACCTGCATTCCAGGGGAGTGGACGTTACCATTGTTGAAGCGGCGGAACAGGTAATGGCTCCTGTCGATTACGAAATGGCCTGTATGGTTCACAACCATATTCTGTCCAGGGGGGTAAAGCTGTACCTGAAGGATGGCGTTAAAGCCTTCGAAAGAGATGGAAGCGGAGTTAATGTAGAGCTTCAAAGCGGCAGGCGGATTTACGCAGATATTGTGGTTCTGGCAATCGGTGTAAAACCGGATATATCGCTGGCAAAGGATGCCGGGCTTGAGACAGGCGAACGCAGAGGCATAAAGGTGAATTCCTGCCTTCAGACCTCCGACCCGGACATATACGCAGTGGGTGATGCCATAGAGGTAAAAGACTATGTGAACGGGAGCGATACTGTAATACCCCTGGCAGGACCCGCTAACAAACAGGGCAGAATAGCCGCCAACAATATATATGGTGCCGCGGAGGAATATCAAGGCACCCAGGGTACGTCTGTGGTCAAGGTGTTTGACCTTACGGTTGCATCAACCGGCAACAATGAAAAGCTGCTCAAAAGGATGGATATTGATTACAGGAGAAGCTATACCGAGTCAAATTCCCATGCAGGCTATTATCCGGGAGCTTTTCCGATGAATGTTAAGCTTCTGTATGCCCCTGATGGCAGTATACTGGGAGCGCAAATTGTTGGATATGAAGGCGTTGACAAGAGGATAGACGTACTGGCTTCGGCCCTTAGATTTGGCAAAAGCGTATACGACCTTGAGGAACTGGAGCTTGCCTATGCCCCGCCCTATTCTTCGGCAAAGGACCCGGTAAATATGGCGGGATATGTTGCCGCCAACCACCTGAAGGGCGATTTGGATGTCATACACTGGGACCAGGTGGACGGAATAGACAGCGAAAGCTCCTTTATACTGGACATCAGACTCCCCGAAGAGGGTAAGACGGGCTCCATTAAAGGCTCAGTAAATATACCGTTGAATGAATTGAGGGACAGGATTGATGAGGTACCCTCGGACAAGGAAATAATAGTATACTGTCAGATGGGTTTAAGGGCGTATATAGCTTACAGGATATTGGTGCAAAGAGGCTATAGGAATGTCAAAAACCTGTCCGGAGGCTACAGACTTTACAGGGCTGTAAAACAGGCCGAAAGGGATTTGAACAGTCAGGCGGCAGGAGCAGGAAACACTATATCCGAAACACCCGGGGAAACTTACGCCGGCGATATTACAGCTGGGTACGCTGCCCAAACGATGAGGCTGAATGCGTGCGGTCTTTCGTGCCCGGGGCCCATAATGCAGGTTTACAAAGCGATGCGGGATATGAAGGAAGGTCACGTATTGGAGATTACTGTGACAGATCCGGGATTTATGTACGACATCAGGCAGTGGTGCGACAGCACAGGGAATACCCTGATAGAGAGCGGGAAGGATCAAAATAGTTTTTATGCCCATATAAGGAAGGGGTGCGCGGAAAAGGACCTGCAGTCAGGGGCCTGCGCAGTTCCCGAGAGTACCGACAACAAGACGCTGGTAGTTTTCAGCGGCGACCTGGATAAGGCGATAGCCTCCTTTGTGATAGCCAACGGCGCTGCCGCAATGGACAGAAAGGTTACTATGTTCTTCACCTTCTGGGGGCTGAATGTTCTCAGAAAAGAACAGTTTATTAAAGTGGAAAAGGGATTTATGGACAAAATGTTCGGAAGGATGATGCCAAGGGGAAGCAAAAGGCTGGGACTGTCCAATATGAACATGGCAGGAATGGGGCCCAGGCTTATCAGAAAGGTAATGAGGGATAAGAATATATCCTCCCTTGAAGAGCTTATGGAACAAGCAAAGGAAAATGGGGTCAGGCTTTTAGCCTGTAATATGTCGATGGATGTTATGGGGATAAAGAGAGAGGAGCTGATTGACGGTATTGAAGTAGGCGGTGTGGCAGCCTACCTGGGGGAAGCCGAGAAATCCAACGTGAATCTGTTTATTTAAAAGCAGCGGTAAATGCAGCACTGCTCATGTTACCCAGCCTCCTGTGGTATAGTTTCCGGTACACCGCAGGGGGTTTAAGGTTTGTTTGTATATTTATTGGCTTTTAACTTAAATCCAGGCAGATATGGATTCTTGATGCTTCTTAAGGTATACTAAAAAGGAAAGCTTGAAAACCACGTCAGTAAAGGACCGGATAGAACAGGAGGTGTTGGAATGTACAAAATCCCTTTGAAACACTATTTGCATGGAGCGTTTTTTCTGGCCCTTGCGGTAGTAACCCCACAGCTGTTTCACCTTACCGGTATAGGCGGGACAGTCTTTCTGCCCATGCATATACCGGTTATACTGGCTGGAATGCTGGTATGTCCAGTCATTGGCCTGTATGTTGGGATAATCGCCCCTATAATCAGCCATTTACTTACGGGGATGCCGCCGATATCGCCACCCATTCTTCCATTGATGGTTGTCGAGCTGGGGGTCTATGGGTTTACTGCGGGGCTTTTACATAGGATTCTCAGGAAAAACATTTACCTTTCTTTAATCCTAGCGATGATAGCAGGAAGATGTACGCTGGGGACAGCCGCCTTTGTAATGATGCGGTTCTTTGGGTTTAACATTGACCCTGTTATTTATGTGAAGGGTGCGGTAGCAACGGGAATACCGGGGATAATTTTACAGTTGATATTGATACCGGTTTTGGTATTTATGATTGAGAGGGGAACAGTACATGAGAGATCTGGAGACAGCAGCGGCCAGGCTTAAAAAGGGCGGTTGCTCGCTGGTCGTTGTAAAAAACAACACAATAATTTGCTGCAGGGAAGGAGGGGGAATAAAGCCCCTCCTTCATACCATAGATGAACTGGGGGATGATATGAAGCAAAGCTGTGTTGCCGATAAGGTTATAGGCAAAGCGGCGGCGGCGCTTTGCATATCCGGAGGAGTAGCGGGAATATATACCCCCGTTATGAGCAGGGCTGCCGTAACAATGCTTGAGGCAAACGGAATTGTATATTCAGCCGACCGTTTGGTTCAGGGGATTCTCAATATACATAAGACCGATCTGTGTCCCCTGGAAAAACTGACTGCGGAATCAGACAATTACCGGGACATACTGGCTATTGTGAAGAATTTTACACAAAAGGCCTTCCGATAAAAGGCTTGTATTAGCAGTAGAATGCCGGGGGGGAATAGTATTGGGGAAAGACGGGCTCAGGAATTTTGCATTAAGGGCGAGGACAGACCTTACCCAACAGATTGTCCTGCGTGCGGCGGAATTGGGCATAACCGAAGGCAAAATTGAGATGCCCAAAACTGTTGACAGGGACACGGGAAACGTCCCCGCGTCTTTATCGATAATGCGGGACGCTCTTGTTAAAGATGTCTATAGCAGGGGATTTGACCGGGTTGTGGAGGATGCGGCATGTGTCTGGTTTAACAGGTTTACCTGCTTAAGATATATGGAGGCAAACGGTTATCTTCCATCCGGTATCAGGATGCTGCCGTCCGGGGAAACGGCCGGCGGAGAGCCGGAGATTATTAAGGAAGCTCTAAACCTTAAGCCGAACATAGATAAGGATTATATAGCAAAATGCCGTGATACCGGTAAGACCGAAGAACTTTACAGGTACCTGCTGGTCTGGCAGTGTAAGCAACTGGCCGGCATTTTACCGTTTATATTTAAAGATAATTACGGATACGAGCAACTGTTGCTGCCGGATAGGCTGCTTGGCGAAGGCGGTCTGATAAGAGATATGGTTAAAAGTATAGGAAACGAAGCCTTCAGGGATAATCCCCAGATTACCGGATGGCTGTACCAATACTTCATATCCAAAAAGAAGGACGAGGTTTTTGCGGGTTTAAGAAAAAACAAGAAGATAGCCAAGGAGGATATACCGGCGGCGACCCAGCTGTTTACTCCCGACTGGATAGTAAAATACATGGTGGAAAACTCCCTCGGCAGGCTGTGGCTGAAGTCCCATCCCGACCGGGAATTAAGGTCCAAATGGCTCTATTACATAGAAGAAGCCCCTCAGACACCAGGCGTGGAGGAGCAGCTTGCCGAAGCCGACAGCAAAAGCCGGCTGTCTCCCGAACATATCAGGTTGTTGGACCCGGCAGTGGGCAGCGGCCATATACTGGTATATGCCTTTGATGTTCTCTACAGCATATACCTGTCCTTTGGATATTCAAAGGGGGATATACCCAAACTTATCCTTCAAAAAAACCTGTATGGACTGGACATTGATGACAGAGCCGGCGCTCTGGCATGCTTTGCCCTTATGATGAAGGCCAGAAGCAAGGACCCAGATATTTTCAGCAGGAAGATAGAGCTCAACCTGTGCCGGATACAGGAGAGCAACGGCTTGGTTTTTGATGAAGCAGTTTCGATAACGGGTTGTGAACGGACAGGCACAATACCGGAGGGGTGCCGGAGGGATATTAAGCTTCTTTTGGAGGCGTTTTACGATGCCAGGGAATATGGTTCAATAATAAAGCTGCCGGATATGGATTTGAAGCGGCTGCAAAAATGGTGTGAGAAGGTTGGTTTAAACAAAATATCGTCTTTGATAAAGCAAGCCGATATAATGAAGGGAAAATATCATGTTGTGGTGACCAATCCTCCCTATATGGGGATTAGGGGTATGAATGACCGGCTTGCCGGTTATATCAGCACCCATTACAGGCATTCGAAATACGATTTGTTTACAGTATTTATGGAACTGGCCAAAAACATGACAGTGCCCGGCGGGTATCTCTCCCTTATCAACCAGCATTCCTGGATGTTTCTGTCAAGCTACAAAACATTCAGGGAAAAGTTCGTTAACAAGTGCTGTATATGCAGTATGCTGCACCTTGGTTCAAATGCCTTTGAAAATGGTATAGGGACCATTGTGCAGACTACGGCCTTTGTTGCAAGGAGGCTGCCCGGCGGAGAATACCGGTCGGTATTTACAAGTCTTCAAAGCTGCGGCAGCTCGGAGGAAAAGAAGGCAGCCCTTTTGGATATGATAAAGGGTTGTGACAAAGGCATAAAATATTCAATACGGATATCCGACCTTGGGGCCATCCCGGGTAAGCCCTTTGCGTACTGGGCAGGCAAGGGAATGATAGATGCCTTCACAAAAAACAGGAAACTCGGCGAATTGGCGCTGCCAAGGCAGGGAATGGCCACTTCCGACAACAACAGGTTTGTAAGATACTGGTATGAAGTATCGTATAAGGACATTGGGTACGGGTTCGCAAGCGCCGACATAGCCCAAAGGAGCGGATGTAAGTGGTTCCCCTATAATAAGGGCGGGTCGTACAGGAAGTGGTACGGAAACAACCAATTTGTGGTTAACTGGCAAAACAACGGCGAAGAAATAAAGAAACTGGCTTCCTCCCTGTACGGCAACTATACAAGGACGATAAAAAATATAGAGTGCTACTTTAAAGAGGCCATAACCTACACCTTTATTTCCAATAATATGGGGGCAAGGTATTCCCCGGGAGGATCACTGTTCGATGTAGCGGGTTCCTGCGTTTTTCCGCCGAAAGAAGACCTGCTGCTTGTACTTGCCTTTTTGTGCAGCAAGCTATCCAAAAAGTTTTTATATATCCTTAACCCAACCTTTAATATACAGGTTGGCGATATAAAAAACCTGCCCCTGCCGGAAATCAGGGACAGGGCCCTGAGGGAAAGGATAGGATCATTGGCGGAGCAAAACATTAATATATCCAAAACAGATTGGGACTTTCGGGAAATCTCACCGGATTTCAAACGTCACCCGCTGCTTGTACACAGGAGGGGCTTAAATACCATAGAACAAGCCTTTGACAACTGGTCGGGATTTACAGAAGGTTATTTTAGCCGCCTCAGGGAAAATGAAGAGGAACTAAACAGGATATTCATAGAGGCCAGCGGGCTGGCCCAGGAGATAACCCCGGAGATTAGGGATGATGATATAACCTTAAACAGAGCCGACCGGTCAAGGGATATCAGATCGCTGATATCCTATGCGGTGGGGTGTATGTTTGGCCGGTATTCCCTGGACCGGAAGGGTCTTGTGTATGCAGGGGGGCCATTAGATCCCGGGCAGTATTTAAGCTGTGCGGTAAAGACCGACAATATAATACCGGTTATGGATGGAGAATACTTTCAGGACAATATCTTAAGCCGTTTTACAGCTTTTGTGGAGGCTGCCTTTGGCAAAGGGACCCTGGAGGAGAACATGGAATACATAGCCCAAAGCCTTGGCAAAAGACCTGGCGAAACCGCAAAGGCGGCCATCGGCAGATATTTTTTGAAGGACTTCTATAAGGACCATTTGGTAATGTATAATAAGCGGCCTGTTTACTGGCTGTTCGATACCGGCAGGGAAAACGCCTTTAAAGCCCTTGTTTACATGCACCGTTTTGGCTCTTCAACCCTTTCGCTTTTGCAAAGGGATTATGTGCACAGGGCGGAGGAGATTTACCGCGAAGAGCTGAACAAAGCGAAGACCATAATAGCCTTGGAGGAATGTCGGGCAGAGGTTAAAGAAATACAAAACAGAAGAAAACTTGCAGAAAAACGCCTTGGGGAATGCGCGGTTTATGACATGGCATTGTCCCGGGCGATTGCCCGGGGAATAACTATCGACCCCGATGACGGAGTTGAATTGAATTATTCAAAATTTCAGGGAATTGGCATCCCGGGACCGGGCGCAGGGGAGACCCATAGGGTGAACCTTATGGCAAAAATATAATAGCTGGAATCAGACAGACAGGCAGGGGTAATGGTAAAAAAATCCCCTTTACATTAACTGAAATTAGTGGTATATTTTTGTTTAAGTATAAATAACCGTTTTAGTTATATTTTTATAAAGCTAAACCATTGGCAAGAAAAAATTCTGCACCAGCCTTTTATTGTTTCCAGGGAGAATTTTTTTTAATTAGCTTTGCAGAAAAATACGTTGCAGTGTATAAATATTAAACCAATATTTTACCACTGCCCTTTGAAAACCTCATAAGGCATAAGCTTTAAATATCAACGCTGGAGGAACAGCATAATATTTTTTATGGTGTATTAATACAATCTTTTCACGACATACATTTCGTTATATTTCCAGTCTTAAAGCAAATCTAATACAGAGTTTTTATAGAAACCATATAACTCGCGGGATATGGTTATCATTTCGAACAAAAAAACAGAACCAAAATGCGTTGATACAATATTATAGGGTTTAGCCAGTTTGTGCAAGAACCCGGTGATCTGTTGTCAGAAGGATTCAGGGTCACAGGGGCTTTTAATAAAAAAAGGGGAGGTTGATTTGATGACAAAAAGACTTTGGCTACTAGCGCTTGTAGTTGTTCTTTTGGCATCCGGGGTTTTTGGCTGCGGTCAGCCGGCTGAGGAACCGAAGGATGAAGGACCTGATTCAGCGGAAGCACCGCAGTTTGACGGAGAAATGCTTATTGGTGTGATGGTACCTGTTACCGGTTCAGAAGCTACATATGGGAAGGATATGGAGAACGCCATAAAGATTGCAATGGATGAGATAAATGCAGCAGGCGGCATACTGGGCAAGGAGGTTAAATATGTTGTGGGTGATGACGGTTGTGACCCACAGATGGGCAGTGCCGCTGCCAGCAAACTTGTATCGTCTGAAGTCACGGCTGTACTTGGAGGATATTGTTCGGGTGCAACCATACCCACATTGAAGATTTATGGAGATGCCAAGGTGCCCTTTGTTATAATAGCAGCCAATTCCACACAGTTAATTGATGAGAATGCAGGTTGGAGCTTCATGATAAACAGCCCCGGCTATCATCAGGCAAATGCTGCTGCTGACTGCTTTGAAGGCTTTGGCTCTACCAAATTGGCCCTAGTCCATCAGGGAGACGGTTTTTCCGAGGATTTGGCAACCCTGACAAGGGAAGAATGGGAGAAAAGAGGCAAAGAGGTTGTGGCCTATGATGTGGTAAACAAGGGAGAACAGGATTTCTCATCCCTGGTTACCAAGATAAAAGCATCCGGTGCTGAAGGAGTATACTGGACAGCTTATCACGCTGACGGAGCACTTCTGATAAGGCAGCTGCGTCAGGGAGGATTTACCGGCGATATCGTTGTGGCCGATGGTTCCAGCTCTGTACAGCTGCTGGAAATTGCAGGAGCGGCAGGCGAAGGAGTATACTGCACATCACCTCCTGTTGTAGACTTTTTGCCGGCAGCAGCGCAATTCATTTCCAAGTATAATGCAGAATTCGGTCAGGAGCCGGGCCCCTATTCAGGGCTTGCCTATGATGGCACCCATCTTCTGGCAGATGCTATTGAAAGAGCGGGAAGCACCGATCCTGAGGCTATTCGGGATGCATTGGCAGCAACTAAGAATTTCGAAACCCTTTCCGGAACAGTCACCTTTACACCTGAGTATATCCTTGAAGAAAGTAACTTCATAATCATAAAAGGTGAAGGCGGCAAATGGGTCCTGGCTGAGTAAAATGTTGGCGCAGGTCAGGAGTCTTAAGACTCCTGACCTGCGTATACCTTCATAAATGAAAGGGTGAGCTTATGTCTTTTCAAGAAATTTTCATTCAGCAGTTGTTCAACGGCTTGCTTCTGGGATCCTTTTATGGACTGGTCGCTCTTGGTTATTCTATGGTTTATGGAATAGTAAAACTTCTTAATTTCGCCCATGCAGATATATATATGGTGGGCGGTTTTTGCAGTTTATCCTTGTTATCTTTCTTTGGAGGGACCTTTCTCGGTAAAGGCTGGTTTGGAATAGTTGCAGCAATGCTGATTACAATGATAATTGTAGGTTTGCTGGGTGTGCTGATAGAGAGGATTGCTTACAAGCCTTTGAGGGAAGCACCGCGTCTTTCACTGTTAATTACCGCATTGGGCGTTTCTATGATTTTGTATAATTCCGTAATGGTTATTACCGGTGGTGAATATAAGGCCTATGGGACCGGATTGGGTTATGAGGGCTTTTCCCTGGGCAGCGTGCATGTTACTTATACCCAGGCCATCTTGATAGTGGCAGCGGTTTCACTGATGCTAATCCTTCATTTGTTTATTACAAGGACCATGTACGGCAAGGCAATGAGGGCAATCTCCATGGACCGTGACTGCTGTCGTCTTATGGGTGTTAACGTAAATAAAATTATTGCTCTTACATTTTTTGTCGGTTCGGCGCTGGCTGCTTCTGCGGGAATGATGGCAGGCGTGTATTATGGAAGCCTGCATTTCTTCATGGGTTTTGTAATAGGTATTAAAGCATTTACCGCTGCTGTTATTGGCGGAATTGGGATAATCCCCGGCGCCATGCTGGGCGGACTGCTGTTGGGCCTGTTGGAGTCCTTTGGAACACAGATTCCCTTTATTGGCTCAGAGTGGAAGGATGTATTTTCCTTTTCGATACTTATTCTTATACTGATTTTTAAACCGACGGGGCTTTTGGGTAAAAAAGAAAGCGAGAGGATGTAGAGTCTATGAAGGAAAAACAGACTGCAGCTGCTCAGACAGCTACAAAACGTGATAACCCTTTAGTAGAATTGATTAATAGATTGTACGTAATTTTTGATAATAGAAAAATACGGTATAGTGTTTTGGCGGCAGCCACAGCCCTGCTGCTTTATTTGCCTATGACTACAAGCATGTATTTTATGGAGGTAATGACAAACGTTTGGTTTCATGTAATCGTATGCCTGGGCCTTAACATAATAGTTGGATTTGCAGGGCTATTAAGCCTGGGTTATGCAGCATTTTTTGCCGTTGGCGCCTATACCACCGGAATATTGATTCTGCGTTTCGGGGTTAGCTTCTGGCTTACTCTGCCTGTCAGTGTTCTTATGGCAATTATAGCCGGGCTGGCAATTGGGGGACCAACTCTTAAGTTAAGAAGCGATTATCTGGCTATAGTTACCCTGGGTTTCGGTGAAATCATCAGACTGGCAGCCAGAAATATGGCTATAACCGGACGGGCTACCGGGTTGGTTGGAATAGACAGGCCTGCCCTGTTTGGTATGGCATTGTATAAGATAAATCATTTTTATTACGCATTTTTGATGCTGGCGATATTTGCTATTTTCATCTCATACAGGCTTCAGGATTCAAGATTGGGAAGGGCATGGAAGTGCATCAGGGAGGATGAGGACGCTGCCGAGGCAATGGGTATTAATGTTGTTGCAGTCCGCCTATATGCATTTGTTATAGGATCTGTGTTTGGAGCCATTGCAGGCTCTTTCATGGCAGTGAAAATGACATCTATTTCACCGGAATCCTTTTTGTTTACCCAGTCAGTCATGATTTTGCTGGCGGTAGTACTTGGAGGAATGGGAAAGATTCCGGGTGTAATACTTGGAGCATTTGCAGTAGTAATTTTTCCCGAGATTTTCAGAGGGATTGGCCAGTACAGGATGCTAATCTTTGGCGTACTACTGTTGATTTTGATGATTTATCGTCCCCAGGGGCTGTGGCCTGAACGCAATACCTGATACTTACTGCTGGGGAAAAATTTTTAGCGGACGGGGTGAACTATGGTGATTCTAGAGATTAAAGACTTAACATTAAGATTTGGAGGACTTACCGCAGTAAATAAGGTCAGTTTTGGAATCGAGGAGGGTTCCATTGAGAGCCTCATAGGACCTAACGGGGCGGGGAAAACATCGCTTTTTAACTGCCTTACCGGTTTTTATAAACCCCAGGAAGGAAATATACTGTTCCAGGGTCAGAGCGTTATGAAACAAAAACCGCATAAAATCACAGCTATGGGGATGGCCAGGACATTCCAGAATCTTCGGCTGTTTAAGAATTTAACTGTTATGGAAAATGTTATGTCCGGAATGCACTGCCGTGCTTCAGCCGGTGTATCGGGAGCCATATTAAGGCCCCCCTCCCAGAGAGCCGAAGAAAAGAGAATAAGGGAAGTTGCATTGGAATGTATGGACTTTATCGGCATTCTGGACAAAAAAGATAGAGTGGCAAAAAATTTACCCTATGGAGACCAAAGAAGGGTAGAATGGGCAAGGGCGCTGGCAACGCAACCAAAGCTTTTGCTGCTGGATGAACCAGCTGCCGGACTTAATTATGACGAAAAAATGCAGTTGATAGAACTAATACGGCGTATACGGGATGAAAGAAATATGACTGTTTTCTTAATTGAGCATGATATGGGTCTTGTTATGAAGATTTCCGAAAAAGTATTTGTAATTGACTACGGAGTTAAAATTGCAGAGGGCAATGTACAGGAAGTACAAAATAACCCCAAGGTAATAGAGGCATATTTGGGGAAAGAGGAGGAAGCCGTATGAGCCAGGTAGTCCTTTCCCTGAAAAACCTTGAAACCCGATACGGACAAATTTATGCACTGAAGGGCATCAGCCTGGATGTCCGTGAAGGAGAGATAGTTACACTATTAGGTTCCAATGGGGCCGGAAAGAGTACCACTCTTAAAACTATATCCAGTTTAGTGCCGGCATGTTCCGGAAAGGTGGAATTCTACGGAAAAGATATTACAAATGCCCCGCCCCATACAATTGTTGAAATGGGTGTAATACATGTTCCTGAAGGGCGCAGAATTTTTAAAGAACTGAATGTCCAGGAGAACCTGGAAATGGGTTCATTTACTCTAAAGGATGATGTCGAAAGAAAGCGTAGAATAGAGAGGGCATTGGAACTGTTCCCGGCTCTTAAAGACAGACGCAAGCAAATGGGAGGACTGCTCTCGGGCGGCGAACAGCAGATGCTTGCCATAGGGCGTGCACTCATGACTGACCCTAAGGTACTCCTGTTGGATGAGCCTTCGATGGGGCTGGCACCCATAATTGTCCAGGGAATAATGAATATAATCAAACAGATTAATGAGGAAGGCACCACAATCCTGCTGGTTGAACAAAATGCAAAGGCGGCCCTTAAGCTTGCACATAGAGGATATGTGCTTGAAACAGGAGAAATAGTTATGGAAGGGAATGCCGGCGTATTAAGCAAGGACGACAGTATTGTCAGGGCTTACCTTGGCCATTAGTAAAAATACCTGTAACAGTTAATAGAAAAATCAAACAAAAGACGACGGGGGACAACTGCCCTGTCGTTTATATTTGAGGCTGCAGGCTTATACCTAACTGCACCCGAAGAGGATAGCCCGGGTATAACTGTGGATACGGATTCTATGCTGAAAGGCGATACACAGCTTAAGGCAGCAGGCTATATGACAGCGGATTTCCTTAATTTGCACAAAGACCAGGCTGTGGAGAGGGTTATACTGCTTGGGCCAAACCATTATCTGAAAGGGCCGAGGGTGGCAAGTTCAAGGCAGGATTGGCACACAGCCTTCGGTGTACTTATAACCATTGCTTACTATTAAAGGAGGTTTATTATATAAAATGACAAATGAGGAAAAAGTTTACCATGTTTTAGACGGACTTGGAATAAAGTATACTGTCAAACAACACCCGCCGGTATATACGGTGGAAGAGGTGGAGCAGTTCTGGAGTGACATACCGGGAACCCACTGCAAGAATTTGTTTTTGCGTGACCAGAAGGGCAAAAAGCACTATCTGGTTGTGATGGTACATTCCAAAAAGGTTGATATGACAAGCCTTGCGGAGCAGATTGGAGACGGCAGGATGAGCTTTGCATCCGAGAGAAGGCTGGATAAATATTTAGGTCTTACGGCGGGAGCTGTTTCACCCTTTGGACTTATCAATGACCCTCAGGGACAGGTCAGAGTTGTGCTGGACAAGGATTTAAAGGGCGCAGACAGGGTAAGCTTTCACCCAAACGTCAATACAGCTACCGTTACAATATCTTATAGTGATTTTGAGCGCTTTCTTGCCAGTTGTAAGAGTCCGGTTTCCTATTTGACCATATAAATAAAAGCCCGGGGCAAGATTTTGTAAAGTCCCATTATTAGGACAAATGACTGAATATAGTGCAAATTATGTCCCGGTTTTAAGCATGTGCAGTTTTTCCATGAAGCCCTATAATCAGCAGTTGTATTAAGTCACTGCAGCCTGGATGAGACGTCCCGGTATGGGGATATAATCCAGGTTATGCGGTCAAAGCGGAGTTGGTATGATTGTTGCTGTAAATATAAATGCTGTGTACAAATTCCCCGGAGCGCTGCGGGGATGGATGGAGGTGCAATAATGGAAACGGGAACCATATTCAATATACAGAGATATTCCATACATGATGGGCCGGGAATCCGTACCACAGTTTTTTTTAAGGGGTGTCCCCTGGGATGTTGGTGGTGTCATAACCCTGAAAGCCAAAAGTACGGGCCCCAGCTAATTTTCAGGGAGAACAGGTGTATTGGGTGTGGAGATTGCATACAAGCATGTCCCAACAATGCGGTTGCCATAAGAGAATTTTTGCCGGATACAGACGGGGACAAATGCAGCTGCTGCGGAGCCTGTGCAGGAGCCTGTCCCGCCGGTGCCCGCGAGATAATTGGGAACACTGTCACAACCGGATACCTGATGAACGAGATAGAGAAGGATCTTGTTTTCTACGACCAGTCGGGCGGAGGAGTTACCTTCTCGGGCGGAGAACCCCTTATGCAGCATGAGTTTCTGGCTAAGCTCCTAATCGAGTGCAGGGATAAGGATATACATACCGCCGTTGACACCTCAGGCTATACCAACTGGGAAGTATTATCCGCACTGGCCGGTGTCACCGACCTGTTCCTGTACGATATAAAGCATCTGGACGATACAATGCACACAAAGACCGTCGGGGTGTCGAACAGGGTTATACTGGAAAACCTCAAAAAGCTGGCAAAAGTCCATAATAATATTAATGTAAGGGTTCCGCTGGTGCCGGGGATTAATGATGACGACGGGAATGTTTTGGGCACCGCAAAGTTTATTTCATCGCTGAATATCAGGGATGTAAATATTCTGCCCTACCACAACACAGGAATGGATAAATACGGAAGACTTGGCAGAGAGTACAGGCTGACCGATACCCGGGAGCCCACCCGGGAATTGACGGCAAAAGTTGAGGAAGTGTTTACGGGATGCGGATTAAATGTAAAGATTGGGGGTTGAGGTAATATGAACGAAAGGGTAAAAAAACTGAGACAGCAAAGCATTGATACCATGCCCTGCATATCGGAAGAAAGGGCAGAGCTTGTAACGGAAATATATGAGAAGTATTCGGGGAAGGTTTCAATACCTATGCTAAGGGCCTTGGTATTCAAACACCTGATGGAAAACAAGACTATATGTATTAACCAAGATGAGCTGATAGTGGGGGAGAGGGGCCCGGCTCCCCAGGCAACGCCCACCTATCCGGAATTATGCTGCCACAGCCTTGACGACTTGGAAATAATAGACGGCCGCGATAAGATTTCCTTTAATGTAAGCAACCAGGTAAAGGATATACAAAGGGATAAGATTATACCCTACTGGAATGGCAGGTCAATCAGGGATATAATTTTCAGCCAGATGACAGACGAGTGGATAGAGTGCTATAATGCAGGTATTTTTACCGAATTTATGGAGCAGCGGGCCCCGGGGCATACCGTGGCTGACGGCAAGATATATATAAAAGGGTTTGTTGACTTCAAGAAGGATATCGATAAAAGCCTCCAAAGCATTGACTACCTTAATGACCCGGAGGGTTACGACAAACAGGAACAGTTAATGGCTATGCAGGTGTGCGCGGATGCCATAATAAGTTATGCCGAGCGGCATGCGCAAAAAGCCCGGGAAATGGCGGAAAATGAAGAAAATGCGGTAAGGAGAAAGGAACTGGAAAGGATAGCTTTGGTGTGCTCCCGTGTTCCTGCCAACGCGCCGGGGGATTTCTGGGAGGCGCTGCAGGCATACTGGTTTGTGCATATAGGAGTTATTACAGAATTAAACACATGGGATTCCTTTAACCCCGGCAAACTGGACCAGCACCTGTATCCATTCTATAAAAAGGGTATTGATGAGGGTACGCTTACCCCGGAAAAGGCCAAAGAACTCCTTGAGTGCCTGTGGGTTAAGTTCAACAACCAGCCGGCGCCGCCAAAGGTAGGAATCACGCTGGCCGAAAGCGGAACTTATACGGATTTTGCCAATATAAACATAGGAGGGATAAAGCCGGACGGTTCGGACGGTGTGAACGAAGTATCCTATATGCTGCTTGATGTTATAGGTGACATGAAGATACTGCAGCCCAGCACCAATGTGCAGGTAAGCCCCAAAAACCAAGACAGGTTTGTCAAAAAGGCCTGTGAAATAATCAGGATGGGTATGGGCTTCCCCTCGGTATTTAATACCGATGCGGTGATGAAGGAACTAATTCGCCAGGGCAAATCCATTGAGGATGCAAGATGCGGCGGCACAAGCGGATGCGTTGAAACCGGCGCTTTTGGAAAGGAAGCCTATATACTGACAGGCTATTTCAATATACCCAAGGTACTGGAAATTACGCTAAACAACGGTGTTGACTTAAAAACCGGGAAAAGAATCGGAATAGAAACCGGGGACCCCACCCAGTTTAAAAGCTATGAGGAATTGTTCGATGCCTTTAAAAAACAAATGCATTATTTCATTGATATAAAGGTAAGGGGCAACAATATAATAGAAAAACTGTACGCCACCTACATGCCATCCCCCTTCCTTTCGATAGTGGTTGATGATTGCATCAAAAAAGGGAAGGACTACAATGCGGGCGGCGCAAGGTACAACACCAACTATATCCAGGGAGTGGGCATAGGCAGTATAACCGACTGCCTCTCGGCTGTAAAATACCATGTTTTTGAAAGCAAGGCCATGAGCATGAAGGACTTGCTGGCAGCTCTTAAGGATAACTTCGAAGGCCATGAGAAGGTAAGGCAGAGGCTTATCAACAAGACGCCCAGGTACGGAAACGACGATGATTATGCAGACGATATAATGGTATCGGTTTTCGAGGCATTTTTTAACGAAGTGGACGGAAGAAGGAACGTGAAAGGCGGCTGCTACAGGATAAATATGCTGCCCACCACCTGCCATATCTATTTTGGTTCGGTGATTGGGGCGACACCGGACGGAAGGAAAGCCGAGCAGCCCCTGTCCGAGGGTATATCTCCTGTGCAGGGGGCGGATAAATACGGGCCGACGGCGGTCATAAAGTCCGCTTCCAAGATGGACCACTTGAAGACCGGCGGTACCCTGCTGAACCAGAAGTTCACGCCCCAGGTGCTGGAAGGGGAAGAGGGTCTTATGAAACTGACCCATCTGATAAGGTCCTACTTTAAGCTGGATGGGCACCACATACAGTTTAACGTGGTAAACGCCGATACTTTAAGGGATGCGCAGAAAAACCCGGAGAAGTACAGTCACCTGATAGTCAGGGTGGCGGGGTACAGCGACTATTTCAACAATCTGAACAGAAAGCTGCAGGACGAGATAATAACCAGAACCGAACACTGCGGATTTTAGATGCAAACAGGCTTCATGGAATCCATGAAGCCTGTATATTTTTAAAGGGAGTTTTACCCGCCGAGGGTTATGTCCTGGTTATCGTACCATTCAAGGGCGGAGTAAAGGTGCTCGGGTTTAAAGTCCGGCCAGTAGTCGTCTATAACATAAAAGTCCGAATATATCGATTGCACCGGCAAAAACCCGCTCAGCCTTCTTCTGCCGCCCCAGCGTATAATAAGGTCTACCCGGGATACATCGCTGGACTTGAGATGCTTTTTTATGTCTATATTTTTTTTGGTACCGATAAGGCTGTTCAGGTCCCATTCCCAGCCATAATTCACCAGAAAGTTTAGCTTCACGCCTCCCTTGCCAATGGTTTTCCTTTTGGTATACCCAAGCAGCTCCTGCGGGAACATCGGGGAATCGGTATTGCCGATAACAAGCAGGTTGGCATCCTGAGTTGCTAATAGCTCAACCGCCTTAACACAGGCGTTGGTAAAGGCGCGGGTCTGTACCGAAGGCCTTTTGGTGTTGTCCATTGTAAAGCCGTAATAGGTGAGTTCCGCTACGCCAAGCTCTCTGCACAGGGTGAAAAGCTTAAGCCCCGGGTCAAGGCCCTTTGCGTATCCCATTTCCTTTGGCAAACCCTTATCCAATGCCCATCTTCTGTTACCGTCCGGGATAATCCCTATATGCCTGGGGATCCTCATTTTCGCACCTCCAGTATTATTTATTAGTATTATTTCCGTAGCCGAGGAAAATATTATGAGTGTGGGGCACATATAAGCCGGTACTGCAGTTATTTTTTCGAGGGAGGCCTCTGGCCATAATACTGGTAATAGTCCACCTTGATTCTCCCGTTATAAAGCTTCCTTCTGCGATCCGCCTTTTTTCCGAAGAGGCTTTCAAAATCCTCATCAGAAGTAATCACATATACCGACCATGTATGGTTATCCGCAAATTTCATGCCCATATCACTGTATAGTTCGCGGGCCTGCTGTGACTGGCCCATTCTTTCGCCGTAGGGAGGGTTGGTAACCACCACACCATATTCTTCGGTTATTTTTAGCTGGGAAAAAGGCATGGCCCTATACTCAATACAGTCATCCACACCGCAGTTGACAGCGTTTTGCCTGGCTGTCTCTATCGCTCTTTTGTCAATGTCCGACCCGGCAATCCGTATACGGGACTCCTGATCAATGGAACTAAAAGCTTCTATTCTGGCCTGCTTCCAAAGTTTTTTTCCCACCTTTGGCCAGTCTTCGGATGCGAAGCCCCTGTTTAACCCCGGCGCTATATTCCTTGCTATCATAGCCGCCTCGATGGGTATGGTTCCCGAACCGCAAAAAGGGTCTACCAGGAGTCTGTCCTTATTCCAAAAGCTAAGCTGCACCAGTGCTGCTGCCAGCGTTTCCTTAAGAGGAGCTTCCACCGACCTGTGCCGGTAGCCCCTTTTGTGCAGGCCAACTCCGCTGGTGTCTATGGTCAGCGTAGCCATATCCTTGAGCAGTGAAACCTGTATGGTGTATTCCGGCCCGGTTTCACTAAACCAGTCCTTTTTATACCTTTGCTTCATTTTTTCCACAACAGCTTTTTTGACAATTGCCTGACAGTCGGGAACGCTGTAAAGCTTTGATTTTACCGATTTTCCCGTTACAGTGAATTTTCCGTCCTCGGTTATCCATTCATCCCAGGGCAGGGCATTAGTATTCTCAAAAAGTTCCTCAAAGCTTAAAGCTTTAAACTGGCCCATTTTGAGCAGCACCCTGTCGGCGCTTCTAAGCCACAGGTTAGCCCTTGGAATGGCGGCCAGGTCGGCGGAAAAGGTGATTTTCCCGTCCTCTGTCAGAAGGTCGGGGTATCCAAGGCTTAACACTTCCCGTTTGACAACTGCCTCGAGCCCAAAGGTGGAGGTAGCAATAAGTTCGATATCAGACATAGGCACTCCTTTAATTCAAATTTTTAGTTATTATAACACAAATGCAAGGGCTTGTATCCGGTTAATCTCAAAAATCTTGCATTAGTGGCTTAAACTTTAAAAAAATGATATATTAAAATGAATGCTGCATGCAAACAAAAACAACATGAGGAGGACGCTGATTTGGTCGTAATAGATGCACTGCAAAGTACCTTTACAATTATTACTATGGTTTTGGTGGCATATATCCTCACAGCGAGGGGGTGGTTTGACGAGGATACGGCAAGGTTGTTTTCCAGACTGGTGGTGAATATTTCCCTGCCCGCATTCATGTTTTCAAATTTTTATACCACCTTTGACAGTAAAGAAATTATGGTATTAGGTACAAGTATTTTATATCCTCTGTTATCAATGCTGCTTATGTTTGCTGTAGGCTTTATGCTTATAAAGCTGATGGCAGTCAGACCGGGGAAAAGGGGTATTTTCCTGGTGATGTTTTCACTCTCAAACTCTGTATTCATAGGGCTGCCGGTTAATGTATCACTGTTTGGTGAGGCAAGCGTTCCCTATGTAATAATGTTTTATATAGTAAATACGCTGGTGTTTTGGACTATAGGTATATTTGCCATAAGAAGGGATGACCCGGCCGGGACTGGCAAGGCATCCTTTGGTGACAGCGTTAAGAGAGTAATATCTCCGCCCCTTGTTACATTTGCAGTGACTGTGGCGTTGATTATGCTGGATATCAGGCTGCCGCGCTTTATACTGGATACCGCCGGATACCTTGGCAGCATGACCACACCCCTGTCGATGCTATTCATGGGAATAACCATCCATACAATAGATTTTAGCGGAATAAGAATTGACAAAGAAATGATTGCGGTACTTGCGGGAAGATTCCTGATTGCTCCGGCGATTGTCTATACGATGCTCGTTTCTGCAAATATTCCGCTGCTGATGAAAAAGGTGTTTATCATAGAAACTGCAATGCCTGTAATGACCCAAGCCGCCATAGTCGCCAAAACCTATGGTGCAGACCACAAGTATGCTACAATTATGATTGCAATAACAACAATAGTGGGGATGGCGTTTATCCCGGTATATATGATTATAATTGGTAATATATGATAACAGACAACCGTTTTGGGTTGAAATATTAATAAAGGAGGAGAACAACTGTGAGGAGAAAGGACAGGGAAATAACCGACAGGGCGCTTATTGAGCGTATAATGGAAAAGGCTTCCGTCTGCAGGATTGCCGTAAGTGAGAACGACAGGCCCTACATAATACCGATGAATTTCGGTTACCAGGACAACTGCCTTTATCTGCACTCTGCCGGTGAGGGAAAAAAGATTGACATTATTAAAAAAAACCGAAACATATGCTTTGAAATGGAGGCGGAATGCGAGTTTGTTAAGGCGGAAAAACCGTGTGACTGGAGCATGAAGTATTACAGCGTGGTGGGGTTTGGCAAAGCATTTCTGGCTGATGGATACGAACAAAAAAGAAAAGGTCTTGATGCTATAGTAAAGAAATACACAGGCAAACCCTATTCGGAATACCCCGAGGCGGTGCTTGAGAAGTTGGCAGTCATAAGGGTCGAAATAGACAGCATAACAGGTAAAAAGTCAGATGGCTGACAGCCCTAATAGAATCGGAAATCCGGCGGGGACAAAGCCCGCCAATTCAGGTAATATCACAGTGCAGGATAATTGGTTAACATAAATTGTGCATTGCTATTTATGCCGCTGTCCCTTATCATTTTTACTATAACCGAAAGGGGGAACGGCATGAACAGACCAGCACATATAAAAAGAATTGCAGCAATAGGTACTGCCCTTGTTATCATAACCGGATTTGTATTTGGGGGATATGCCTTCGCAAAAAGTAACAGGCTTAATATGTCCTACATTTACTTTGGGAACACCCAGGCATTTATCAGTAATGTGGACAAAACCGGAGGAGCCCTTGATACGGTATCGCCCAGCTATTTTGATCTGGATGACCACGGATACCTTGTTTTAAACGATATTACAGACCAACGCTTCGTGGAGGCAATGGAAGAAAGGGATATAAGGGTTGTGCCTTTCCTGAGCAACCACTGGGACAGGGCCAAGGGCAGGGCTGCTTTGGCAAACCGGGAAGACCTGGCCGGTCAGATTGCAGATGCAGTCATGGAGTATGACTTTGATGGAGTTAATGTGGACATAGAAAACTTAACCGAAGCAGACCGGGAAGCCTATGTGGATTTTGTCAGGCTTTTGAGGGAAAATCTGCCGCGCAGCAAGGAAGTATCTGTTGCGGTGGCTGCCAATCCAACGGGAAGCAATACAGGATGGCAGGGCTCGTATGATTATAAAGCCCTGGCAATGTACAGCGACTATCTGATGATTATGGCCTATGACGAAAAGGGCGAAGGGGAAGTGCAGGGCCCGGTAGCCAGCACATCCTTTGTTGAGGATTCTATCAAATATGCGCTTCAGCATGTGCCGGAGGATAAGATAGTGCTGGGCATCCCGTTCTATGGCCGGTACTGGAAGGCAGGACAGAGTTACGGCGGCTACGGAATACATCTTAATAAGGCCCAGGAACTGCTGGACAACTATAACGGAAGCGTGGAATTTGACGAGCTTGCAGGATCTCCCAGGGCATCGGTGACCATAAGTCCCCGGGACGGGCATGTCAGCGTATTCAGCCGCAGCCTTTCCCCCGGAACCTATGTTATTTGGTATGAAAATGAAGAATCAATACAACATAAACTGAGACTGGTACAAAAGTATGGATTAAAGGGTGCGGGCAGTTGGAGCCTGGGACAGGAGACGGACGGTACTTGGGACTACTTTGAATTGTGGCTGAACGGCAGCTGGTTTGTGGATACCTACCGCCATTGGGCCCAGAGCGAAATTTCCGATATGGAGGAAAGGGGTTGGATGCAGGGAGTGTCCAGCACTCATTTTGCCCCCGATATGCCTTTGACAAGGGCACAGTCGGCGGCCATACTGGTGAGAGCCCTTGAACTCGAGGAAGGAAAGGGAGCGGATTCCTTCACCGATGTTCCGGGACTGCATTGGGCAAATAAGGAGATAGGTATAGTTGAGGGGCATAGCATAATGCAGGGTAAGGGAAACGGAAAATTTGGCCCCGAGGACCCGCTGACCAGAGAAGAGATGGCTGCAATCCTTGAAAGAATCATAGACATCGATGATGAGGACGGAGACCGGGAGGCAATTCAGTATGGGGATATTGACAGCGACAGGTGGTCATACAAGGCTATAAATGCGATGAGCCGCCGTGGGATTTTTATGGGATATGAAGACGGAACTTTCAAACCCGGGGAAAGAATCACAAGGGCACAGATGGCAGCCCTTATGAGCAGGATTGCACCGGATATTGATTAATGGCAGATAAATACTTGTATCTTGAATGGTTGCTATTGGCATAATATAATAGTAATAACGCGAAGGAAAACACATGCGTTAGTGACCGGTGAGCATTTGGGCTTCATGAAAACCCGCACAATTTTTAAGTGTGCGCCTGTCTTTCATGAAGCCTATTAATACAATAAGATTTGCTCCACTTTCCTGAGGCCTGTGGGCTGCTGAAGCATGTATCTATTCCCAAAAAGGTGGTGATAAAACGGCAGTGTTCAAAGGGCCTGCCAATACATTAAATCATACCAGGGATATTGAGAGGCCCAAAGCATTCTACATAGAAAACCCGGGGTTAAGCCGGAGAAGGCATCATGACGGGATTCCTCGAAGGACCGTCGGGTGAACGGATAGAACTTATCGAATATTTAACGGAGGTGTAAGTATGTACAAAGATATGAATTATACCGAAATGTCAGCGCAACTACTGGAACAGATGCCAAAGGGAGCTTTTTTGACAGTGAGCAGCGGAGGAAGAACAAATACAATGACGATAGGATGGGGCTCCCTCGGGTTTATATGGAAAAGGCCTGTCTTTACCGTCCTCGTCAGATATTCACGGTATACCCACCATCTTATAGACCAGGCGGATGAGTTTACAGTAAGCTTTCCACTTAAGGGACAGCTGGACGATGCTCTTAACATTTGCGGTGTCAAATCGGGAAGGGACATAGACAAGTTCAGGGAATGCGCGCTCAAGACCGAAAAAGGCCGGGCGGTGGATACTCCGATAATAAGCGACTGTGATATGCATCTGGAATGCAGAATTGTATACAGGCAGGGCATGGACCGGAATGGCCTTGTTGATGATGTTAAAAAACCCTGTTATCCCAATGAAGACTACCATGTATTATACTATGGGGAGATAGTCGGGGCGTACAGAAAATAACCAACTGTTAATAATCAGGACACGGCCTGCCAAAGTCAGCCGGAATCCAGTGCGGCGAGCAGCAGGAATAACAGGAAGCCGATACTGGTTAACTGGTCGACAAGCTGTATGCGTCCTTTTTTCTCATAGTCCGGAACGGGAGCCTTTTGTATCGACCGGACCATATAATCCTCAAAGGGGCCGGCTATTATTACAGCGAGGATAATTAAGAAAGGAGTTATGTTCCGGTGCTTATAATACTCCGTCACTGCTACGCCGCCTATGGAAATCCCCAGTGCGTAGTTAATAAGCCAAAGGTAGTGCAAAGTATTATCCCTTTCCATATAAAAACCCCCTGATTAAAAAGTGTTAACGACCTTTACGCCTTATAGTATCTTATGCGTCTGACAGGGTTTTTGCATCCATATTTTGTGGGAATGTCAAGCCATTTGTGCTATAATACATCATAACAAAGATGATGGGGAAGGTGAAGGTATGACGGGATCAGGGTATATTGACAAATTAGCCGAAAAGCTGAGCGTGTATTTTGATATTGAAAGGGAACGGGACATTGAAAATCTGCACTGCGATTTATACGCAAAATCTTTTGTTAAGAATGAAAAATTCTTTTTTACCAGAAAAGCCAAAGTATACAGCTTTGAAAACTATGAACACTGTCTGGTCAAATACTATGCACAGATAAGTATGCAAGAACTTGATGATTTTATAGAAAGCCTAAAGGACGCTGCCGGTAAATTGGTGGTACCCCATGAGGAGCACATGTCAAGCATAGTAACGGGAGTTCTGGTTGTGGAACGGCAGCCTGACCCTGAAATAGCAGATGCGGTGAAACGTTTTAAATTCCACAAGGGCTTTGCCTTTGGTTTTAAAGGATGGGTGGATATACGGCTGATCCTTGTACAGCCGGACTGCAGCGAAGTAATAACCAACAAAAAGGGGAAAGAGGTGGCAAAGTTTTATGCTGCCAAATAGAAACGGATAGAACAGGGGTCAGGTTCTTGTTCTGCTGTCAGCCCAGGATTTTCTTCAGTAAACCGCCCAGGAAATCGCTTTCTTCGGAATTTATATCCTGCAATCCAGCCATCATAGCTTCTGCCTGGCGGTAGTCGCCGGATAACCGGTATATAAGCCCTTTGATAAACAAATCAAAGGGCTTGTTTTCATTGAGGGTTTGAGTGGCCCTGTCCAAATTGCCCTCTTCAATAAGAGATGCAATTATCTCTTCCACAGAGCAGTCCCTGGCAGCGTATTCCCTGAGTTCATCCAGATAATATGTGCCTTCATCAACAATCCCTGCATACTCAATTGCCTTGTCGATACGGTTGGTAACAAGGGCTGCAGCCACCGGATAGCCCCGCATGTATTTTCCGTTATGCATTGATGCCGCCCTGTCAAAGCTGTCAAAGGCATCCTGCGTATTCCCGGTTAGCAACTGGCACTGTCCTGTTTTGTAATAAGCCAGCCAGCTGTCATTGTCCTCTTGCTGCATTCTTTCATACTCTATAAGGGCCTGCCGGTAGTCACCGGCTTCGAATAAAACATCCGCCAAAGATTCCCGGAGCTCGGGGGCATGGGCAATGTCCAGGATGCGCCTGTAGTATCCGGCGGCCTTAAGGTAATCCTCCCGGGTTTTGTTAAGCCCGTAGTGGCTAATCTTTGCCAGTGCCGAAAGGCTGTGGATGTCGTTGGGATTGTCCTTTAGGGTATCCTCATAGGCCGACACGGCTTGGGCGTATTTACCTTCTATTAGCAGCCGGTCGCCTTTGTTGGTTATCTTTCCGGCTAACGAAAGAAGGGGAAGGTCATTTTGGCTGTATGAGACTCCGTAGCCCCTGCTTGCGGTAAGCTCCGAGCCCTTTTCGTCGTAGGCGTATATCCCCCAGGTGAAGGTGCTTCCGGGGTATAAAAGCCCCATGACTACATCTGGGTATACGCCCTTTTCATCGTAGGATACGGTAAGGGGCCTTTTAAGGTCAAAGTCCTCCAAAGAAAGGGTTATGCTGCTTTCGGTGATGCCGGTTGCCAGCGGTGCAAAGGAGTGTGAGGTAATGATGCCCCTTTCGTTTGTGGTGACCGGCCCGACATACAGGGAATAGGTCTTCGCACCTTCCACCCTTTCCCAGGAGAAGGCAATACTGCCTGCATCCACCTGCTCTCCGCCGGTGGGGGATATAAGTTTTATTGTATCAACAAATCTCAAGTCAATATTTACTGTTTCTCCTTCAGTAACCGGCAGCAGAGACATGGAATCCTTTTTCTCCAGGGTATAACCCTCCGATGTATGCGGTGAAATCCCCAAACCTATCTGGTAATTGCCGGGGACAAGGCCTTCAATAAAGAACCGGCCTTGTTTGTCGGTTCTGGTTTTGGCGACGTAATCGGGGGGGCTTTGGGTGATCCTTGAATAGGTTTTGCTCTGGGCATATACGTATACTCCCTCAAAGGGGCGGCCGCCCTTTGTGATGGTTCCGGAAATATTGCCGCCGTAGAGGGGGTTATCCCTTGCGGCCTCAATTCGTGCGGTAAGCCTTTTGGCCCTGTCTGCCCAGATATTTACGTTGTCGGTTCGGACATCCTCTCCAAACTCATCCCTTAATTCGGAATACTCTTCTTCGGCCATAGCCGGGATTTTTCTTACAATTGTTTCGGCCTCATCAAGCCTTCCCATGTCTGCAAGGATTTCACCCTTCAGCAGGGCAGCATCAAGGGTGTAATGTCCCGGGTATTCGTCCAGCAGGGCTTCTATCGTACCCAGAGCTTTTTTGGGCTTTTCCTGCACCCGGTACAGCTCGGTCAGCATCAGATAGCCTTCGGCCTGGGAGTACCGGGACCTGTTTATATATTCATTAAGATAATACTCGGTTTTTTCATAGTCCTTCAGGTAATAATAGGTGGCTGCCAGCTGCTTCAGCCCGTGATGGGTCCAGGAAGAATCGGGGTATTTTTCCGCCAGTTTTTCGTACTTCTCTATTGCTTTTTGCGCATCGGCTCTGGTTACCTGCTTCCCGTGGGAAGATGAGGAAAAATCCGGGAAGATGTATATAATGCCGGGTTCCTCAATACGCGAATGAATCGAGTAGTAGGATGGCGCATCATAGCCCGCAGACTGGTAAAGGGCGGAAGGTGCGGCCGAGCTGTGGGGGAAAAGGTTGGCTATCCTGTCATACACTGCCTGCGCATCTTCAACACGGCCGCTGTTATTCAGTTTTTGGGCATAGGACATAAGCAGGGGCGGCCCCGCTGACAGATAAGCAATAAGTAATGCCGCCGATGCGAATACTATCGTTAGTATTATTTGTTTACCCTTTAATCTAATTGTTCTCATTGTTTTTCAGTCTCCATTTCCACAGGAAGATATACTACCGTTTGCATGCCGTTTTGTTCAACCGTCGATTGAAGGTACACAATCTCGTTGTTTATGTGTTTTCCCGCAGGGCTAAATCCGGGATACACCGCCAAGGTCAGCAGTCCTATTATAACGGCAAAGGATAGGGCGGCCGGTGCCACCGATATCTCAAAGGTGGAGTGCCAGAATCCCCGCAAAGCAATTATAAGCCTTTGCCGGTGGGGCAGCTCCCGTTGGTTCAAAGCCTTCATCATATTGTCCTTTATATATCTTTTTCTGTCCTCCGGCAGCTTTATCCGGTCCAGTTCCTCATACAGCATTATATTTTTACTATTTTTGCCATTCGTGGGTATCCGTCCCACCTTTCCTTTAACAAATGGCCAAGTCGTTGTCGTGCTCTTGCCAGGCGGCTCTTTATTGTACCCTCCGATACCTTGAGGATGACTGCCATTTCCCGTATTTTAAATTCCTGTATATAGTGAAGGTCAACTACCTGGCGGTATATAAGGGGCAGTAAGGACAGCGATTGCCATATTTCTTCCGAGACTTCACTGTCTATAATGCTCTGCTCGGGGGTCCTGTAGTCGGGATGATCTTCAAATTCCGGCCCTTCCCTGGGGGAGACCCGCTTAAACCACCGGTTGCGGATTTTGTTTCTGGCATGATTGATTGTAATCCTGTACATCCAGGTATACAGCGAGGAATCCTCCCGGAAGCTTTCAATCTTGCGGCATACCGTAAGGAAAGTATCCTGCACCGCCTCTTCGGCTAAGTATCGGTCGCCGCATACCAGGTAGGCGGATTTCACCAGTCTGTCACCGTATTTGTCGATCACTGCCTCAACGGCCCACTCCTTTGAATTTTTTATGCCTTTAACAATGCTTTGTTGGTCCATTACAATTCCTCCGCCGGCCTTCTGTTTATTAGACACATTATTCTACCACAGGGTTGCATTTCTTTCAAAAATATCAAGGGTACAGTTCTCTTGACAGCTCAATTTCGAACCGCCATATGGCGCGGCCCTGTTCTTCACTTAAAGAGACATGGCAGTCTATGTCCTGTATCATAAGCCCCAGCCAGAAGTGGCAGGCGCATATCCCGATATCAACGTCCGGGTGTTCCCATTTAAAGTGTTTATAGCCCACCGGAGTTGATATAGAGACATCCTTAAAGTCAGGTGATACCTTAAACCGCCAGAACTGGCTGTTGGCGGCAGAAGGGGCTTTTCGCGCAAGGTCAAAGGCATACAGAAGTTCCGGGGGAAGGCTGCCCTCGTTTATGCCGCCCTCCAGAAAGTCACCGACGGGCTTGCGTTTATGGCTGAAAAATGACGTCTGCATTCTGTCGGCAAGTCTGACACCTTTCCTTTGCCAGTATCCCAGCGGGGTGATGCAAATTGCCCGCTTTCCTTGTACCGCGCCTTTCCGAAACCGTATTTTTGTTTTGTTAATCCGGTATCCGAATCGAGATGAGGCATAATGCGCTCCAGCTCGGAAGCAGAATAATGACCGTACCAGCAGGTGGCAAGCCCCAGGACGGTGGCGTATAAAACAAAAGCTTGGCCCACAAACCCGGCTGCAGAAATCGAGCATATATCGGTATCCGATACAAAGGCTGCCCCGTCGGGCGGGGCCTGGAATACGGTATATAGTTTTTTGTCGGGATTGGCCTTGAACAGGCATATCTTGACATTGTGCTCAAAGGGTAGCTGGATATTGTCTATGAAGCTTTCAAGCAATTCCATCTTGCTTTTTTCAATCGGACGCATTTCAAAGCTTCGGGTGGACCTGCGGGTCTTTATTGCGGTTTCCCAGTCAATGCTTTTCAAAGCTGTTCACCTCATTATATTTTCTTATAGTATACCACCAAAGCGGTTGAATACCTCCATTTACTCCGGTATTCACACAACTCACTGTCCGCCGTCCGCTAAAACCCGGTCTCCGGTCTTGAGCCTTGCGGTGACGTTCCCGAATCCCACAACGGCCGTGATGCCAGGCTCCCTGCATGCGATTGCGGCATGGGACAGCGGCGAGACTGTATCGGTGATTATGGAAGGGCAATGGGAAAAGCGGCAAAGACCAATCCTGGAATGTGTGTGGAAAATGAGTGCAAAATATGGTATATTCATGGGGAAGCCAGACAGGTTAAAAATGCTTGAAAGAGCAGCGGTGTGATGTCAAGTGAAAACTGGAAAATATTTTAGGAATTCGC
>CAZVBE010000013.1:0-56371 GCA_964625335.1 uncultured Clostridium sp. | reverse complement strand
AGGGCATTGTCGATATGTATAATGGGAGAATAGAGGTTTCCAGCGACGCAAAAAAGGGAGTGCGGATGCTGGTGGAGCTTCCCCGGTGAAGGAGGGGCCTATGAAGAGAATATGCGACAGGCTTGCCGGGGCCATAGTACGGCGCTCGGGACATAAGGACGCCGATACAGAGGTTGTAAGCTACGGACTGCAGTGCGCCCTGGGGACAGTTGTGGAGTTTGTATTTATAATAGCTGCCGCCGCTCTCCTTGGAATGATTAGGGAAGTACTGGTTATATCAGCGATGTTTGTGGCTGTAAGGCTTGTGGCGGGAGGGGTTCATTTTTCCACCTATACGGGGTGCCTTGTTTCAAGCGTGCTTATAATCATATCCGGCGGTTTTATAGCACAATTTACGTTTGGACTGCCGGGGGCTTTTGGGAGCCTGTATCTGGCAGCCGGCAGCCTTTTTACGATATATACCGTTGTAAGATATTCGCCGAGGGAAAACCCCAACCGGCCAATTAACGAGAAGGAGTATCATAGGTTTCGCATGATGTCCTTTGGTATTATTGGGATAATACTCACACTCCTTTTATTGGATTTACTGTTTAAAGGTTTTACATTATGGTACCACTACAGCCTAGTGACCGGGCTTTTGCTGGAGGGCTTTACCCTAACCGATACCGGTTACCGGCTGATAAAATTCATAGAGGATAAGCTTGATAAAAGGAGGTGTAGTAGATGAGAAAAGCTAACGTATTCGCAATTCTTACCACGCTGCTTGCATTAGTTGCCGCAGCCTTTGCCGGTGGCGCCAGTTTAACTTTCCTGTACCAACCCGAGACCCCGGAAGCGCTGAAGAAGTAGAAGCGGTTATTGAGGTGGACTTAAGTCCACCTCAATAACATGTGGGGGGCATAGCAATATTTTGTAAAAGGGGCAATAATATGCTAAAGATACTTATTTGTGAGGATCAGGCTGAAAATGCCATATACCTTAGGGGTATACTGGAGGGAATAGAAGGAACAAAGGTTGTGGGACATGCTATGGATGGTGAAGCAGCAGTGGCAATGGCTGAAAAGCTTTCCCCGGATGTGGTGTTTATGGATATCGGGCTTCCGGGGATGGATGGGTTAAGCACCATAGAGATAATTAAGGGCTTAAATCCCGATGTTTTTACGGTGGTTACCACAGCCTATTCAGGGTATGCCCTTGATGCATACAGGCTTTATGTCTATGACTATATTGTTAAGCCCTACGAAAGGGCGAGGGTAATAAGAACAGTTACGAATATATTAAAAATCAGGGATGACAGGGACAGGGGCATGAAGGTATCACCGCATAACAGGATAGGAAGGATTGTAATAAAGACCCGGGACGAGATAATATTCCTTGACCAGCATGAGATAGTCATGATAGAGAGAGATGAGGCCAAATCGTGTATCTACACGGCAAGGGAAGTATTTGAAACCTATGATTCCCTGAACAGCCTTGAGGAGCGCCTGGATAAGGGGATGTTTTTCCGGTCCCACAGAGGCTACCTTGTGAATATTCACTATATCGACCGTATAGCAAGCTATGGGAGAAAGGTCTATACAATTAAGTTTAAAAATATTGAAAAGGAAGCATTGATTTCATATTCGCGAATAAACGACCTGGAGGCTTTGATAAGCTAATATTCCGTCTGAACAAGCCAAAGGTCGTTTTTAGATATATAAAGGTCGTTTTGGCGAAACTTCCCGTAAAATGCGTTTTTTTTAAGGTATAATATAGACAGTAAGGGAAATCATTACCCCTATACTGCTTTATTAACCCCTTTATAATCCATTTAAAAGCCCCGTCTACCCCGGACGGGGCTTTTAATAGTTCAAAATTCCGGTTCCTGCTTTCCCGGGAAGGCCACAGGTTTATGTGATATAATTCTATTATGAAAATCTGACACAAAGGGGAAATTACCAATGGCAAAAATAGGTTTTACTACAACCATACCTGTCGAGGTTATATATGCCGCCGGCAAAATACCCATAGACTTAAACAACATATTTATCGGCCATTCCCAGCCCCAGGGGATGCTGGAAAGGGCGGAAAGACGAGGCTTTCCGCGGAACTGCTGTGCCTGGATAAAGGGCATTTATTCATCCCTTATAGAGCAGCAGGACATAGAGTGCATAATAGGCGTTGTGGAGGGAGACTGTTCAAATACCCGCGCCCTTTTAGAGGTGCTGGAAGTGGAGGGTATCAGATATATACCCTTCTCCTATCCGGTATCCAGGGATATAAAAAGGATTAAAACGGAAATAGACAGGCTTATCCATCTCTTCGGTCAGGACACAGGCAGCGTGAACAGGATGAAGGACAGGTTGGACAGGATAAGGGAAAAGGTGGGATATTTGGATAGGCTCACATATATAGACAACAGGATAACAGGTTTTGAAAACCATTTATGGCAGGTAAGCTGCAGTGATTTTGAAGGTGATTACACGGCCTTTGAAAAAAAACTGGACGGGTTTATCAGGACGGCGGAGGCCAGAGAGCAAATGCCGCAGCAGGTAAGGCTTGGGTATATAGGGGTACCTCCAATATTTCCGGCCCTTTATTCCTTTGTGGAGGATTGTGGCGCCAGGGTTGTGTACAACGAGGTTCAAAGGCAGTTTACAATGGTGCCGGCATTGGGCAGGGATATATATGAAACCTACCGGCAGTTCACGTATCCATATAGCCTGGAGACAAGACTTGAGGATATTCAAGAGGCCATTAAGGAGCGCAGGCTGGACGGTATACTTCATTATACGCAGGCCTTTTGCTTCAGGGGAATTGAGGATATTGTGATTAAGGAAAGGCTGGGTGTCCCCGTCTTGATGGTGGAAGGGGACAGGCCAGGAGAATTGGATGCAAGGACAAAGCTGCGGGCAGAGGCTTTTATTGAAATGCTTAAGGACAGGAAGTGAGGGGTCAGATGAGAGTATTGGGAATAGATTTGGGCAGCCGGTTTGTAAAGCTGGCGGTATATAACAGCAAAGAGATGGAATTTAACAGGGTTTTTGATACGGTGGATTTTTATAGAACCCACAGCAGGTCAACCGATGGTGGGCTGCTGCTTGACCTTGAAAAAATTTTGCCAAAGCCCGTTGACAGGATTGTAAGTACCGGGTACGGCAGAAACAATATTAAGGTTTTTGGAGCCGAGGTTATTACCGAATTAAAGGCCCATGCGTTGGGAGCGGTATTCCAGACCGGCTGGCAGGACTTTGTGCTTTTGGATATAGGAGGCCAGGACAGTAAGGTTATGCTGATTGAGGGCGGTGCCATTACGGATATGGTTATGAATGATAAATGCGCTGCCTCGAGCGGAAGGTATCTGGAAAACATGGCAGCCCTTCTTAATATATCCCTCCGGGAAATGACGGATTATTACAAGGATCCGGTAAAGCTTAATTCAACCTGCGCTGTTTTTGCAGAGTCCGAGCTTATAGGATACATTTCGGAAGGGGAGGAAATAGAAAGGCTTTGCTCCGGGGTTAATTATTCGCTATATAACAGGATAAGTCCCATGATAAGGAGATTTAGCAGCCAAAGGATAGTTTTTGCAGGAGGAGTGGCCCAAAACAGGGCGATGCAGAAGTTTATCAAAATGCACGGAGGATTTGTGGAAATGGCGGTTCCAAAATTACCCCAAATGAACGGGGCTATTGGCTGCTGTTGTTATGCCTCAGGCATTTAATCTTGGAGTTATAATTTACTGACGTGCAGGATTAAGACCGGAGTTATAGAATTATTTAATAAGTCATATTCTAGGGGGCAAACAATGAGGCATAATTATCCGGGAAAAAAAATAATCTATCTTGTAATCATCGTCACAGTATTAAACATAGCGCTTGCAGCATCGGTTCAGGCCACAGGTCAGGCAATCTGGTATTACCCTCCTACACCCCAGGGAAATGTAGGTATAAAGAGGCCCTCTGTTTTGTGGACCTTTTCCGGGCTGTCCTCCGACCAGATAAAGGAAATATATATGACTCTGGACGATCAAAGGGTGGATGCGGTTTTCAGGGATGATATTAACTCCGTATTCTATTCGCCCAGGGAGAATCTGAAGGTGGGAAGGCACAGCGTATCCATTGTGGTAACCTTAAAAAGCGGGGTAAGGATTTCCTCTCCGCCCTTCAGCTTTAGTATACTGAACACAGCCATGGAAGAAGTACCCCAGACCCCTGTATATGAGGAGGTAAGGGATAGGATTAATCATTACAGGGATATAGCGGGTTTGCCCAGAATGAGCATTGATAAAAGCCTCAACGCAGCGGCCAATAATCATGCGCTGTATGTTAGCAGCAATACTAACGCCGGCCATCTTCAGAGCGATAAAAAGCACGAGTATTTCACCGGTGAAATGCCATGGGACAGGACCAGGTATTTTGGGTATATGAGTCCCATGGTTGCGGAAAACATCCATTTCAAACAAGCTAATATAGGTGCGGTGGATGACTGGATGGATTCGGTGTATCACAGAATACCGCTGATAAGCCCCATCTATACACATATGGGGTACGGTTATGTTGCCAAGGGAACAAGATATGTAAATGTACTGGAAGTGGGAGCAATACGGTACAATGGCTTAAGCCGGCAGACTGTTGTATATCCTGTAGACGGACAAAAAGGGGTTCCTGTGACATGGAGCGGTCTGGAGGAGCCTGACCCCTTCAGGCTTTATCCCAGCGCAAAGGGTCCCGGCGGATATCCGATAACCCTGCTGGTCACGGGTGACAGGGTGGAAAGGGTGGAACTTGTCAGCGCTTCAATTACTGACGGGCAAAGCAGTACAGACTTTTACCGTTTTGATGCCACCAATGATTCGGCGCTGGTTGAGAGCAATGTCATAGCGTTAATACCCAAAAATGCTCTTAAGCCCCGCACAACTTACAGAGTAAATGCAGTTATTAAGGTTTCATACAGCGACGATACCCGGGAAGAAATTAAAAAGGAATGGAGTTTCACAACAGGGGAAGGAAGCTTTGAAACCTATCGTTCGGGTACTGATATACTGGTATACTTAAACGGTGTCAGAAGAGCCTATAACCCTGCACCCTTTATAAAAAACGACCGGGCTTTGGTTCCGGTAAGAAGTATATGCGAAGAGCTTGGCGCGGTGGTCAAGTGGAATCCGGAAACCTATAAAGTTGAAATAGTCAAGGAGGATAGTATAATAACCTTCAATATAGGCAGTAGAAAAGCGATGGTAAATAACCGCAGTGTTGACATTGATGTGCCGGCGGAAATCCACCAGGATAAAACCTTTGTTCCGCTGCGGTTTGTGTCCGAGGTACTCGGTTACAGCGTCGACTGGGATGGGGTTATGAGGATGGTAATAATTCACGGCAGATAGGGGGGTATATATGTCTGACCAGCTGAACCAAATGAAGAAAATAGATGAAATAATCCATAAGACAATAGAAATTATGGAAACCGGTCAAAAGGATGTCTTTGATATTGCTGAGCACGCATATAACGAAGCTGAAGAAATAGAAGAAAACCTGGAGAAGCTGCGGGATAATGCAAAGGATATAATTGAAAAAGTAGAAAAGCTGAAAAAGGCTGAAAACAGCGCCCGCTACAAGCTTCTGGTTGTCAGCAAGAATTTCAGCAGCCATACCGAGGAGGATATTAAAGAGGCCTACAAAAAAGCCGAGGACCTGAAAATACAGCTTATACTCACCGAGCAGGAAGAAAAAAGGATTAGGGAAGAACGAAACAAGCTTGAACTAAAATACAAGGGCCAGAAGAAGTTGGTTAAAAAGGCGGAAAACGTGGTAGCCCATATGGGAGCGGTGCTGGATTACCTGAGGGCCGGCATTATGGGTATTGACGGCCTGACTGAGGATGTCAGAAAAACCCGGTATCTCGGCTATAGGATTATTAAGGCGACCGAGGAGGAAAGAAGCAGGCTGGTACGGGAAATCCATGATGTGCCCATACAGGCGCTGGTTAATATGGGCATAAGGCTTGAATTGTGTATGCAGGTATTGGATAAGGATATTGACGAGGCAAGGAATTATATTAAGGAACTTAAAGAACAGGTTAATATAAATATTCAGGATTTGAGGAAAATCATATACAACCTAAGACCAATGTCTCTGGACGATCTGGGACTGGTTGCTACCATTGAAAAGCTGTTAATAGATTTTGAAAAGGATACCGGCATTAAAACCGGTTTCAGGCTTATAGGTAAGGCGGTGGAGATAAAGGAACTGGTTCAGATAGCGCTGTTTCGGATAATACAGGAGGCCCTTAACAATATCAGAAGGCATTCAAAGGCAACCAGGGTTACGGTTAAATTTGAATTTTTGGAGCAGTATATTTCACTCCTCATTGTTGATGATGGTATAGGTTTTGATATCGAGGGGATTGGCGGTTGGAACGAACAGGACAGGCGTTTTGGGATTATGAGTATGAGGGAAAGGGTTGAACTTCTTCAGGGATATATAGAAATAAACACAAAAAAAGGACGGGGTACAAACATATTTGCAAAAATTCCTCTTGAATAGAGAGCGGTTTTTTTCAGCCCGGGAATTATCCGGTAAATAAGGGGGAGAATAATAACCATGACAATAAAAATATTGCTGGCAGATGATCATTCTCTTATGAGGGAAGGGCTGAAACAGCTGCTGGAAATGGAGAACGACCTGGAGGTTGTAGGCCAGGTTGGTACAGGCGGCGAACTGCTGGAAATGGCCTTTAACATAAAAGCCGATGTTATTCTGCTTGATATAAATCTGCCTGATATCAGCGGTCTTGAGGTGTTGAAAATACTCAGGGAGCGCGGCTGCCATAAAAAAGTAATTATGCTTACCATTCATGACGACTGGGAGTATGTTAACCAGTCAATAAAACTGGGCGCTTTGGGTTACCTGCTGAAGGACGTGGAGGCCCAGAGCCTGTACCGTGCAATCAGGGATGTGAGTGTCGGCAAGACGTACATACACCCCAATCTTGCCTTTGATATCATTGTTCAGAAGGAAAAAAGCCTGAGCATAGACAGGCTGACATCAAGGGAAAAAGAGGTTCTGTCGATGATTTCCAGAGGTCTTAATAATGACGATATAGCAGAAAAGCTAGTGATAAGCGAAAAGACGGTCAGAAATCATGTAAGCAATATTTACAGAAAACTGCAGGTGAAGGACCGAACCCAGGCGGCCCTGCTGGGCATGAAAAATGACATTATACACAAGTATATTTAATTATGGAAGGAGTTTTATATAATGGAAAAGGACCTTTTCAGAAAAAACAAAAACTGCTGGCTGGAGCCTGAAGCAGGCGATAGGGAAGAAATATTTGGCTTTGGCAGTGAATACATAGATTTTCTGTCCGAGTGCAAAACGGAACGGGAATGCGTTGAGTATATGCTGGAACTGGCCGGGGAGAACGGATTTGTACCCCTTGATACCTGTATCAGGGAAGGAAAGAGGCTGAATGAGGGAGATAAGATAATTGTTAACCATAGGAATAAGGCTTTGTTAATGTTTGTGATTGGCAGGGAGGACATTCAAAACGGGATAAACATTATTGGCTCCCATTTAGACGCTCCCAGACTGGATTTAAAGCCATCGCCTGTATATGAAGAAGAAGGGATAGCCCTGTTTAAGACCCATTATTACGGGGGCATAAAGAAATACCAGTGGACAGCCATACCCATGGCCCTTCACGGCATAGTGATTAAAAAGGATGGCGAAAAACTTGAAATTACGATAGGGGAAGACCCCGAGGATACGGTGTTTACCATAACCGATTTGCTGCCCCATCTTGCCAAAGAGCAGATGGAAAAGAAAGCTTCAGAGATAATAAAGGGGGAAGGCCTGAATTTTATAGCAGGAACCATACCCTCACAGTATGATGCGGATGGCAGGACAATCAAGGGCTCCAAAGAGGCTGTTTTGAAACTGCTCAAGGAGAAATACGGGCTTGAAGAGGAGGATTTTTTGAGCGCAGAGCTTACGGCGGTTCCTGCCGGAAGTGCAAGGGATGTTGGACTTGACCGCAGTCTGGTGGGAGGATACGGACAGGATGACAGGGTATGCGCCTATGTATCCTTCAGAGCTTTAATGGATATAAATAACCCGCAAAAAACCTGCGCCGCTATATTTGCCGATAGGGAAGAGGTAGGCAGCATGGGGAATACGGGAATGCAATCCACCTTCTTTGAGAATGCATTGGCAGAGCTTATGGAACTGACCGCAGAAGGAGACCACCTCCGTCTCAGAAGGGCCCTTGCCAATTCAAAGGTACTGTCGGCGGATGTGGCTGCAGCGGTTGACCCCAACTTTGCGGATGTTCACGATAAACTGAATGCGTCCCGGCTGGGTAATGGGGTTACCGTAGAAAAATACACGGGTCATAAAGGAAAAGCGGGAGGCAGTGAGGCCAGCGCAGAGTATCTCGCCCAGGTAAGACAGGTATTCAACAGCCATAATATTATATGGCAGTCGGGTGAGTTGGGGAAGGTTGACATTGGAGGAGGAGGCACCATAGCTCAGTTTCTTGCCAACTACGGGATGGAAGTGATTGACTGCGGAGTCGCAGTTCTAAACATGCATTCGCCTTTTGAGCTGGCAAGCAAGGCGGATATTTACATGACCTTTAAAGCATATACAGCCTTTTACCATGGGATGAAATAAGGGTAATTGTAATATCTATGGGGCGTACGCCCGGAATATGAGGCCAGGGAGAGAAGGATATGTTGGCAAAGAGAGGAAAGCTAATACTGTTTGTTTTGCTTCTTTTGCTTTTAAGCAGTTTCAATATCTTAAACTACAGTCCGGCGATGGCCCCGCAAAAGGAAGGGGAGCTGCGGATACATTTTCTGGATGTGGGACAGGGGGACAGTATCCTTATAGAATTGCCTAATTATGAGCGGATGCTGGTGGATGGCGGTACCCGGAAGGCCGGCAGCTCTGTGGTAAGATATTTGAAGAAGCTGGGTATAGACAAGCTTGAGTATGTTGTGGCTACTCACCCCCACGAAGACCATATAGGCGGACTTATCGACGTATTTGACAGGATACCTGTGGGCAAGGTATATATGCCTAAGGTTGTACATACCAGCCAAACCTACGAAACATTTATGCAATCGGTGGTTGATAAGGGCCATAGGTTCCAAAGGGCAAGGGCTGGGGTTGCAATAACAGAGGGTCAGGACCTGAAGGTAGATATACTGGCACCTGTGGGGGACAGCTATGAAAGCCTGAACAACTATTCAGCGGTAATCAAGTTGGAATACAGGAATGTTGGGATTATTCTTATGGGGGATGCGGAAGAGACTTCGGAAAAGGAAATTAATACCGTACGGGCGAAGGCCCAGGTGCTCAAAGTTGGACATCATGGTTCAAGAACATCCACCTCTCCAGAGTTTCTTGAGAGTGTCCGGCCGGCATATGCGGTGGTCAGCGTTGGTGAGGGTAATGATTATGGTCATCCCCACACCCAGACCCTTGAGCTGCTAAACAGTGCCGGGGTCAAAGTGCTCAGGACAGACCGGCTGGGAACCATAGTATTGAGTACCGATGGCAGCGAGATAGTTTTTACAAGTCTTGAATGAGGGGGTATTTATATATGGGAAACACCCTTGTTATTGACAGGATAGAGGAAGAATGGGCGGTACTTGAATATTGGCCTATGAATACCACCTTCAATATACCGGCGGCGCTGCTCCCGGAAGGTGCCTGGGAAGGCGACATTATTGAGATAAGTATCACTGTACAAAAAGATGATACTTTAAAACTCAGAAGAAGATTGGAAAGGCTGCTGGAAGAAAATATGGATGATTAGCCGGAAGGTGTTTAGAATGAGCCAGAGGGGGATATATATATCGTAACCGACTTGCGTTAAACGCCAGACGAAAAAAGAAAAAGGAGAATGATAATATGGAAAGATACCAGTGTCCGGCTTGCCCCTATGTGTACGACCCCGGTGAGGGAGACCCGGAAAACGGGATACAACCGGGTACGCCTTTTGAGGATTTGCCGGCTGATTGGGTTTGTCCCATCTGCGGCGCACCGAAGGATGTATTTGAGATTGAAGAACAATAGTTCACCCCGGGGGTGAACTATTTCGATTCACACTTTTTAAGGCGGGCGAATAGTTTTATACTGCAAGAAACAAAAGAAGAGCATATATCAAAGCACTAAAGAAGACCGGAGAGCTATTCTTCCCCCCTGGAGTAGCTCTCCAGTTTTTGTGTAACGGTTTGTAAATAACGGTTGATTACGGATTATTTTATTGCTGCGGGGAAAAATATCAATGGTGTGTTTCATTTTCTTAGACAGGAGGTTTGGTTATGGAAAACCAACATGACTTAAACAATATAAGGGAACAATTAACGGCAATTAAGGATAACAGCTTAAAAAGTCTGGAGAATATTGAATCTATAAATCTCATAATGGTGGATGACAATAATGGCAGTGTTAAGGATGCAAAGCTGGGGGCTCAAATGGCAAGGCTTGCCGAAAAATTTAAAGAAATGTCCGAAGTGATATCGCAGACCGAAGAAATGTTAAGGGATAAGTAGTCCCAAAGGGACAGCTTATCCCTACTTAACATATTTTTTTATTACTTCGGTAAGTTCATCCAGAATTTCGGTGCTTTTCCCCTTTTCTATGGCATCCTTTACACATCCCTGTATATGGGATTCCAGTATAACGGCTCCCACGCTGTTAAGCGCTGATTTTGCCGCTGCAACCTGAACGAGCACATCTACACAGTACTTGTCCTCCTCAATCATGTTCTTTATTCCCCGTATCTGCCCTTCAATCCTGTTAAGCCTGGAGATTAGTGCGCTTTTGCTAACCGGCATATTGGTCTCTCCCTTCCCGAAATTTTTATGAGTACCCTCATAGGATGATTTATATATGATTATTATATACTCTGCAAAGTCTAATAATCAACAGGTCCGGAAAAACAGGGCGTGCATGTGTATTTTACCGGGGTTTATTCAAAATAATTTCAGTTGCATTAGCTTAGCCTATATGCTATTATATTTAATGAACTTAATTTGCCGAAGTGGTGGAATTGGCAGACGCGCTAGATTCAGGGTCTAGTGAGCTTTAAGCTCGTGCAGGTTCAAGTCCTGTCTTCGGCACCACAAAACCCCCGGAACCGTAAAGGCTTTGGGGGTTTTTCCTGTATTAGGGTGTAAGGTTTAACAATCAGGTTTGTAATTGTTGAATATACAGGCAGCTTGTAATAGAATGTTCCTGAGGTGAATTAAGAATGGACCGAAAATCAGTGGAAGAAAAGCTTAAGAAGAACAACTATAAGATTACACCGCAGCGCGGGGCGATAATTGAAGCTTTGCTCGAGAACAGGGGCCAGTTTGTTGCGGCGGAAGAAATTTATAAAAAAACCCGCAGCAGGCATAAGAAGACGGATTTTTCTACCGTCTACCGCAATCTTGAGATACTTGAAAACCTTGGAATAATCCATAAAACAAGCATTAAGGATGGTGCTGCCATCTATGAGCTTATATGTGACCATTCACACCACCATCATATTATATGTAAAGGGTGCGGAAAGACCGAAATAATAAACATGTGCCCCCTGGACCAATTCAAAATAAACGTCAAAGACAAGGACTTTACCCTTACCGACCACAGGTTTGAGCTGTATGGTTACTGCCGGGACTGTAATAAAAAAGCATAAAGGATGCTTTTAATACTTAAAACCAGTATTAGAAGAAGGACTGACAGAAGTACAATGGTACCGCCGGAAGCCAGTTCCAGGTAATAGGAAATAATTATCCCGGAAATCACTGATATTTCAGCAAAAATAACCGATAACAGCGTAGCCTGCTTAAAGCTCCTTGCAATCTGCAGGCTGGCGGCTACAGGTATGACCATCAAAGAGGACACAAGCAGTGCTCCCACAACCCTCATGGACAAAGTAATGGTCATGGCTATGAACACTATGAAGAAAAGATTTATCCCCCCTACGGGTATACCGGCAATCCTCGCTCCTTCCTCATCAAAGGCTATAAAAAACAGTTCCTTATACAAAAGTCTCACAAACACTATGATTAGAATACCTAGCAAGGCAATAAGCCACATATCCATTGGCCGTACGGTGAGTATATTTCCGAACAGATAACCGAATAAATCAATATTCACTGATTTCGCATAGCTGATTAAGACCACAGCAATACCTATTCCTGCCGACAGGATGATGGCCAGTGACAGTTCCGCATATTCCACATATCTTTTACGCAGTTGTTCTATCCCCAAGGCTGCCAGCACCGAGAATATCAGGGCAGTGGTCAGCGGGTATATACCCGAAACAACCCCGGCCGCAACTCCCGACAGGGCCACATGGGAGAGGCTGTCTCCTATCAGGGACATTCTTCGTAATACCAGAAATATTCCAATCAAAGGGCACAGTACCCCTATTATGGCTCCTGCCATCAAAGCCCTTTGCATAAAACCGAATTGTAAGAGTTCAAACATAGTTTATACCCCTTGTCTAGTGGTTGTGAATCAACAGATTCATTTTATCCCCGTATACTTCCTTCAACAGGTGGGAGATTTCCGGACGGGAACTGTTCTGGTGACAAATAAGCTTTCCATCCCCCATACAGGCAATACGGTTAACTTTTTCGGTTATAACGCCTATGTCATGGGATACCATAACAATGGTAATATTTAGTTCCCTGTTCAGCCTCTCCATAAGATCGTAGAATTCCCGCTGGGAATCCAGATCTATACCTACGGTGGGTTCGTCAAGGAATAATAATTTCGGCGAATTAACCAGCGCCCTTGCAATAAATACCCTCTGCTGCTGTCCCCCTGACAGATTGCCTATCAGCTTTTTTCTGTGGGTGTCCATTTTGACAATTCTCAGGGCATCATATACCCGTTCCCTGTGTTTTGCTTTAATTGGCCTGAAAAGACCTGCCTGGGGGTAAAGATTGGCGGAGACAATCTCTTCAACGGTAGCAGGAAAGTTTGCATTGAAGGAGGTTGCCTTTTGCCTCACATATCCTATCTGCCCCCAGGTCTTGAAGTTGTCCAAGTCAAAGCCCAGTATTTTTACTCTTCCCTTTGCAGGCTTCAAAATATTAAGCATTATTTTTATAAGGGTGCTTTTACCCGAGCCATTCGGTCCCACAACGCCTATGTAGTCGCCTTCATAAATGTTAAGGCTTACGTTTGCCAGAACTAATTCCCTGTCATATCCAAAGGATACATCCTTTACTTCCACCAGCTCATTCATATTTATTCTCCCAATGCCCTTATCAGGGTTTCAAGATTTTTCTCCATTACGCTTAAATAATCCCAGCCTTCATCCATTTGCTGCTGAGTAAGTCCGCCTAAGGGATTCAGGACTTCTGTTTTGGCGTCCACTTCATTTGCCAATACCTCGGCGAGTTTTGGACTGGTAAGGGTCTCAAAGAATACATACCTTATATCTTTCGACCTGAGCAGTTGAGTTAGACGTACCAGTTCGGCTGCGCTCGGTTCCTCCCTGGGATTAAGTCCGCTAACGGATATCTGGTTAAGTCCATACCTTTCGGCAAGGTACCCAAAGGCAGCATGGGTAACGACTATTTCTTTCATTTTCACCCGGTTTAGAGAGTTCTGATAGCTGGTGTCCAGATCCTTAAGCTTGTCGGAGAATTCCCGAAAATTCTCTTCATAATAGATTTTGTTTTTCGGGTCGGCTTGAATTAAGGCATTCATTATATTATGCGCCTGCCGGAGGGCCCTTGCAGGATCCAGCCACACATGGGGATCATACCCTGCGTGCGAATGATCGTGTTTGTGCTCTTTAAGTTGTAACAGCGGGATACCCCTTGAGGCCTCGACAACCACCAGACTGTCGTTGGTAAGGGAAGCCAGCATTTTATCCGCCCAAGGCTCCATTCCCACACCGTTGTATATAAAAACATCCGCCTCTTCCAACTGGACCATTAGCCTGGCGGTGGGCTCCCAGTCATGAGGTTCCGCTCCCGCCGGGACTGCCATTATCAGGTCAATTCTGTCCCCGCCTATGTTTTTTGCAAAGTCATACATTGGATAAATGCTTGCATATACAACCGGTTTGCCCTGCTCCGCAGCAATCCTGCTTTGTTTATTTGCACTGCCTGCGCATCCGGCTGTTATAAGGAGTATTGCCAATAACAGCATGCTCAATGCCTTGCCTTTCAAAACATATTCCTCCTATCCTGAATTATATGTAAACTGCATCAACAGTTAGTATTATCCAGATAAATTGTAGCATTTATACACTCTAAATGCAAACGGTTTGTATTTAGAACCGTGCAGCAGGGCAGGGTCTGAGGGATAGAAATAAATGAAGCATTCTTTGATTTTATACTCAATTTTAGCAGGAATTGGATTAAGCATGTCGAAAAAGGACTATATATGATTCCAATAAAATAAATGGTATAATGTTGTAAATGTCGTTCTTAACGGTAATACATTTCTTACAGGGGGAATAGGGGATGGATTATAAAGAGGGTTTTGAGACGGAAGTATTGGAATTACTGCCGGACGCTGTTGTTATACACTGCGGTGGAAGTATTGTTTATGTCAATAAGGCGGGTGTAGACCTTGCAGGGGTAAAGAGTGCCCGGGAGCTCATAGGAAAACCAATAGTGGATTTTATTGCCCCGGACTATCGGGACAAAGCTGCCAACGGGTTTAATGATCTTTCCAAAGACAGGCAGCAGTTTTCAAGATGGGAACTGCTTAAAAGTGATGGAACTGTCGTTTATGGCGAGGTTGCGGCTACCTTAATCAGATTCCGGGGCAAGGCGGCCATACTTACCATTATCAGGGATGTTTCGGATCGAAACAGTATGGAAGAGGAACTCTTACTGCAAAAGTCATATTTCCAACAGTTGTTCGAGAATTCCCCCGATGGCATCATTATGGTGGATAACAGTGACAGGATTATTTTTGCAAATCCAAGCTTTTTAAGTCTTTTTTCATATAGTGCCGAGGAAGTCAATGGCCGTTTCATAAATGACCTTATTGTGCCCGGCCATCTTGAAGATGAGGCCGACAGCATTTCACAGACCGCTCTTAACGGTAAGATTGCCAAAAAGGAAACGGTCAGAAGACGTAAGGACGGAGAGATGATAGAGGTATCAATAATAGGGTATCCCATTTTCATTAACGGGACACAGGTGGGGATTTACGGAATATACAGCGACATAAGCAAACGTAAACAGGCTGAAAGAGACCTGTATGACAGTGAAGAGCGCAATCGCAAGCTTATTGAACACCTGCCCGAAGCAATACTGGTTCATATGAATGGAGAGATAGTCCTTGCCAATGAGGCTGCGGTTAAGCTGTTAGCCGTTCCAAAGGCCCAGGACATATTGGGGAGACATATCCTTGATATAATACACCCTGACTATGTTGATATATCGAGGATAAGGCTGAAAATGGTGTCCGAAAAAAGAAAGGATTTACCCCTAAGACAGCAGAAGATTATTCGTTATGACGGTATACCTGTGGATGTCGAGATGTCCGGAACCTGGCTTAACTATAAGGGGGAAGGCGCAGTTCTAAGCGTGATACGCGACATAACTGAACGAAAGAAGGCGGAGGAAACGATAAACCAGCTTGCTTATTACGATATATTGACGGGACTTCCTAATCGCGTTCTTTTCAGGGAAAGGTTTACGCTGGAGTTGGCCCACGCCCAGAGAAACAATCAGATGCTGGCAGTACTATTTCTTGATCTTGACCGTTTTAAGAGCGTCAATGATACTCTTGGACATAGTATGGGGGATGACCTTCTCAGGGAAATTGCATCACGTCTTAAGGGAGTGCTTAGGAAAGTTGATACCATTTCCCGGATGGGCGGGGACGAGTTTATGGTACTGCTCCCGGAAGTGACAAAGCCCGAAGACACTGTAACCATTACGAGAAAGATATTAAATTCACTGCAAAAGCCCTTTGACATAAATGGCAATCAACTGTATATAACCACAAGCATCGGTATCAGCGTCTATCCCAAGGATGGTGAAGATATGGACAGCCTTGTAAGGAATGCAGATGCAGCCATGTACAGGGCAAAGGAGATGGGAGGCAATGGTTACTATATATTTGCCAGCAGTATTAACTGTGAAGTCAGAGAACGCATGAACTTGCTAAACGAGTTCAAAAAAGCCCTTGAAAAGAATCAGCTTTCAATAAACTACCAGCCAAGAATTAACATAGAAACAGGAAAAATAAACGGCGTGGAAGCGCTGCTTCGATGGCAGCATCCTGAAATGGGGCTGATACCGCCCGCGAAATTCATACCCATTGCAGAGGAAACCGGCATGATTATTCCCGTAGGAGAATGGGTGCTGTGGACAGCCTGTATAAAGAATAAGATGTGGCAGGATTTGGGGCTGCCTCACCTTCGCATAGCGGTAAATCTCTCGGTTCGCCAACTGCAGCTCATTGACTTCCCGGCAACGGTTGAAAGGATCCTTAAGGATACAGGACTGGAGCCAAAGTATCTGGAACTGGAAATAACCGAAAAGGCTCTGAAAAACAATATGGAAATGAGCCTTAATACTGTGAGGCAGCTGAGGGAAATGGGTATTTGCATTTCGATGGACGATTTTGGAACCGACTATTCCTGCTTTAACTACTTTAAAGACAATGATATAAATATTCTGAAAATAGACCAATCGATGTTTAGTAATCTTACCCTTAACAAATCGGACAGGATAATTGTACAGTCTATTATAGCCCTTGCCCATAAGCTTGGTATTGAGGTAACCGCAGAAGGGGTGGAACAGCAGGAGCAGCTTGATATACTCGGAAAGCTTAGTTGTGACAATATCCAGGGCTATCTTTTCAGCAGACCCTTGTGTCAGCAAAGCTTTGAAGAATTATTGAAAACCCGGGGAGGGGATTAGGGTTGACAACCCACGCTAAAGGGCGATAAGGAGGTAAGAGACGTGATTTTATCCGACAAAACCATCAGGCAGATGCTTGCTTCCGGCACGCTTAAGGTGGAGCCTATTCAGGATGAACAAATACAGCCGGCATCCATAGACCTCAGATTAGGCCGTTTTTTTTTGAAGGTGGACGAAAATTGTACAGAATGCATTACCATGAAGGAACAACTTAAATATGTGGAAATGGAGAGGGAGGAAATAGTAATTCCGCCGCAGACCTTTATGCTGGCCACCACAATGGAGTATATCAAACTCCCTGATCGCATAACGGGCTTTGTGGAGGGGAGGAGTTCGATAGGCAGGATGGGGCTTTTTATCCAGAATGCGGGGTGGGTGGATGCGGGTTTTGAAGGTGAGATTACGCTGGAGCTTTTCAACGCCAACATTTTGCCCATAAAGCTGGAGGCGGGGCGAAGGATTTGCCAGATTGTGCTTGCACAGATGGACAGCGCAGCCGACAGGCCCTATTCCGGCAAGTACCAGTATCAAAAAGGAGCGGTAGGCAGCAGGGTTTTCCTCGACCAGGAAGCCCGGTAAACCGAAAGCAGGGGGGAGAAGCAGGGGGACGGTTCTCTCGCTTAAGCAGGGGGACGGTTCTCTCGCTTGACGGACACCTCGTGTTTATGATAGCATAAGCACGGGGTGTTAAATTATGCCAAGAAAAGCAAGGCGAAAAAGTGAAAGTGGAATATACCATCTCATATTACGAGGAATTAATAGGCAGAGTATATTCGAAGATGATGAAGATAGAGAAAAATTCCTACAAAAATTAGAACATTATAAACAAGAATGCGGATACAGCATTTATGCGTATTGTTTAATGAGCAATCATATACATCTATTAATTAAGACTGGAAGAGAACCGTTACAACAAATTATGAAAAGAATTGGTGCAAGTTATGTGTATTGGTATAATTGGAAATATGAGCGATGTGGGCATTTATTTCAGGACCGATATAAAAGTGAGCCGGTAGAGGATGATAAATATTTTCTAACGGTATTAAGATATATACATCAAAATCCAATTAAAGCAGGTTTGGTTAAAGATATTAAAAATTACGAATGGAGCAGTTATAAAGATTACATAAAAGACCAAGGAATAACCGACAGAGAGTTTGCTCTTGGGATATTTGAAAATGATAAATCACCAGCACTAAAGGAATTTATTAGCTTTATGCATGAATTAAGTGAAGAAAAATGTCTTGATATTGAAGAAAGAAAAATAAGAATTACTGATGACCACTTAAAAAGTATTATTCAAAAACAGTATAATATGCAAGCAATGATGATACAAAATGAACCAAGAGATACTATGAAGAAGATATTAAAGGAAATACTAGAAATTAAAGGTGTTTCAACACGTCAACTTGCAAGAGTTACAGGGGTTTCAACAAATATTATTTGGAGACTGTAAAGCGGGAGAACCGTCCCTGTGCTTCTGTGCTTCTCTAAACAGTTTTACGCATATAAACAAAAAAGGTTTCAGGGCCTAAAACCCTGAAACCTTTTTTGTAGTGGTGCCGAAGGTGGGACTTGAACCCACACGTTGTTGCCAACACTGGATTTTGAGTCCAGCGCGTCTGCCAATTCCACCACTTCGGCTAATTGTATGCAGAATATATATTAGCATATTAGGCCTCATTAAGCAATAGTAAAAATTGCAACAGCGCATGTCATGAAAGTGTGATAAAATATTATGTAAACCATATCCGTGAATAATCTGGGGAAGAATGAGGGAGTGCCGATGGATCCGATTACCCATGCAGTTATAGGTGCGGGAATATTTGCATTATCGGGAGGAGATGTTTCGCTGGCGGAACCTGCTTTAATAGGATGTATCGCGGGTTCGATGGCTCCCGACATTGATATTGCCGCAAAGGTGTACAATGACTATTATTATTTAAAGCATCACCGGGGGAGCAGCCATTCCTTTGCCGGGGTTTTACTTATGAGTTTATGTATAGCCGTGGTTTTAAGCTTTTTTTATCAGTTTGGCAGCTTTTTTACGTTGTTTGCCTGGACCTTTGCAGGGAGCTTTGTGCATGTTTTGTTTGATTTTATGAATTCTTACGGAGCCCAGCTTTTGTGGCCCTTTAGCAGGAAAAAGTATTCCCTCAGCCTGCTTAAAATATTCGATATATTTATAGTAATGATGGGTATTGCAGCTCTTTTGCATAAAAAAGATGCTTTCCTGGTTAAGGGCGGGATTATAGCGGCCTTCGGACTGTATATTACATTACTTGGTATTATGCGGAAACTGGCCAGGCGTAAGGTAGTGGCTTTTCTTAAAGGGCGTGTGGAACAAAACAGTATAAAGGTGCTTCCGTCGCTGTTCGGATTTTTTAACTGGGATTTTATTTTAATAGCTCGAAAACATGCCACCGTAGGCAGGGTAGATTTGCTGAGGGGAAGGGTAACGATTTGCGAAAGGCTCCGTTTGCTGCGTCAAAAAGAGACTGAAAAATTAATGGATAACAGGGTGGCCGGATTTTTCAAAGAATTTACTCCCTTTTATCACATAGGGATGAAAAAAAGAAAGGGCATGATTGAAGTAGAATACACCGATCTGAGATACCGGATGAGAAACAGCTTTATGCACCATGCTACCGCTGTGTTCAATTCCAGTGGCGCACTGGTGGAGTGTATATTCCATCCCTTTAACAGAAACAGGCGGGTGCCGTTTTAATGAATATAATTAGGTACATGCAGACACGCATGTGCTTATTTTTTTTTGGAATATTTTCGCTCCTTCCAAATAGAATTATACAGCGGAAGGAGGTTAGATACGGTATTGAAGATAAAGGTGATACTTCTTGTCTTGATTTTTTCGTTATTCTTACCCGGAGATACTGTAATGGGGGAGCCGGATTCAAATGAATACAGGATAGTAATTGACATTCCCCGGTATTCCCTTACCCTTTTGGGAGGGCAGACACCACTCAAGACTTATCCGATAGCCGTAGGAAAGCCTGCGGCTCAGACTCCCGCGGGAAGCTACAGTATAATAAACAAAGCCGTAAACCCTACCTGGCATCCCAACAGCCAAAACCCGGTGCCCCCCGGTCCTGCCAATCCGTTGGGTGTACGGTGGCTCGGTTTTTACGGCGGCTATGGTATCCACGGAAATAACGCTCCCTCAAGCATAGGCAAAAGCATATCCCTGGGCTGCATAAGGATGTACAATTACGATGTATCCGAACTGTATTCCATCGTCGGTATTGGGGCTCCGGTGGAAGTGGTATACGGCGATCTGATCGAGACCTTCGGCCAGGAGGCAGTGGTGGCATACAGGGATATTTACTCAAGGGAAAGGGAATACAAAGGCAAAATATCAGAAGAACTGCAAAAGGCCGGTCTTTTGGAAAAGATACCCGGGCAAAAGCTGCAGAACCTGTTTTCAGCGGTAAGAGACAGAAAGGTAGTTTTCGCAGAAAACTGGGCTTTAATGGTGAACGGTGAGTTTCTTACTTCCGACACAATATACGACAGGACCATGATATTTGTAAACTGTGACAGGCTCAATGAGTTTTTCGGTATGAATATCATATGGAATGCCGGTGCTGACACCGGGAGCCTTATGGGAAGGCCGGTATCGGCGGTCAAACGTGACGGCAGGCTGTATGCCTCGATAGCTGATGTAGCCGCCATACTGGGGGGGAGGCTGACCGCAAGGGGGGCTGTTGAAGAATTAAGCTATGAGATAAATTTTGTAAAGCTGGACGGCAGATTTCTGACCTCGGACATTGGCAATTTCAAGACCAATCCTGATATCGATTCAAGCCTGTTAATACCCGGAAGGCAGGGCAGAATAAGCCTAAGAGCGCTGGAGGCCGAGGGTTTTGAATGCCAGGTTTATTCAAAACCCGGATACATAGAAATAATGCATAAATTACCCTAAAGGGTTTATTTGTTTTTTATAGAATAAGGACAGTAATATATGCTGTCCTTTTTTTTTGTGACACAGATATCAACATGGAACTTTATGGTGAAATACACGTCAAAAAAAACGTATGAGTGGGAAGGGAGGAATATCTATGTCTGCGGAACTCGAACTGGTTGAGCGCAGCAAAGGAGGCGATTTATCAGCCTTTGAAGAGCTTGTGGTCATGTATCAAAAGCAGATATACAATCTCGGATACAGGATGATGGGCAGTGAAGAAGATGCCTGCGATATAGCTCAGGAGGCTTTCTTAAAGGCCTTTAAGTCAATACGAAAGTTCAACAGCAAATCCAGTTTCGGAACGTGGGTTTACAGGATTGCTGTCAATGTTTGCATAGACGAACTGCGGAAAAGAAAGAAAGTAAAGCTGTACCCCGTTGCGCATAACGACAATCCTGAAGACCGGGGATACAAATTGATAACCGATACCGGCGACCTGCCCGAGGAACAGATGGAAAGGCGGGAAGTAAGAAGACAGGTGCAGCAGGCGATCGGAAGACTTGGGGAAGAACACAGGATAATAATTATACTTAGGGATATAAAGGGAAAGAGCTATCAGGAGATAGCCGATATACTTGGCCTTAATATAGGGACGGTAAAATCCCGTATCAGCAGGGCAAGAATTAGCCTCAAGGAAGAGCTAATAAAGCACGGGGAACTAAATTTTGAAGAAAACGTCAAAAAAGTTTGAGAGGAGGGAGAAAAATGGAAGAATGCAAAGACTTCAGAGAACAACTCTCTTTATATATAGACGGGATGCTGGATGGGAAGGAAAGCCGGCTGCTGGAGGAGCATATTAAGGCGTGTGAAGATTGCAGAAGAGAATTAGGCTTGCTCCGGGAAACGGTACAAAGCTGCAGGAATCTGGAAGAAAAAGAACCACCCGAGTACCTGTGTCCAATGATTTCAAGTGCTTTGCGCAGGACCCGCAAGGGTACTGCAGCAAGTCATATAAGGAAGAAATGGTTAAAACCCGGTCTGGTATCGGTAGCGGCGGTGCTTTTACTGGCTATTGCTGCAAAGGGAATTATTCCCGGCTTATTCACAGGTTATAGAACTGCCCAGGATATGGCTGCAACCGACGCGGCCCCGGCAGAGGAAATGTATAACCTTGCCGGCAGCGAAGAGTTCGGTTTTAGCAGCGAACAAAAAAAGCGCGGCATGGAATATGACGGCCAGGCTGATGATGCAGCCGGTATTTTAAGCGAACCCGAAATGCAGTCGGGCAGGGAAATGGGCACTGCTGAAGAAATGCCGCCCGCGCCCGAACCCGGAAATCTGACGGCCGAAACAGGGGATAATCTGCTTACTGCGCAGGACTCCAGAAAAATTATCAGAAACGCCGAGCTTTCAATCGAGGTGGAGGATTTCAACCGGCAGTATGATGCCATACAGAGGATGGTGGACGAAACCGGCGGGTATATAGAAAGTTCAAACAGTTACGTCAGAAAATATGGCTCCGCCGAAGACGGCAGGGATTTTACCGAAGGGCATGTGGTTATTCGGATACCCAGCTCTGAATTCACAAACTGCCTTGAGGGAATATCAACCCTTGGCAAAGTAACCAACAGGTCAACCGACGGCAGCGATATAACACTGCAGTATATGGATACCGAAGTGCGGCTTAAAAGCATGCAGATTCAGCAGGAGAGACTCCTCGAAATAATGGAAAAGGCCACCCTGGTGGAAGATATATTGAATATAGAGAATGAGCTCAACAGGGTAAGGACAGAGATTGAGAGCTACGGGACGCAGCTCCGGGGATGGGATAATCTTGTCCAGTATTCCACCATAAGAATATTTATGACAGAGGTTGATGATAAGGATACCCAGGTGACCGCATTGCAGATGGGAAGCCTGTGGGACAGGATGAAAAGGGGTATTATCCGCACCACCAACGCAATTATGGATATGGTAGAGATGATTATTGTGGGGATTGGCTATGCTCTCCCGGTGGCAATACTTCTGGGTGCAGGCCTTCTGGTCTGGTGGAGGATAAAAAGGAAGAATACTCAATAAAGCGAGGTGAGAAAAATGACGACTAAAGGGGCAAGGTTTGCCACCTATGCACTTGTTGTTACGGTACTGGCGTTTGCACTTTATGTTGCCGGGGACGTATTTTCCCATAGTGCCGTTGCTGCCCAGGAAACCCAGCACAACACCATAGCGGTAAACGGAACCGGCATAGTCAGGGTCAAGCCGGACACGGCCTATATCAGGGTAGGGGTTGAAACCAGAAGCGGTGATGCAAAGAAAGCGCAGCAGGAAAACGCCCAGATAATGGATAAGGTGGTTGCAAAACTCAAGTCCTACAAAATAGGGGACGACGATATCAAGACGGTGACATACAGCCTGTATCCCCTTGAACGGTACGACGACAATACCAGAAAATCATATATATACGAATACAGGGTTAACAACATAGTAGAGGTTGTGGTAAGGGATATTGAAAGTACCGGCGAGATAATAGACGGAGTTTCTTCGGTGGGATCAAACAAAATATCCAGCATACGGTTCGGTATAGAGGATACAGAGAAATTTTACAGTCAGGCGCTGAATATGGCGGTTGTAAACGCTTCCGGAAAAGCCAAGGCCATAGCGGAAGGCTTGGGCGTAACGCTAAAGGGTGCGGTAAACGTTGAGGAGATAGGCAGCGGCGGGCCAATAGTTGCCCGGGACAATATGACCATGGCAAAAATGATGGAGTCCGCCGACATGGCAGCAACGCCTATATCCACCGGAGAGATGGAAATATCCGCAATGGTATCGGTGCAATACAGCTATTAAAACAGTGAAGGGTTCTTTGTATGGTAACGTCCTATCGGTTGATTGGATACCGGTAGGGCGTTTTTTGGTGATAGGGAAGAGTTTAACTAGCCATTGGTAATGATCTTGCGGTACTGTGAAGGCGTAACCCCTACCTTTCGCTTGAAAAGGGTGGCGAAGTTGCTTGGGTTGTTGAAACCGCACATAAAACAGATTTCGGTAATGCTCAGGTTATGTGCGGTCAGTAATTCCTTTGCCTTCTCGATCTTGACATGCATCAGATATTCATAAGGGGTTTTACCCGTGTAGGACTTGAAAACCTTAATAAAGTGGTAGGGGCTTAAATGGGCCATTCCAGCAGTCTCGTCAAGGGAGTATTTCCCGTCGTACTGATTCCTCAGATATTCTATTGCCCTGTCGATATTCTTTTTTGCTGTATTGCAGTCTGAAGAAAAAAGAAAAGGCATGTTACTGTCTATTTGTCTGAACATGTGTACCGCTATTTGGGTGCTGAGACACTTAAGAGTGAGTTTGCGCCCGGGGCGGGAATCCCTGTATTCCTCGACGAACATTTTAATCAGTGCCTTAAGATCATTCCCGAAACTGTAGTTGCCCTGTTTGAAATACACATTGGATTTGCCATAAATGGAAAAGGCTATTTCATTTAAAAAGTCGCTGTCAATATTCAATGATAAGAGGTGTGTATTAAACATACTGCCATAGGGGCCGTGAGCCTGGCCGGAATTTATAGGATATATCTTATCCTTTTCTCCGACATAGTGGTCTTTTCCTAGTTGTAAATAAGGCATAACGGTATAAGGTATGGTAAATTCATAACTGTCATGTACATGCTGGGCTTTTTCAGGGAAATCTATGGTTGACCCAGATACAATTACACATACATCGGTATCCATGCAGATGTCCACCTTCTTGATGAAGTGTTCCATAGGCAAGGGGTATGGCCCTTCGCCGAGCATTTTTATCCGATCTATACTCAAATTATACCCCCCTTGAAATATTCCAAGGATATTCTAAAGCTAATTATACTACACGCTGCTATTATTTGGTATATAACAGCAGCAATATTTTGATAAATTACAGCAATATATCAAAAGAAGTGAATACGCAATTCTTATATAATAATGATGAAGAAAACGGACCGAACCTTAATAATTTTTAAGGGGTGGATGATTATAGAAACCGGAAAGCCGGGTTTTCCTCCTGGAGAATGGGAGAATACCGGTAAAAAACATTATGCGAAACAGGAAAGGATAAGTATGCTTCAAGCGTCTTTCCAGGCTATCCTGGAGAGAGAAGAGCTTTTTTCAAAGATAATCGAATTTTTTCCTTACCCTATCCAGGTATACGCCAGGGACGGGACATCGGTAATGGTGAATAATGCCATGCTTACCGAATTTGAGATCTCCAATAAAGATATGATTGTCGGCAAATATAATATATTCAAAGACCCGGATATCGAGACGCATGGGCTCACAGAAATGGTGAAAGACGTGTTCGGTGGCAAAACCGTATCCTTATCTAACCTGAAGGTACCCCTCAGGTCTATCAGAGAATGCTATAACATAGACAACTGCGATATCGATTCCATATATCAGGATGTAACCGCCTTTCCTATAAATGACAGCAGGGGAGAAGTGTCCTATGTAGTGATCATATTTATAACCAGAAGAATATACAGGGGAAAAGAGAGCATTGTTAAAGCTATAGAATACTTCAGGAATAATTGGCAGAGCGAGTATGATATTAATGAAGCGGCGAAGGCGGCAAGCTTAAGCCCGTATCATCTTTCGCGCCTGTTCAAAAACGATGTCGGAATAACTCCGTACAGCTACTATTTGAGTATCAAGATAGAAAGGCTGAAGGAAAAACTGTGCGATCCAAGCCTTTCCATAACAGATGCTTTTGCAGCATGCGGAGCGGATTACAGTGGGTATTTTGCCGGCGTTTTTAAAAAGTACGTTGGGCTTACCCCGTCAAAATACCGTGAAACAATTATGGGTAAATAGATAAGCGAAGGAGCATCTTTAGGCTTTCAGGACACGCTTTGAAAGCCTTATTTTTATTGTCATCCTAGCACGGTGCAACAAAGATAAGGCATCTTTTCCCGGACGAAATAAAGCAATATTTTAACTATTTACAGCATTGAGGCTCGTATTCATTAAGTACGGTTCAGCATATAATCCTGTTAGCGATGGGAACCCAAAAATGGCCATGGGAGGGATGCATATTTGAATGATAGTGAAATAAGAATACAGCTTCTCAAAGATCTGGTTGAAGCACAAAAAGTCCTTGAAGAAAAGCTGGAAACGCAGGATCAGATGATAAAAAGATTTCAGGCGCTTACTGCGAACGAGGGTTTATTCGTACAGATCATTGACTATTTCCCGTATCCTATTGCAGTTTTTTCATCCAACGGCATGTTGGAAGTGGTTAACAACGCTCTGCTCGCCGAAGTCGGAGTGAGCGACAGGAAGATGCTTGTTAACAGGCTTAACATTTTTAGCTATTCCAGTGATATCGCGGCCGGGATTTCAGACGCAATAAAACGCGTATTGGCTGGAGAAACCATCTTCTTATTTGACCTGAAAGATACACTGAAAACCTTGGGTGAATCCTATGGAATAACCGGCAGGGGATTACCGGCCTGTCAGGACGCTATTTTTTTCCCTATTACCGATAACGACGGAAAGGTATGCAATGCGGTAGCAGTACTGATAAATCAACAGGGGTAGACGAAAGATCAGCAAACCTGTAAGCAGGGAGCTCGAGAGGCTTCACAGACTTACAGGTGCGGTTTTACTAGAATTATCTTGGGTTCTTATTTTTTAAAAGAGGAGTGATATAAGTGGTTAAAAAAACTATTATCATGGTGCTTTGCATAATGCTGGCAATACCCTGTGCGGCATTTGCCGAGGATGCCCCACCCGACAGACTGGAGGCACCCAAGAGCTTTAACGTCCGCGAGAGCGACCATCCCGCAACTTTATACCTTCGGTTTGTGAACCCTCAAAGTGTAACGGAGCTAATGGATAATGAGGTATATATACACTATGAGCTGGACTGGAAGGTAAATAACGGGCCATGGAAATTCGATAAGAATTGGGTAACTGCCACAGATGAAGGGCTGTGGGAATACTATGATGAATACCCGGGTATTTTGGGGGGTGTGAACAACATATTTCATGATGAAGACGACGCCCTAACGGTTTTTGTCAACAGCCATTTATTAGGAATGGAATATTTCGACCTGCAAAACAACACCTTTTATTTCCGCCTCCGGTATAACCACGAATATGAACCTTCAGATTCAAATTCGCAGAGTGGAGGAAGGTATGAGCATATTGTTTCACCCTATGTAGAGGCATCTATCGGCAAGCTTGGCACCAGTACTCTTCCTGCAAGTCTGGAAGCTCCCGTGAATCTAACCGGTGAACTGAAGCAATACCCGAACGGCCAACCCTATTTCAGGTTTATATGGCAGGTACCCGACAGCGTATCGGCTGCCAACCGGCTGACAGATGTTAAGAGTTGGATGGACTGGAAGATAGGGGATGGGAAATGGGCTTCGGAAAGCGGAGAAATGATGGTATCAAACAACACTTTGGAATATTCAATGGATATAGATCCCGTTGATAAAGGCAGTTGGGGAGAAATAAATATTGAGAAGAACACCTACCATTTCCGTGGTTTTTTTGAATTTGAGAGACCTGACGGTACACCGGTTCGTTCGCCGTTTTCCAATGTAGTTTCAATCGGTACGGCCCATTATCAGGGCGCCAGCAGCTGGGCGGTGTCAGAACTTGACAAAGCGGTGGAATACGGTTTAATCACCGAAAGGATTAGGGATAACATAGGCAGTTTTATTACCCGCGAGGAGTTTGCCGAGCTTGCAACAAGGCTTTATGAAGTGTATACACGAGAAATAGCCGAAACGGCTCCCGTATCTACATTTACCGATACCGTTAATCCGGAAGTATTCAAAGCCTATAAATTAGGCATTGTTAACGGTGTAGGAGACAACAAATTCGATCCGTATGCCCTTACTACCCGTGAGCAGATTGCAGCAATGCTGAATAGGGTTGTAAGGGTTATCAAGCCTGAAGCAGATCTGTCTGTTGAGGACGCTCCATCCTTTGCCGACCAACATGAAATTGAGTCTTACTTTGTGGACAATGTAAGATTCATGGCTAAAAACGGATTAATTACCGGTATTGGCAATAACAGGTTTGCGCCGAAAGATACATGTACCCGTGAAGTAGCGGTTTTGATAGCCGTAAGGTTGTACGAAGCGTACAAGTAACAGCAGGCGGCGCTGTCCGAGCAGAAATAAAGATATGATACTAAATTTTGTAGGAGGTAAAATTATGGATAATGAAACTATGAACAATAACAACCATGCAGAAGTAACAGCAAAGTCTTCGACCGGGTTGGATGAGAACATGGCGGCCCTTTTCAGTTATATATTCGGCTTTGTGACAGGAATTATCTTCTTTGTAATTGAGAAGGAAAGCAAGTTTGTAAAATTTCATGCAATGCAGTCCATTCTTGTAACAGTTGCTTTGATGGTGATAAATTTTATACTCGGGTTGATACCGGTGATAGGCTGGATACTGGCAATTGTAATTGCACCTGTATCCCTGGTCCTCTGGGTTGTACTTATGGTGAAAGCCTACAAACATACATGGTTTAAGCTGCCGGTGATAGGAGAAATAGCCGAAAAACAGGCTTCGTTAATTAAGCTGTAGCTAAAGGGTTGGGATACATCTTTACGCAAAGAGAGAAAAGGCATAGATATTTAGGGGTTATGCCTTTTTCAGTAATATCTTCGGTACTAAATAGAATTAATAACCTGTGGACAGAAACAGAATTAAAACCAAAAAGGAGGCATTATTATGCAAAATAGGTTATTGGCATGCGGTTTGTTGTGCATGCTTTGCGTGGCTTTACTGTTATCGGGTTGCGGAGGCAATAACGAAGCACCTTCACCGGTGCCGGCAGCGGAGCCGGAGACAACGCCAACGGCAGGCACCGACTCGGCGCCTTCTTCCGGCGGAGGGGATGTTGCCGAGATTTTTGCCAGAGCCAGGGGAATTGACGGGTTGCATTTTGAAATTGTAATGACCGCCGGACCTGAAAAAGAAGAGTTTAAAACCTGGGTCAAAGGAAACCGGGTTAAAAATGAGACGTCTGTGGACGGTCAAATACTCATAAGCATTATGGATTTTGACAAGGCAGAGGTATATACGTACATGCCGGACCAGAATATGGCTATGAAAACGGCAATCGACATGCAGATGGTTCAGGGATTTCAAAAACCTACTGAATACACGGACAACATCGACCCCAAAAAGGTCAGGATAGTAGAAACAGCTACTCACGACGGGCTTATATGCAAAGTAATGGTACTAATAAATGATGATGGTCATGAAGAGATGAAAATGTGGGTTTCAGAGGAATACGGGATACCTCTGCGGGTAGAAACGGATGACGGCGGATTTAAAACTGTTATAGAATACAAGAATCTTGAGGTTGGATCCATCCCGGACGATGTATTTACCATTCCGCAGGGAGTACAAATACTTGAGACAGACATGGGTGGCAGCGATGCCTAACTCCGTAAAATTAATTATGCGCATACTATATTCAAAACTGAGTATGAGGAGGGTCATAATGAAAAGACTGGTAGCGGTTGTATTAGTTACTCTACTGTTATTTTCCCTTACTGCCTGCGGCGGAAACACCACAACGGCGGAAAATGAACCACCCGCATCCGATGCCGGGCAGGTTGAGCCGGAGCAAACAGGGCAGGAGACAGACTCTGCACAGGCCGGTGACGGAAAGGGCGTCCTTTGTGAAAATTATAGAAGCTATAAAAACGCAAGGGATGACTTCCAGGGGTATGTGCTAGAACAGAGCGAAAATCATGAGATTGTTTCCACAAAAGTGTCCATGGTCACCGCCTTTGATTTGAAAATATTCAACTATGTACTTCCCCTTGAATTTTTGGGTGAATCCTTCAGTGTCTACGGTAAGCATGATAAGGATATGGAAACAATGATGCTTCAAACGGCATGGGCCAAAGATGCGGACCTCACATACAACGGTGCGGGCAGCTATAATCTTAAGGGCACTGATACCGACGGCAGCGCACTGGGGATAAGAGCCATGTATGATGATGCATCGGACTCTCTGAGGATGGAAGGCTATAAGAACGGCGAGCTTGTTGTTGTATTTGAATATGTCAAAACCACGGGAGGCTATGCAGCGCAATACTACTTTGAAACTGTATCGGGATTTGACAAGGCTACACCTATAACGGAATTTTGTACCTACAGAACCATATTTGACGGAAACGATGGCTCCTGCGCACGGTTTGACGGCATGGACTCCGAACCGTCAACCATCTTCTGTGTTGTCCCTGAGGCGGCCTCGTTCATCGACGGCGCTACCCACTGGTTTACCGTTTCCAACGGAGAATTCACAGGCAATCTGGGAGGGACCGGGTTTTAACCGGTGTCTCGTGGCCATGACAGCCACGGTAAACTATGATGTGGCATTTGCCGGCAATATTCAAAGCGCCATTTTCGGCGGTGAGGGTCTGTTCCTGGCTGCGTTGTCAGGTCCAGGTCATGTTTGGCTGCAGTCGCTGCCCTTCAGCCGCTTTGCCAACCGCTTGTATGCCGCCGGGAAAAAAGGCGGCAAGAATAAGGGTGAAGGAAGCGCCCTGGGAGGTATTGGGCTTAAAAGTTTATTGGGCAACGATTAATGGGAAATATGGAGCAGAGCCTGCAGCTCCTGTTTGCGCAGTGATTGCGAACTTTCGTGTATATGTAAAAAGAAGCTTATATATGCTTCTTTTTTTTGTCTTTTTGGAGGTTTTTTACCTATTATGGTGAAATACTATAGGGAAGCGGAGGGAGTGTTCAAATTGGGTAATCCCAAAATGGTTATTATTGATGGAAACAGCCTTGTAAACAGGGCTTTTTATGCGTTGCCGCCCCTTACCACAAGGCAGGGGCTGCCCACAAATGCGGTTTACGGTTTTCTGACAATGCTGTTCAAGATACTGGATGAATACCGGCCCGAATATATCAGCGTAGCCTTCGACAGGAAGGAAGCCACCTTCAGACATACCGAGTACGCGGAGTACAAGGCGCAGAGAAAGGGTATGCCGGATGAGCTGGCCGCTCAAATGCCGGTCTTAAAGGACGTGCTGGATGTTTTGGGGATAAACAGGCTGGAAGCAGCAGGCTTTGAGGCTGACGATATAATAGGCACCCTTTCGCGGTACGGCGAAAACCAGGGAATAGATGTATTCATAGTGACCGGGGACAGAGATGCGCTGCAGCTTATTAGCAGTGGCGTAAAGGTTATATATACAAAAAGGGGAGTATCGGATTTCCAGCTGTACGATATTGATGGGGTGGAGGAAAGGTACGGCCTCAGCCCGGATAAGCTTGTTGACATGAAGGGACTGATGGGCGACAAATCCGACAATATACCCGGGGTTCCGGGGGTAGGCGAAAAAACCGCCCTTAAGCTTTTGCACCAGTTCGGGAGCCTGGAAGCGGTGTTGGAGGGTCTAAGCCATATGCCGGAGGGAAAACTGAAGGAGAACCTTTCGCAGAATGTTCAGCAGGCCCTTTTGAGCAAGAAACTGGCTGCCATCCACAGGGATATACCCGTTGTAATAGATACCGGGGAGTGCAAAAGGCCTGCGCCAAATGCCGAAAATGTTATGAAAAAGCTGTCGGAACTGGAGTTTAACAGCCTGATCGAAAGGGCAAAAAGGCTTTTCGAACCGGAAGATGCATCTTATATACCGGAAAGGGAAACGGCAGACTGCAATTATATATGTCTTAAAACCCTTGACGATATAGATGGAATACTGGATAAAATCCGCAGGAATAAATGTATGGCCTTTGAAATAGTAACCAGCACCGACGACAGTATTGAATTTGAAGTATACGGTATATCCCTCGCCTGGAGCGACAGCGATGGCGTGTACATTCCTGTCGGGCATGAAGGGTATGCCTTGGATGAAGATAAGGTTTTCAAAGCCATAAAGCCTGTTATGGAAGATAAGGGGATACAGAAACTGGGACATCATCTTAAACAGGATATTATAGCCCTTGCCCAAAGGGGTATCGGACTGGTCAATTATAGGTTTGATTCGGAAATATTTGCATATTTGTTAGACCCGACAGCAAGCGGGTATGAACTGGAAAAGGTCGCGCTCAAGTACCTGGGTGAAAATATTGCTGGCATTGAGGAGATTGCAGGCAGAGGCAAAAACCGCACCGAGTTCAATCTTATCGAAATGGAGCAGGTGTGCCAATACCTTGCCGCAAGGGCAAGGTGCATGTTCAGGCTAAGAAGTATAATGGAGCAGCAAATAGCCGATACCGGTATGGAAGACCTGACCTACAGGGTGGAGCTGCCATTGATACAGGCGCTGGCCGGCATGCAGCAAAACGGCATCATGCTGGACAGGCAGGCACTGGAGGAGTATTCCGGAAAGCTACGGAAGAGTATAGACAGATTGACAGAGGAAATATACTCCCTTTCAGGGGATAAATTCAATGTAAATTCAACAAAGCAGTTAGGCGAGGTATTATTCATAAAGCTGGGACTGCCACCGGTCAAAAAGACCAAAACCGGCTATTCGACCGATGCCGAGGTATTGGAACAGCTAAAGGACAGGCACCCTATTGTAGGGAAGGTGCTCGAGTACCGGCAGCTTGTTAAATTAGAGTCCACCTATGCGGTGGGTCTGATGAAAGCGATAAACCCCCATACCGGAAGGGTGCATTCCAGTTTTAAGCAGACGGTTACGGCCACCGGCAGGATAAGCAGCATCGAACCCAATCTGCAGAATATACCTGTAAAGCTGCAGCTGGGAAGGGAGATAAGAAGGGTTTTTGTTCCAGGGAGTGAAGAATACCTGTTTGTATCCGCCGATTATTCCCAGATAGAGCTAAGGGTACTTGCCCATATATCCGGCGACCGTAATCTAATCAATGCCTTTAAGGAGAGGCAGGATATACATACCCGGACCGCGGCCCAGGTATTCGGGGTGAAGTTATCCGAGGTCACTCCGGCTATGCGGGACAGCGCCAAGGCGGTTAATTTTGGTATAGTATACGGTATAAGCGACTACGGATTATCGCAGAACCTGCATATTTCTCGCAAAAAAGCCGCCGGGTATATTGAAAGATATTTTAAAAATTTTTGCGGTGTAAAGGAATATATGGACCGGGTGGTGAGAGAGGGCAAGGAACAGGGGATGGTAAAAACAATACTCGGAAGGATACGCTACCTGCCTGAATTAAAATCCGGCAACAGGAATGTAAGGAGCTTTGGAGAAAGGCTGGCCATGAACACGCCGATACAGGGAAGTGCGGCCGATATTATAAAGCTGGCGATGAATATGGTTTATCAAAGGCTCAGGAGCCAAGGCCTGGCGTCCCGGCTTGTGTTGCAGGTTCATGACGAGCTTATAATAGAAACCCACAGGGATGAACTCGAAATTGTTAAGGGTCTTTTGAGAGAGTGTATGGAAAATGCGGTGAATCTTAAAGTTCCGCTGGAGGTCAAGATGTCGGTGGGACAAAACTGGTACGAGGCTAAATAGGAGGCAAGGGTATTGCGAAAAATAGGACTTACCGGAGGAGCAGCAACAGGAAAGTCAACGGTTAGCAGTATACTCGGGAGACTGGGAGCAGAAATAATTGATGTTGATATGATTGCCAGGGAAGTGGTGGCCAGGGGAAATCCATGTCTTGAAATGATTGCCGTATATTTCGGAAAGGATGTATTACTGGAGGACGGAAGTCTTAACAGAAAAAAGCTGGGAGATATAGTTTTTGCGGATAAAGCCAAACTGGAGCAGCTTAATGCAATAGTTCACCCTGTCATTATTGAAAGGGTGAAGGGAATCCTTGACAGGCTGGCAGCGGAGAAAAGCACCAGGACACCGGTAATAGACGCTGCTATTTTGATTGAAATGGGTCTTGACACGCTTGTAGACTGTGTATGGCTGGTTTGGGCGGACCGGGAAACCCAGATTCAAAGGCTGGTTGCAAGGGATGGTATGTCAAGGGAAAAGGCTGAGAACATTATCCGCTCACAGATGCCGATGGAGGATAAGATTAAGCTTGCAGATGTGATTATAGACAATACCGGGACAATAGAAGCCCTGGAAACCAAAATCCGGGAGTTATGGGCAGAAAAATAAACATATTGCATATAGGCATAAACAAATAATATAATAGGATAGTATACATTCTAGGAGTGTTATATTTGGATGCAGCACGCCGAAAACGCAGAATTCTAATCACACTGCTAATAACAGTGATCCTTATTGTTGTTATAGTAAATAGTGCTACATGGATAATGAAGGCTCTGTTTCCCGTCTATCACAGGGAGCTGATTTTCAGATATTCTGAAGAATACCAGGTGGATCCCTATCTTATTACTGCTATAATAAGGGCAGAGAGCAAGTTTTATCACAAGGCCCGGTCCCGCAAGGACGCCCGGGGGCTTATGCAGATATCCCCCATTACAGGTACGTGGGCTGCCGATGTACTTGAAATAGAAGATTACAGTCCTGAAGGGCTGTTTGAACCCCAAACCAATATAATGATAGGATGTTGGTATGTACATATACTTATGAAGGAATTCGGTGATGACCTGGAAAATGTTATTGCTGCGTATAACGGAGGCAGCGGCAATGTAAGGAGATGGCTTGCGGACGAAAGATACAGCAAAGACGGTCGAAATCTCGACTATATTCCTTTTCGGGAAACCCGCGAGTACGTGGAAAAGGTTATATACAACTACAGGATTTATAGCAACCTGTACAGATAAATCCGGGCTCTAATGCAAGGTTGCGTAAAACACTTTTAACGAAAGGAAGGTACACAATGGAAAAAAGGGAAGAAATAAAAACCCTTGGGGATGTGTTGGATTATAAGGTGGAGGAGGACAGGCTGCTGCATTCCGCAACCCATCAGGAGATACTGTCAGGCAAAACCACAGATGTGTATTTTATAAGGACAATGGAAATTCTAAGACATCTCGGGCTTCAGGACAGGGTTGTCACCGCCGAGATATTTCCGAGAAAGTCAGGAATAATAGCAGGCATTCAGGAGACTATTAATATACTCATGAATAAAAAAATAAAAATCTGGTCCATCGACGAAGGGGAAAGCTTTGAGGCAATGGATACCGTTATAAGGATTGAAGGTCCCTACAGCGAATTTGGTGCCTTTGAAACAGTTGTACTCGGCATTCTTGCCAGCACAAGCGGTTGGGCCACCGCCGCTTATGAGTGCAGACAGGCATGTGGGGACAAGCCCTTTGTATGTTTCGGGTCGCGTCATGTCCACCCATCGGTGGCGCCGGTTATGGAAAGGGCAGCCCTTATAGGAGGGGCGGACAATGCCAGTTGCATACTGGGTGCCAAGCTTATGGGCAAAGAGCCCGTCGGAACCGTGCCCCATGCTGCATTTATCGTAGCGGGAGATACCCTGAAGGTTGCTAAGGTTTATGACCAGATATCACCCGATGAACACGGCAGGATAATTCTTGTGGATACCTTTAAGGATGAAGTGGAGGAAACCCTGAGGGTGGCGCATCACTTAAAAGAAAGGCTGGGCGGGGTCAGGCTGGATACTCCCAGTGAAAGGGGCGGTGTTACACCGGCCCTCATCAGGGAAGTAAGGGCAAAACTGGACCAGGAGGGTTTTGACTGGGTGAAGATATTCGTATCCGGCGGGCTGAACCCTGAAAGAATAAGAATGCTGTCCCAGGCCGGAGCGGATGCCTTCGGTGTGGGAAGCTATATTTCATCAGCATCACCTATAGATATGACTATGGATATCAAACAAGTAGAAGGCAAGGCTATTGCAAAGAGAGGCAGAATTCCCGGACTTATAAATAATGATAAACTTAAACGTGTGAAGTAGAGGGGGGAGTTATGTTGTTGTCTGCTAAAAGGTTTTTGGCATTGTTGGTGGCCCTGGTACTGACAGCTGCCTTAACCGGATGCCAGCCTCAAATAGAAGATTCCGAGGAGCAGCCGGTGGTCGAGGAAAGCCCTGTTAAGGGGGGGAAGATTGTCTTTGCCGGAACCGAGCCACAGACATTAAATCCGATAATAAACACCGACCGGGACGCGCACCATTTCCTTAAACTGGTCTTCGAAGGAATGGTTGACTACGATAAGGACCTTAAAATAAAACCTGTACTGGCGAAGGACTGGAGCGTGTCAGAAAACGGAAATTCCTATACTTTTAATCTGAGGGAAAACCTGAAATGGCATGACGGTACCCAGGTTACGGCCAGAGACGTAATATTCACACTGGAATATTTAAAAGCCCTTGAGGGGGTAAACAGCCTGCATGTTACAAATATTGACAGGATAACTTATTTTGAAGCCCTGGGCGACTATTCGCTAAACATAGTATTTGACCAATGGTTTAACGGAGCCCTTGATATCATGACCTTTCCGGTGCTGCCCAGCCATCTGTATGAATCGCCCACGGAACTTGCAGGGGGTAAGGCGGAGTTTGTACTGACCGGAACCGGCCCCTATAAGCTGAAGGAACATCAACCTTATAAATTTTTGGGTCTTGTGCAAAATACCCATTGGTGGGGCGGCGAGCCGTTTATCCCGGAAATTGAAATGCAGTTTGTAGCGGATGAAAGTACGGCGCTTACTACCTTTAGAGCCGACCAGGCAGATATTGCCATAACTACATACCCCGATTGGGACAGGTATACCGAGAGCGGGAAAGCCTATATCAAGGATTTTACAACCAACAAATACGATTTTTTGGGCCTTAATTTCACAGAACCAATATTTCAGGATAAGGCACTGCGTAAAGCAATCCAGTACGGAGTGGACAGGAATAAAATAGCAGATAAGGTTTATCTTAAACATGCTGAAATAGTTGATACTCCCATACCGCCCCACGCATGGATATACTCGGCAGAAGCGTCACAATACAACTATAGTACCGAAACGGCGAAGGCCATACTTGCGGAAGCGGGCTGGGCGGACAGGGATAACGATGGTTTATTGGAAAAGGAGATTAATGGTGTCAAGCATGATTTGGTCTTTACTCTATTGGTAAATTCCGATAATCCCAAAAGATTTGAAGCTGCACAAATGGTAAGGGATGACCTTCAAGTCCTGGGTATGGCGGTGGAGCTTATTGAAAATACCTGGGAAGAATTGATTAGCAATGTAAACAAAAACGAATTTGATGCGGTGGTACTGGGCTGGAACCTGGCCAATTACCTTGACCTTTCCTTTGCCTTTCATTCCAACCGGATAGAAAACGGCAGCAATTTTGTGTCCTACAGCGATGAAGAGATGGACAGCCTTTTGCAGGAGGACTTCAGGGCAACTGACCAAAACAGGAAAGAGACCAGTGCCAACCTGCAGGAATATATAGCCGAGGAACTGCCCTATAACAGCCTCTATTTTAAAAAAGCCGCACTGCTGGTTAAAGATAGGATCAGAGGCGATGTGGATCCGAGGGAGCATAATATATTCCTTGATATAGAAAAATGGTATATTCCGGAGCAGCATCAATAGGTATTGACATAACGACCTATAGTTTATATAATATTATCTGCAATTCAAAATGAAAATTTTTGAGCCGTGGTGGTGGAATAGGCAGACACGCTATCTTGAGGGGGTAGTGAGCCATCGCTCGTGCTGGTTCGAGTCCAGTCCACGGCACCAGTAAAACCAAGGGTTTTTTGCCCTTGGTTTTTTTATTGAGAGACTGGTTTTGCTTTCCCGGGGAAGAAAAATTAACGGGAATGACCTCCCCGGTGAAATAGATGCCGCTCTTAATGCAATAGAAGATATTACCCGGGAACTGTAAGGAGGTTTGTAATGGAGAGATATTCAAGACAGATTTTCTTTGATAGTATCGGCAGGGAAGGCCAGCGCTAAATTCTGCAAAGCCATGCGGTAACCATAGGTTGTGGAGCATTGGGTACCGTTATAGCTAACAATTTGGCAAGGGCGGGCGTTGGTAAACTAACAATGGTGGACAGGGATTATGTAGAACTGAGCAACCTGCAGAAGCAGACGCTTTTTACCGAATCTGATGCGTCCGAAAGACTTCCCAAGGCAGCAGCGGCCGAAACTCATCTGAAACGTATTAACTCCGGGATTGAAATAAAAGGAGTAGTAAGTGATGTAAATCTGATAAATATAGAAAGACTTATATCAGGGGCACATATCGTGTTGGACGGAACGGATAACCTTTCGACCCGGTTTCTGATAAACGATGAATGTGTCAAACATGGTATACCATGGGTTTATGGCGGGGCAGTATCCAGCTATGGTATGGTCATGCCTGTTTCTTCCGGGGACGTCCCTGTTTCAGATGTTTAATCAATTTAATAATCAGGGGGAAAACAAACAGCTTGAGATAAGATCAAATTGACATAATATTGAAAAAATATTATTATAGAAGTAACATATACAGTGGGCAATTCACGATGCTTATTCTTATCATAAAATTCTTCTCATGTTGCGCAGACGTACGCTCTTTATTAAGTTAGCTAATACAAAGGCTAAATGAAAGCAGGAGAGAGTTATGAGCGTTACAGTGGCAGATTGCTTAAAACTGCCGGCACTGCGTAAGGCCGAAGTAGTAGCTGGGAAGCACGGTCTTGATAAGATAGTCACAGCAGTTTCCGTTTTGGAATATGCTCATGTGGCCGTACTTGTTGACGGCTTTTTCATAGGCAATGAATTAATCATCTCTGCTTTAATATCCATTAAAGACGATATAGAGGAACAGTGTGCTTTGATACGACGTTTGCATGAGATGGGTGAAGTCGGATTGATTATATATTATGTCGGAATATTCATACCCGAATTGGACAGCAGGCTGCTGCAAACTGCTGACGAACTGGATTTTCCGCTTATTTGCATGCCACAAGGCCGGATTGATTTTAGATACAGCGAAGTAATCAGCGAGGTGTTGGAGACCATAGTCAAGGACCAAATGCAGGAATCCCGTTTTGTAAGCGGCATGATAGACCTGATAGCCCAGTTGCAGGAGCGTCAACGTACCATAGACACGGTCCTTCGTATGTTAAGTGACCGTTTGCGTTGTTCGTTGATTTTGGTTGACCTTATGTATGAACCAATAGGATATGCAGCCTGGCCTATGGGCGCGGGATGGAACTACCGGGAAGCGCTGGATTTTGTTAAGCATATCGAAATGCCCGAAATCCAACAGATGATACCAATGCAGCTAAATAATACCTACGTTAATATTTACCGTGTTCCTATCACGATAGACCGCGGTTCTAATATGCATCTGGTTGCAATTGATGAAACGAGATTACTTACAAAGCATAATCTTAAACAGGCAGCCGAGGTAATTGAACTCTTTGTGAGTATATGGAAATATGATTTTGGGCATGTAGGAGCAGATGAGCTTTTGCGTGCAATACTTAACGATGAGCCGGACAAAATGAGACATATTGCCAGGATATTGCATATAGATGTGGAATCCATTAACAGTATGTGGATAATAAAGGAGAACGGGGATAATCTGTCAACTGAAGAATTGCGCAGCCGTAATACCCGCCGCGTTATATTAGCTAAGTTGTTTTTACAGGAACATCACAAACAGGCATTGATAGATATTTTTGAAGATAATGTAATAGCCTTTATGAATTATTCAAAATACGCCGAGTTGGAAGAAGGGCTGGCGGAGACATTTGTTGAATCGCTGAACGGTATGGCGGCATCGGTAACGTTGGCAGAGTACACACATTTGGCTACTACTACCGATGTACGTGACGCTTACATGTTATTGCAGCGGTGTTTTTCAACGGTGCGTCGTATCTATCCAGCCAGCCGGATAGTAAGGACCTATGAAATACAGTTTGCCCGTACATGTATGGATACCATCAAGGAGGGAGAGAATGCCGTAGAGCAAATGCTGGCTCCACTAAAACCCTTGCGTGGACAAGACAATAAAATCGATCTTATAGATACTCTGGCCGTATTTCTGCTGGATGCGCACAACAACATACAAAAGACCGGTTCTCTGATGTTTTTACATAAAAATACCGTAAAGTATCGTGTAAACAAAATAAAGCAGTGCTTGGGCTATGACGTGACCAAAATGCCCGAAGCTTACAACCTTTATCTTGCCACTGCTCTTGACAGGCTTTTGAGGAATCCCGGGTAGTTTTGGATCAATAATACATCATAATAGAAGCTATGCCTCCAATTCTGGCGGAGGTTTTTTTATTGTCCAAAAAGACAAAAAGCATAAGCATAAATTCAGCCTGAAAAACGATTACTTATAAACCAAATGATACTACAATATATGCAAGTGCTGGCACTAACACAACCTGGTTTATCATATCTCCGAAACATTCAAAGTTCGGATTTACAGACTATGTTAAAGATTTTAAAAGGAGGGAAAATAATGGCCTATACTAAAATGTATGAACAGCAAATAATAGACATGATTTGGGGAGCAACGCTGCTTGGAGGCGGCGGAGGCGGATCAATGCAAAATGGCTTGGATCTGCTGGCAAAATATAAAGAGGCGCATCCGGGACCTGTTACGGTTATAATTTGCGAGGCCGAAGACATGAATGAAGGCGAATACGCGGCGGTAACCGCCGGTATGGGCGCACCAAGCGCTATACAACGTACCGATTTTTCGGCATATGCCACAAATGCATTTGTTGCATTGCAGGAAATGGCGGCAAAAATGACACCTCCGAAAAACCTGAAATATTCCCTTGCGGTTGAAATGGGTGGGTTTAATACTTTTGTTCCCATGCTGATTTCTTTGGTTAATAACATTCCCCTTATCGATGCCGATGGCGCAGGGCGGGCGGTGCCTGCTCTTAATACATTGCTGTTACACGTAAATGGCTGTGACACATCTCCCTTGGCTATGGCAAACGGTGATAACGACAAGATAAATATTGAATTAAATGATCCAAGAAATGCTGAACTGGCAGAAGAAATTGGCCGCCATATATGTATGGCGTTTGATATGATGTCCGGTTTGGCAGGTTGGATGCTGCAAAAAGAAGAGATTAAAAACAAGATAGTTACCAATAGCGTTACAAAAGCAAAGGACATTGGAGGGGTTTTCAGAGAATGCATAGCTAAGGGTGACGTGGGAAATGTATTAGAGGCCCTATTTGAAAGAAAGATCGTGGAAGGCAAAGTGATATGCAAAGGTGTTGTTACAGGTTTTGAAACTATACAGGAAGAAGGTTTTGACCGGGGTGAGGTTTTCATTTCGGATTTCAAAGACCCTCTGACCTCATGGCAGATAGATTTTCAGAATGAGAATCTGCTTCTGTCAAAGTTCGTTGGCGGAGCCAAGATACCATATATGACTGTACCGGACATTATATGCATGTATGATCTAAAAACCGGAGCACCACTGACAAATGCGGATATTTCGTTAAATATGGAAGTGGCATTGGGAGTACTGGCTGTTGACGATAAATGGTGGCTCAATCCTTCTATGTTTGACGTATGGAGGCCGTTGCTTGCCCGGGTTGGCTATACGGGAGAGAATTTGCCATACAGAAAACTATAGGGAGAAAAGGGTCCGTAGCCGGTAAATGGGAGGCTGCGGACCGGTATCATTATTTTAAATAATAAGGGGTGAATATCATGGAATCTGTTGTGGAGACCAAAAAGACTTTCAATATGGAAAGAAAAGCTCTTTCCAGGATTCTTGACAGCGAACGTCAAAGTTGGACCAGTATTGCGTTTATCTGGATTGGCACTATGATTTGTATTCCCATGCTGATGGTGGGAGGTCTTTTCTCCGGAGTTATGACCTTAAGCAGTATTGTAATGGCAGCAGCATTTGGCTTCGCTATTTGCTGTATAATTATGGTACTGACTGGCATACAGGGTACCGACCTTGGTTTGCCGGATACCATGTGTGCCACCAGAGCATTCGGCGACCGTGGTTCTTCCATGCTAATGAGTCTTATTATCCTGATTGCCCAGCTTGGATGGTTCGGCGTACAGACAGCAACCTGTGCCACCGCATTTAATACCTTGATGGGATATTGGAATGTGGCATTTCCCTTTTGGATTAGCTGTATTATATGGGGTGCGGTCATGCTGTTCACCGCAGTGTATGGGTTTAAGTTTATGAAAGTTCTAAACTACATAGCGGTACCTGCATTATTGGTAATGTGCATATACGGTGCTACCCGTTCTATTGCAATTGTGGGATTTGAGACGCTTTTGCAATATACGCCCGAAGCCAATATGCCCATGGCCTCGGCGGTGTCAACTGTGATTGGCCTGTTTGCTGTCGGTACCGTAATAAACTCCGATTATTCACGTTACAGCAGGAGCCGCAATGATACTATCAAAGCGACAGTGCTGGGTGTGCTGCCGGCAGCCGTGCTGATGATTGCAATAGGTGCGATAATGGCTCTTTCGGCGGGCAATTATGATATTACAGCGGTGTTTGCAAGTATGGGGCTGCCCGTTATAAGCATGCTGGTATTAATACTTGCCACATGGACTACCAACACCGGTAACGCATATACCGCAGGGCTTGCAGCCATGAAAGTTTTCGGGTTTAAGGACGAACTGCGGCCGGTTGTCACGCTGATCTGCGGTGCTCTTGGTACCATTATTGCCATAGCAGGCCTTGCCACCGTCCTTCAATCGTTCATCGGAGTACTTGCCAGCCTGGTGCCGCCAGTCGCCGGCGTTATGATTGCCGACTACTGGATAATAGGCAGGGGTAACAGGGAGAATTGGTATCCTGTTAAGGGCTTCAACTGGAACGGAATAATAGCATGGGTTGCCGGTTCGATTGTGGCACTGTTCTTCAGCTTCTACAGTCCGGCATTGGATGGCATTATAGTGTGCTGTGTGGCATATTTGGCACTTAATGCGGTGTTTGGTAAGACCGCTATGGCCGGTCAGGGCCGGCTCAACCTCGAGGAAATCGTCGAAACTATAGAATAAGGAGGGTGTTTAATGCAGGTTAACAGCAATATAGTAGAAGCGGCAAAAAAACTCATTATTGACTGTATGGGTACCAAGCAGGATGAAATACTGTTAATAGTTGCCGATGAAAAAACTTCAGACCTGGGTTTGGGGTTTGCGGCTGCGGGACGGGAGCTTGGATGTAATACCACTTATGTGGAGGCGTCTGCACAAACCAAGGGTGAACCGCCCGCACCCGTTGCTGCTGCTATGACCGCAGCCGATGTGGAGTTTTTGCTTACTTCAATGAGCTATTCCCACGTTAAGGCCCGGATAGCTGCCACAGAAAAGGGTGTACGGATAGCGTCCATGCCTATGATGACCACCGAGATAGCCCAAAATTATCTTGATGCTGATTATCCTTTCATAAAAAATGTCAGCGAGCAGCTGGCCGGTATGATGACCAGGACAAATAAGGTCAGGGTAGTCACGGAGAAAGGCACCGATATTACTCTGTCTGTTGCCGGACGCGAAGGTCTTGCCGATACCGGTATACTGACACAAAAAGGGGCGCTTGGGAACTTACCCGCAGGCGAGGCTTATATTGCTCCCATTGAGGACTCTGGAACCGGAAAGATTGTTGTGGACGGTTGTGTTGCTTACCTGGGACCCGTAAAGGACGATATAATAATCCGAATGAAGGATGGACGTATTACAGGTATTGATGGCGGGGTCAGCGCCGGCGAACTAAAGACATTCCTGGAGGACAAGGACAAAGAAGCCACAGGCATTGCCGAATTCGGCATAGGAACCAATCCCGGTGCCAGGATTATCGGGCACCCGCTGGTAGACGAAAAGGTGTGGGGAACCATTCACATAGCGTTCGGCATGAGTGCCTCGATTGGCGGTACGCGCAAGTCAGACACCCATTACGACTGCATCATTAATCAGCCAACTGTCTGGTTTGACGGTGTTATGGTGATGGATAAAGGCGAACATATTTATTAACGTCACCCGCTAATAAAAAAATCATATGTAGAATGCAGCCGAACAAAAGTTGTTTGGCTGTTTTTTTCGCATCTCTTACTACTGCAGTTATTCTTATATTTATATGGCAATGGTATTCGTACACAAGACTGGGGCTTGGTTTTGCTTAATTGTATTATGACAGTTTATTTGGGGCTGCAATTTGTATATAATAAAGTTAGGAATAGCAATATTTGGATTAAGGAGGTTGTGTTGAATGATTGCCAACAGCGAAATTGCCAGCTCCATGACGGTTAAGCTTGACGATATTTTTGAAAAGCTGCCTGAAATGCCGGAATTTAAGGAGGGTATAAGAAGGGCGCCCAAAAGGGACTTTACACTAAACAAAGATGATACACGACTGGCACTAAAAAATGCACTTCGGTATATACCCGAGAAATGGCACGAAAGATTAGCCCCGGAGTTTTTGAACGAGTTGCTTACCAGGGGAAGGATATACGGCTATCGCTTCAGGCCCGGGGGCGCCATTAAAGGCATGCCCATTGACGGGTACAAAGGCGAATGCATTGAAGGGAAAGCCTTTCAGGTAATGATAGACAACAACCTTGATTTTGATGTGGCTCTTTATCCCTATGAGTTGGTTACCTACGGTGAGACGGGCCAGGTCTGCCAGAACTGGATGCAGTATAATCTTATCAAAAGATACCTAGAAATAATGACCCGGCATCAGACCCTGGTCATTGAATCGGGACATCCGCTGGGGCTGTTTAGCTCTTCTCCCCAGGCGCCCAGGGTGATAATTACAAATGCTCTTATGGTTGGTATGTTTGACGACCAGGATAACTGGAACAGGGCTATGGCCCTCGGGGTGGCAAACTACGGACAGATGACCGCCGGTGGGTGGATGTACATAGGACCCCAGGGCATAGTTCACGGCACCTATTCGACGATACTAAATGCAGGCAGGGATAAGCTGGGCATTCAAGCCGACAGCGACCTTAAGGGGCGTTTGTATGTAACTTCTGGTTTAGGAGGTATGAGCGGGGCGCAGGGCAAGGCGGTAAGAATTGCAGGCGGTGTGGGCATTATAGCTGAGGTGGATGCCTCAAGAATAAAGACAAGGCATGACCAGGGCTGGGTTGACGAGGTGGCGGAAAGCCCGGGGGATGCCTTCGGGCTTGCAGGTGAGTATCAAGGCAGGAAAGAGGACATCGCTATAGCCTTCCACGGCAATATTGTGGATTTGCTTGAATACGCAGCAGATAATAATATCCATATAGACCTTTTGTCAGACCAGACATCATGTCATGCCGCATACGACGGGGGGTACTGTCCCCAGGGGCTCACCCACCGGGAACGGACCAAACTTCTGGCCACCGACAAGGCAAAGTTTAAGAATATGGTGGACAAATCGCTTAAACGGCATTTCGAGCTGATAAAAACCCTTGTGGATCGGGGCGTATACTTCTTTGATTATGGTAACAGCTTTATGAAGGCCATATATGATGCCGGCGTAAAGGAAATATGCAAAAACGGACAAAACCCCAATGACGGTTTTATATTTCCCTCCTATGTGGAGGATATTATGGGTCCGGTACTGTTTGATTATGGATACGGGCCCTTCAGGTGGGTATGCTTAAGCGGAAAGGAAGAAGACCTGCAAAAAACCGACCGGGCTGCCATGGAGTGCATAGACCCTGACAGGCGGTTCCAGGACAGGGACAATTATGTATGGATAAGGGATGCCCGTAAAAATAAACTGGTGGTGGGAACAAAGGCGAGAATCCTTTACCAGGATGCAATGGGCAGGACCAAAATCGCCCTTAGGTTTAACGAGATGGTAAGGAACGGCGAAATAGGCCCGGTAATGCTTGGCAGGGACCATCACGATACCGGAGGTACCGATTCGCCCTTTAGGGAGACCTCCAACATAAAGGACGGCAGCAATATAATGGCGGATATGGCAACCCAGTGTTTTGCCGGAAACGCAGCCAGGGGTATGAGCCTTATTGCACTGCACAATGGCGGCGGAGTTGGTATCGGCAAAGCGATAAACGGCGGCTTTGGCCTGGTACTGGATGGGAGCGAAAGGGTTGACGGTATCATAGAAAGTGCAATCCCCTGGGATGTGATGGGCGGTGTAGCAAGGCGGGCGTGGGCAAGGAATGAAAACTCAATTGAAACCTGTATAGAATACAACGGAATGAAGAAGGGAACCGACCATATCACCATACCCTTTATTCCCGATGAAGATTTGTTGAAGGGCCTGGTTGACAGAGAGTATATGAGTTGAAGGAGATGAGGTCTGTGAAGGATAAAATACTGGAATGTGTGCCCAACTTCAGCGAAGGTAAAGACAGAGATATGATAGAAAAAATAGTCGGTCCCTTCCGGCGGGTGGAGGGGGTTAAGCTTATGGACTATTCGGCGGACAAAGACCATAACAGGCTTGTGGTTACGCTTATAGGAGATCCGGAGAGCTTGAAAGAATCGCTGCTGGATGCAATGGCGGTTGCCGTCCGGGAGATTGATATGAACCGCCACAGGGGTGAACACCCAAGAATGGGCGCTGTTGACGTAATACCATTTATACCGATTAAGAATGTGACCATGGAAGAAGCGGTAGACCTGTCCAGGCAAGTGGCCCGGGAAGCGGCCGGGAGGTTTAATCTGCCGGTATACCTGTATGAAAATGCGGCGACAGCACCCGAAAGGCAAAACCTCGCAGATATCAGAAAGGGCCAGTTTGAGGGCTTTTTCAAAAAGATAAGGCTTCCTGAATGGAAACCGGACTACGGCCCTCCGGAAGTACATAAAACAGCCGGCGTTACGGCGATAGGCGCGCGGATGCCCCTGGTTGCCTTTAACGTTAATCTGGCCACCAATAAGCTTGAAATAGCAGCTGCCATAGCCAAAAGGATACGTAACTCGGGAGGGGGACTTAAGTTCTGCAAGGCAATAGGTGTCGATCTCAGGGAGAAGGGAATGGTTCAGGTATCCATGAATATGACCGACTATACTAAGACTTCCCTTTATCAATCCTATGAGATGATAAAAATGGAAGCCAGAAGATATGGAGTAACGGTGACGGGAAGTGAGCTTGTCGGTATTCTGCCTATGCAGGCGCTCACCGATGTTGCGGCATACTATCTCGGCTTGGAGAGCTTCTCGGAGGAACAGATACTCGAGCACAGGCTGTTGTGGGAGGATTAAGGAAAGGGAGGGATAAATTGTGTTGGCAGATAAAAGCATTAAAGAATTTTTGGCCCGAACCGCTTCGGATGACCCGGCCCCTGGGGGTGGCAGCATTGCGGCTCTATGCGGAGCCGTTGCCTGTGCCCTTGTATCCATGGTTGCATCCCTTACGGTTAATAACCAAAAGTATGTTGAAGTACGCGGCCAGATGAAAGGCTTAATAGACAAAAGCCCGGGGCTTATAAATTTCTTCATGGAGCAAATGGAAGCGGACGCACACGTTTTTAACGGGGTTATTGAAGCATACCGAATGCCAAAATCCAGCCCGCAGGAAAAGGCTGTGCGCAGTGAGGCAATACAGCAGGGCTTGAAGGAGGCGGCCGAGATACCCATGGCGGTTGCGGATAAAGCCCTGGCGGCTATGGATATGATTGAGACTGCGGTAGAAAAGGGGAACAGCCAGGCGGTTACCGATGGGGCTGTTGCGGCGATGATGGCAAGGACTGCGATATTGTCGGCTTTATACAACGTCGAGATAAACCTCAAATCAATAAAGGATAATGAATACAGGGAAAGAATGCAAGTCCAAATCAGGGAATTAAGGGAAAGGGCCGCTGCCAGAGAGAGCCAAATCCTCGAAAAAGTAGAAATTTAAGTTAAGATTCCTATTCACAAAAAACCGCCTAAAAGCATAGCATATATTGCAGTAAGATATGGAGGTGAAAGGCAGTGGAAGATAAAGGCTTGTTTGGCGGCGGTGGATTTGGCGTAACTTTTTTACTGTTGATAATAATAATAATATTCTTCGCAGGCGGAACTAAGTGGTAAAGTAACCAATTGCTATCCGATAACCAGCCAATTAAACAGACATAGCAAAGGTGCCGGTGTATTCCGGCGCCTTTGCTTTTGTTGTTTGTCTGTTTGCGGCACAATTTGATATTTGTCTATAGGTAACTTAGGTTCCCTATGCTATAATAAGACTAGGATAACTAGAAAAAGCGGTGATATACATGAGAAAAAAAAGAAAGGAAAGGTCTCAAAAAACCAATAGGGCCGGAATGCTTTTGCTGTTGTTTATACTAATACCTCTTGTGGGGATAACGATTGGCTATGGAGTATCGAAAGCTATTATTATCCCCTATCTGACAGAGCAGCAGGAAGACGCACCCGGGGTTTCGTCAGAACAGACCGGCCGGGAAAATGCCCCCAATCCGGAAAACCCGTCAGCGCATACTTCCGAAGAGGAAAGCCAGGCGGTGAATGCGTACCAGCGGGTATATAACGTAGAAGGTTTTGAGCTATTCCGTATTCAGGTAGGTGCCTTTTCCAGCCAGGAAAATGCGCTCGGGCTGGCAGAAGAGTTGAACGACAGGGGAATGGCAGCATCGGTGGACACGGAGGGTATGAGCAAGGTGTATACGCTGTATTCATTTTCGGGGGATGCGGCTGCGGCCCGGCTCGAGAAGGTAAAAGAGCATTACAGGGATGCGCATGTTTCGCAAATAAAATATCCTTCGGTGGATATAAACTTTTCCGATTCCTCCTCTGAAGAAGCCGACCTGCTCATTGAACAGCTTAAGGAATGCATGAGTATGCTTGTCGATATAACGGATGAAGATGTGAGCGGAAAAAACATAAGCAGTATTGTGCGGGAACAGGAAAACCGTATTCGACAGTTTGACAGTCAGATTTCCCAGACCAATTGGCCTCCGTCGATGGAAAAATACAGGGAGGAAGCGTCGGCACTTTATGCCGCAATGCTTGGGAGCTATTCGGAATACAATCATCAAACGAATATACCGGGTCAGATATCCATGGAACTGGTCAATTGTTATACTGGTTTTTTGGAAAGAATAAGCCTGATTATATAGGAGGTTAACATGTATTTATATGAGATAAGAGGAATCCTTGATGCTGAAGTAATAGCAGGGAAGTCCAGAATGGACCGGGAGGTGGAGTTTGCCTTCGGAGCGGACCTTATGAGTGATGTATTGGCCTTCGTCAACGAAAGAACAGTGCTTCTTACAGGCTTAACAAACCCGCAGGTGGTTAGAACCGCTGAAATGATGGATATCGCAGCAATCATATATGTCAGAGGTAAAAGGCCGGATGCCGCTTCCCTGGAATTGGCAGAAGAAAATGGAATAACGATTATGTGGACGCCCTATACTTTATATACCACAAGCGGAATCCTGTATAATGCAGGGCTTAAGGGAATAGATGAACTGGGAGTTGTAAAATGAGCACACAGGATATGGTAAAACTCAATTACAGGGTTTATCCGGAGGACTTTGCAAAGGCAGGGGACGCTTCAAGCAATACAAAAAAGGTGTTGAAAAAGCTGGGCATTCCTTCGGATATAACAAGACGGGCAGCGGTAGCAACCTATGAAGCAGAGATGAATATTATAATTCATTCGTCGGGCGGAGAGATTATTGTAAATATTTGGACTACAAAGATCGAAATAATAGCAAAGGACTGTGGACCGGGCATCCCCGATATTGACAAGGCAATGCAGAAAGGCTATTCAACCGCTTCGGATCATGTGCGGGAGATGGGCTTTGGTGCGGGGATGGGACTTCCAAATATGAAACGGTGCAGTGATGGGTTTCTGATAGATTCCAAGGGAGGCGAAGGCACCACGGTTACCATGATCTTTTATATAGATTATTAAGAGGGTGGTAAAATGGGCAATTATTTTCATTCGGTGGTATTGTCGGAGTCCAGTTGCAAGGGATGCACCCACTGTATCAAGAGGTGCCCGACAGAAGCTATAAGGGTGAGGAATACAAAGGCAAGCATCTTCGGCGAAAAATGCATAGACTGCGGCGAATGCATCAGGGTGTGCCCCTATCATGCGCAGAAGGCTGTGACAGACGACCTGGAGGGCATTAACAGATATAAATACAGAATAGCCCTTGTACCTCCGGTGGTTCATAGTCAGTTTGATCCAGGCACGGGACTGGGGAAAATTATGAAGGCGGTTGAGATGCTTGGCTTTGACCAAGCATATGATATCTCCTCCTATAATGATATTATGTCTGCAGTAATTAAGCATTACCTGGAACAGAACAACACAGCCAGACCGGCGATATACAGCGACTGCCCGGTAATTATAAGGCTGATACAGCTGAGATATCCGGACCTGTTGGACAATGTGCTTCCACTGGTATCCCCGTTGGAAATTGCCTCAAGGTTAATTAAGACAGATATCGTCAAGAGGAAAAATTTCAGGATGGGGGACATAGGGGTTTTCTATTTGACGCCCTGCCCGGCTAGGGTGACCGGCATAAGGGCGCCCATAGGCATTAGCTATCCCTATACCGACGGGGCAATATCCATAAGGAAGATATATGGCAATCTGTGCAAAAACTTAAAAGAACTTCGGGATATTGAGACGGTGGAGGGCTATGGTTTTTCCGGCCGGGGACTTAGATGGGACAGGATAGGCGGGCAAAGTTACTCGATTGGGTCCAAAAACTACCTGGCCGTTGACGGAATAGAAAATGTGATAAATATTTTTGAAGAGCTTGAGCTGGGTAAGCTGAGGGGAATGGATTTTCTCGAAGCCTATGCCTGTACCGGGGGATGCGTTGGCGGACCGCTTTTGGTGGAAAACGCTTTTGTAGCAAAGGCCAGGGTTAAGCATCTTTCCGAGACTGTTCCTTCCCACGGGCTGATAAGCAAATCCGAGGTTGAAGGGCTCATTGATACGGGACTTCTTAACTGGACCGAGGAGGTTAAACCCAAAAAGCAGGTAAGCCTTGATCCGGATATCAAGAAGGCCATACAAAAGATGGAAAAAGTGGAGGAAATATTAAAGAAGCTGCCGGGTATCGACTGTGGTTCCTGCGGAGCGCCGACTTGCAGGGCTTTGGCGGAGGACATAGTAAACGGCCGGGGCAGTGAAGCAGATTGTGTTTTCAGGATGAGGGAGAAGATGAACAAGATAGATAGGGGGTAGTTATTAATGGATGTAAGGCAGCTGTGTCACAGTCTCAAACTTGAGCCGGTTGCAGGGGCAAATGGTATGGACAAAGAAGTTAACGGGGCCTTTGCAGGTGATTTGTTGAGCTATATTATGGCCAACGCTGCAAAGGGAAATGTTTGGCTTACTATTCAGGCGCATTCGAATATTGTTGCCGTTGCCTGCCTGCTCGAACTGGCGTGTATAATTGTTACCGGCGGTGTGCAGGTTGACAGCGATACCCTGGAGAAGGCTGACCGGGAAGGAATACCAATATTGTCCGCAGACCAGGACGTGTATACCCTTTGCTGTAAGCTTCATGGTCTCGGTATTTAACAGACCATGAATATTGCGCTGGATTTGCACATACATTCAGCCCTCTCCCCCTGCGGTGACAATAGTATGACACCTAATAACATAGTAAATATGGCCAGTTTGAAGGGGCTCGATGCTATTGCTGTAACCGACCACAATTCTTCGGAAAACGTGGAGGCAGTAATAAAGCTTGGTCTTAAAAAGGGAATAGTTGTGATACCCGGTATGGAAGTGCAGTCCAGGGAAGAGGTGCACCTGCTGTGTTACTTTGCATATCTTGAGCGGCTACTGGACTTTCAGCAAAGGATATATCAAAATTTGGACGGAGAGAATAGGCCGGATTTTTTTGGCAGGCAGCTTATAATGGATGAATCCGACAGGCTGACGGGACATAATAGCAGGCTGCTCATAGGGTCAGTCCGCCTTTCGGTGGAACAGATAGTCACCCTGGTTAATGAGCGGGGAGGAAGAGTGGTGCCGGCCCATGTGGACAAAAAAACGAACAGCATCATATCAAACCTTGGCTTTATACCGCCGGATCTGGATATAAAAAGCGTTGAAGTCAGCAGAAATAAGGATGTCCGGCAGCTGCTCATACAGCACAGTCTGTTAACGAAATATAGAATAATACATTCTTCGGATGCCCACCGGCTTGAAGATATTCTGGAGCGGGAATTCTTTATGGAGGTCCCGGATACAAGCGTTTCCGGAATAATAGAACAGCTCTAAAAGAATGGGGACACGCAGCTTTACACTTCCTAAACGAAGGGAGAATGATAATGAGGGACATATCACTGCACATTCTTGATATTGCAAACAATTCACTGGAAGCAGGTGCAAGCCTGATTGAAATTTCAGTTACAGTAGATGTAAAGAACAATGTATTGAAGGTACAAATTAAGGATAACGGACATGGTATGGAGGAAGAGACTGCGAAGAAGGCGGCTGACCCCTTTTATACCTCAAGGAAAACAAGGAAGGTAGGGCTTGGGCTTCCGTTGCTGAAGGCATCCTGTGAAAGGTGCGGCGGAGAGTTTTCCATATGGTCGAAGCCGGAGGAAGGTACAGAGATAAACGCCAGCTTTGAGTATGATAATATTGACCGGCCTCCACTGGGAAATATTTCTGAGACTATTTTCAGCCTGGTTATACTAAACCCCGAAAGAGATTTTATATACTATCATTTCTTTGACGATAAGCAATTTGTTCTAGATACCAGAGAATTAAGGGGGGTGCTGCAGGGGCTTTCTTTCAATAACCCTGAGATTACCGGCTGGTTAAGCGACTATCTGAAAGAGGGGATTCCGGATTTGGGGACAACATCTGACATTTAGGATATTCATAGAAAAACTGCATTATTTCATAAACACGTTTAACGTGTTTTTTTCTTTTGGAAAATAAATATTAACAAATAACAGTATGTACCACAAAACTATTGTGTTAAAATAGTATTGATAGATATATAACAAACGAATACAGACAGGACAGACATAATTAAATCCTGGCAGCCGGTTTTATTTTTCATATATTTCAATGCTGATAAATAAAAGGCCATGAATAGTTCTGTTGTTATTTAATAAATTATATAGTATTACCAAAAAAATGACCGTATATACTCATTTTTTTGAATATATCTATTTTTTTTAAAAATTTTATGTTAGAATATAATTAGAATTGATAGATAAATAACAAACATATGAAGTATAGGAGGGAAACCAATGGCAGTAAAAGAAATTCGGGATCCAGTGGATATACCGGAAAATTTTCAGGCGCTTCAGGAGATAATTGACGAGTACCGGGAAAAGAAAGGTTCACTTATACCCGTGCTGCAAAAAGCTCAGGAGATATTCGGGTATCTGCCTCTTGAGGTTCAAAAATTCATTGCCGAAGGTATGAATGTATCTCTGCAGGAGATTTACGGAGTCGCAACCTTTTATGCACAGTTTACACTGGAGCCCAGAGGAGAGCACACCATAGGCATGTGTATGGGTACGGCCTGCTATGTTAAGGGAGCGAAAGTCATCCTAGACAGGCTGAAGAAAGAACTGAATATTGATGTCGGCGAGACAACCGGGGATTTGAAGTTTACGCTGGAGGCTACCAGGTGCCTGGGTGCATGCGGACTGGCACCGGTAATGATAATAGACGACAGCGTTTACGGAAGGTTAACGGCCGACAAAATCCCGGACATACTTGATAAGTACCGTTAAATCGTCGGTTGCTGATGTAAACCGGTAAACAGGTTTGCTGAAAAGAATAGTTTTATAGATGTTTAAATCAAAAATAATGGGGGTGTAAACAGTGAAAACAATACAGGAATTGGAGGAAATAAGAAATAGGACGCTGGAGAAGATAAGCATTCGTAAGGAGAGGCAGGGCACAAGGGTTGTTGTAGGTATGGCTACATGCGGAATAGCTGCCGGGGCAAGACCGGTACTTCTATCCTTTGTGGAAGAGGTTAATAAAAGGAAATTACAGGACGTATTAGTATCCCAGACAGGCTGCATAGGAGTATGCGAATACGAGCCTATTGTTGAAGTTTACAGGCCCGGGGAAGAAAAGGTGACCTATGTAAGGATGACACCGGAAAAGGTCGGAAAGATTGTGGCAGAGCACGTAGTAAACGGAAAAGCTGTTACGGAATATACAATAGGCAGCATAGATAAATAGATAAATAGATAAATAGTATCTTAAATGTATAGGAGGAAAAACAATGGAAATATTTCGTTCCCATGTGCTGATTTGCGCAGGTACAGGCTGTACTTCCTCACGGTCGGATAATGTAGCTAAAGCATTTGAAAGGCTGATAAAGGAAGAAGGGCTTGAACGGGAAGTGAAGGTGGTCAGAACGGGGTGTTTCGGACTGTGTGAAGTGGGCCCGATTGTAATAATATATCCCGAGGGGGCCTTCTACAGCAGGGTTGATGAAAAGGACGTAGAGGAAATAGTCAAGGAACACCTTGTAAAGGGCAGAATAGTAAAGCGGCTTCTTTACGAAGAAACCCTTGAAAAGGATAATATAAAATCATTAAACCAGGTGGATTTTTATAAAAAACAGATGCGGGTTGCTCTTAGGAATTGTGGAGTAATAGACCCGGAAAACATCGATGAGTATATAGCTATGGACGGCTACAAAGCTATCCAGAAAGTTCTCACCGAGATGACTCCTGAAAAGGTAATAGAAGAAGTAAAGAAATCTGGCTTAAGGGGAAGAGGCGGCGCCGGTTTCCCCACCGGTATGAAGTGGCAGTTTGCATATAATTCGAAGGATGACAAGAAATATGTATGCTGTAATGCCGACGAGGGTGACCCGGGTGCATTCATGGACAGGAGTGTACTGGAGGGGGATCCCCACTCTGTGCTGGAGGCTATGGCAATAGCAGGTTATGCCATAGGTTCGGATCAGGGTTATATTTATGTCAGGGCGGAATATCCGATAGCGGTGAAGAGGCTTCAGATAGCCATAAATCAGGCAAGGGAGTACGGACTGCTCGGAGAAAATATTCTGGGAACCGGGTTTAGCTTTGACATAGATTTGAAGATTGGCGCAGGAGCCTTTGTGTGTGGTGAAGAGACAGCCCTGCTAAACTCGATTGAGGGCAAAAGAGGAGAACCGAGACCTAGACCTCCTTTCCCGGCAGTTAAGGGTCTGTGGCAAAAACCCACAATACTCAACAACGTTGAGACCTACGCGAATATTTGCCAGATAATTATAAAGGGCGGAGACTGGTTTGGAAGTATAGGTACCGAAAGAAGTAAAGGTACCAAGGTATTTGCACTGGGTGGCAAAATAAACAATACCGGGCTTGTGGAAATACCCATGGGAACGACCGTCAGGGATGTAATATACGAGATAGGCGGCGGTTGCCCAAACGGTAAAGCTTTTAAGGCGGTACAGACGGGAGGGCCCTCCGGCGGGTGTATACCGGCAGAGCTTATAGACACTCCCATAGAATATGATACTTTGGTTCAAATAGGCTCCATGATGGGCTCGGGCGGTATGATAGTAATGGACGAGGATAACTGCATGGTTGATATAGCCAGATTTTTCCTCGACTTTACCTGTGACGAATCCTGCGGCAAGTGCACGCCCTGCCGTGAAGGTACAAGGAGAATGCTGGAAATACTTGAAAAGATAACAGAGGGTAAGGGCGAAGAGGGTGATATTGACAAACTGGAAAGCCTGGCTAAAAATATCAAGGCCTCGGCTTTGTGCGCCCTCGGACAGACTTCACCTAATCCGATATTGTCAACCCTCAGATATTTCAGGCATGAATATGAGGCGCATATAATTGACAAAAAGTGTCCGGCAGGTGTATGCACAGCTCTGTTGCAGTATGTGATTGATGAAGATAAATGCAAAGGCTGTGGTATTTGCGCCAAGAACTGTCCTGCCAATTGTATTTCAGGCAAAGCAAAGACACCATACGTTATAGACCAGGATAAGTGTATCAAATGCGGTACCTGCCAGGAGAAATGTCCCTTTGGTGCCATAACCAGGAGATAACGCAGTTGGGCAAAAAAACTGATTATATTTAACAAAGGTGCAGTTGTCCGTAAGTATAGTTTACTGTTTCACACGGTCAGGAAGCACATAACCATATTGAGTATTAATTTTGCCAAGGAAAGGAGTAAACGGTATGAAGATGATAAATCTTACTATTGATGGCACCCAGGTCCAGGTACCCGAGGGTACTACGATACTGAATGCTGCCATCAGTCTGGGTATTGATGTGCCTACTCTGTGCCATGACCCCCGGCTGAAGCCCGATGGTGCATGTAGAATATGTGTGGTTGAGGTTGAGAAGGCAAGAAGCCTCGTAACATCCTGCGCAACTCCTGCGGGGGAGGGCATGGTGGTATATACGGAAAGTCCCAGCGTAGTGGAAGCAAGAAAAGAGATTTTAAGGCTGATGTGGGCTAACCATCCCTATAACTGCTTAACCTGTGAAAAGGCAGGGAACTGCAAGCTTCAGGATTACAGCTACAGGTACGGTATAACCGATGAGGATATTCAGCTTTTTTCAGGCCAAAAAAAGAAATACGAAGTTGATGAGAGCAACAAGTTCTATATCAGTGACCAGAACAAGTGCATAGTGTGCGGTAAATGTGTGAGGATTTGTAATGAACTACAGTGCACAAGCGCTATAGGCCGTTCGGACAGGGGTTTTGCCACCCATATCACACCACCCTTTGAAATAGACTTAGATGCATCCGAATGCGTATCCTGCGGCAACTGCGTATCCAACTGCCCGACGGGCGCGCTGT
>CAZVBE010000012.1:0-60374 GCA_964625335.1 uncultured Clostridium sp. | reverse complement strand
TGCCACTGCGCCACATTTACTCTGTCAAAGGTTGCATTTACAATGACCGCTCACCGTTCACGCAATTAAAGAAATATTTGTACAACCATTCTCATATTTATAAGTATGAAGCGTAATAATACCGGGATGTTTTGTATGAAAAATGTTTAACGGGAGGAGGGATTAAAAACACTCTGCGCATATCATTGATTATCATTAATATTTTAAGGGGGTATTAGATGCTTAGGAAAATTAAACGACTGGTTGCTATGTATGTTTTTGCTGCGCTGCTTGTATCATTATTTGCTCCTTTATCGTTCGCGGGAGAACAAATAGAAGCAGACACCGTTTATTTGAACGGAAATATCTATACGGTGGATGAGGATTTTACCGTTGCATCAGCGGCAGCCATTAAAGACGGCCGGTTTGTCTTTGTCGGCTCTGACCAGGATGCTAATGATTATATCGGAGAAGCAACAAAAGTCATTAATATTAACGGAAAAACAGTGCTTCCCGGGCTGATTGATTCCCACCTTCACTATTCAGGTGTGGGAACCCGGCTTTTGCAGATAGATACTTTCTGGAAACCGAAGCAGGAAATCTTAGACGCCATTGCGAAGGCCTACAAGACTGCAAAACCCGGTGAATGGATTCGGGGACGGGGATGGAATCAGGAGGTCTGGGACCCTGCTGTCTTTCCGACTAAGGAAGATTTAGATGCCGTTGCTCCCGATATCCCTGTAGTTATCACCAGAACTTGCGGCCATGCCACATGGGTAAATTCCAAAGCCCTGGAAATCGGTGGTATTACGAAGGATACGCCTGACCCTGTAGGAGGCGAAATTTTAAGGGATGAACAGGGCGAACCAACCGGAATTCTGACAGACCAGGCTCAGCCTTTGATAAGTAATCACATACCTGACTTCAGTGAAAGAGAATATTTAGAGGCAATGAAACTGGCTCAGGAGGAACTGCTCTCCTTCGGGATCACCTCCGCCCATGATGCGGGTTCCAATGAAGCTGCGATTGGTCATATGAAACAGCTATATGAAACCGGTGACCTAAAAGTCCGTCTTTATGTAATGGCCAGGGTCGAAGGCCGTCCAACCCCCGCCGAACTGATTGAAGGACTTCGGGAATTCTATGAAATCGGACCCCGCATTGGCCTTTATGACAACCGGCTTACCATCCGCAGCATCAAGCTATCCCTGGATGGCTCCTTAGGTGCACGCAGTGCCTGGATGCTGGAGGAATACAGCGACCGCCCCGGACACATGGGAAACGGCAAGCTGTCGGATGAAGAATTATATGCTATTGTAAAAGAAGCCCGCGAAGCAGGCTTCCAGGTAAACAGCCACTGTATCGGGGATGCCTGCAATCATCAGGCATTGGATATCTATGAGAAGGTATTGGAAGAAATGCCGGACCCAAATAACCGTTATCGTATCGAGCATTCACAGATTGTTGCCTTGGAGGATATCCCGCGCTTTGCCCAGTTGGGGGTGCTTCCTTCAATGCAGGCTGTTCATGCAACCTCCGACAAGAATATGGCCGAAGACCGTGTGGGACCCGAAAGGATTAAGGGCAGTTATGCATGGCGGAAATTCATTGACTCCGGATCCATTATCCCTAACGGTACCGATGCCCCTGTTGAATTGGTCAATCCCTACCACGGGCTGTATGCTTCGGTAACGCGGATGGATCGTGACGGAGAACCGGAAGGCGGCTGGTATGCGGAAGAATGCATGACCAGAGAAGAAGCTCTCCGCTCCTACACCATTTGGGGCGCTTATGGGGCCTTTGAAGAAGACATTAAAGGCTCCATAGAAGTCGGCAAGCTTGCTGACTTTGTTGTCATCGACCGCGATTATATGAAATGCCCTGCCGAAGAAATTAAAGACATCAACGCATTGCGCACCGTTCTTGGCGGAGAAACCGTCTATATAGCAAGGGGCCCCGAAGAAATAGGTGTCACAATTGGCGGGGAATTCCTTGATTTTGATGTTTCCCCTATAATGGAAAACGACAGGGTTTTAGTACCTATGCGTCAGATTTTTGAAGCATTGGGTGCCGAGTTAACCTGGGATGCACAGACCAGTACGGTAACCGCCGTAAAAGGCAGCACCACAATAACCGTTACCATAGGCAGTACAGATGCTCTAAAGGATGGGGAGACAATTATACCGGATGTTCCGGCAAAACTAGTCAATGACAGAACGATGATCCCGATGCGTTTTGTCAGCGAGAGCCTTGGCCGTGATGTAGTCTGGAACAGCGAAAAACTGCTGGTGGAAATCGAATGAACCTTTTTAAGGCAGGGCTTACGCCCTGCCTCCTTTACAACATCATTAGCTTTGCCGTGCATTTCCGATATGTAACGCATCATCCGCATCTTGAATAACCGCAGCCCCGGCAGACAACACATCCGCTTTCGTGTTCCAGAATGCCGCCGCATTCCGGGCACGCCGCCGTGCTGCCGCTGCCTCCGTCAGGCCTAACGCAGTCTTGCAGGCTATCCTGTGTTGATATGTCAAGCCCTCCGTCCATTTTCATGGCCCTTTCGATTGCCTTGCCTATCGCATCAGGACAGGATAAAACCTTTATTCCGTTCCCGTTAACCTTTTGCCTGATGGTTGAATGACAGCGTATACCCTTAAGCTGCTCTACTATTGACCTAACATCAATACCTGACCTTAGGGCAATGGATACAAGGCGGCTGGTGGCTTCACTCTGGCTGGGACATCCTCCGGCACGTCCCAGGTTTGTGAACACTTCACATATGCCGTTATCGTCGTAGTTGACCGTTATATACAGGTTGCCGCAGCCTATCTTCACCTTTTCGGTCATTCCTCTGGTTATCTCCGGCCTTGTCCTGGGACTAAGGATATCTTTGTCCCGACCGGCTGCCATCCCGGCGCCGCCATGAATCCCACCTATGTTTAATACCTGCTCCTCCCTGCTTCCGTCCCTGTATATGGTAACTCCCTTGCAGCCCAGTTTATAGGCCAGCATGTATACCTTCCTGACGTCTTCCTTTAGGGCATTGTGAGGAAAATTAACCGTTTTGGATACGGCATTGTCGGTATTCTTCTGGAAAGCCGCCTGCATCCGCACGTGCCATTCGGGGCTTATGTCGTGAGCGGTTACAAATATTCTTTTAACATCCTCCGGTACACCCTGAATATCCTTTAGTGTTCCCTTGCGGGCGATCTCTTCCATAAGCTCTGTACTGTAAAATCCCCGCCGCCGGGCAACCTCTTCAAATATTGGGTGCACTTCGGGCAGATGATCCTTGTCCATTACATTTCGGATATAGGAAATGGCAAACAACGGTTCTATCCCGCTGGAAACGCCGGCGATTATGCTTATGGTGCCGGTTGGGGCAATGGTTGTGGTGGTTGCATTTCTCATCTCCGTGCCCCCGGCGGCATAGGTGCTCTCCCCATAAAACGGAAATTTTCCCTTAACATAGGCTAGTTCTGCCGATTTTTCCTTTGAACGCCTGTTTATAAAGCCCATAACGTCCTCTGCCGCCTGTATTGCCTCATCCGAATTATAGGGTATCCCCAGCATAATAAGCATGTCCGCAAAGCCCATTACGCCAAGACCAATCTTCCTCGACCCCTTGGTTGCTTTTTCGATTTGCTCCAGGGGGTACCTGTTTACGTCTATGACATTATCAAGAAACCAAACCGCAGCATCCACAACTTCCCCTAATTTTTCATAGTCGATAACCCTTTTGTCACCTTCCTGTATTAGCATCTTTGCAAGGTTTATCGAGCCTAAGTTACAGGATTCGTAGGGCAGCAGCGGCTGCTCGCCGCACGGGTTGGTGCTCTCTATCTCTCCCCGGCTTTTTAATACATTGTCCGCGTTCATTCTGTCTATAAAGATAATCCCCGGCTCGCCGTTTTTCCACGCCATTTCAACGATAAGCTCAAATATCTCCCTTGCGTTTATGTATTCTACCACCTTTTTGTCATGGGGGCTCACCAGGGGGTATTCCTGTTCCGCTTCCACAGCCCTCATAAAATCCTCGGTTACTGCTATCGATATGTTGAAGTTGGTAATATCTTTACTATTCCCCTTGCATTTAATGAACTCTATTATATCCGGATGATCCACTCTCAGGATGCCCATATTGGCTCCCCTGCGCACCCCCCCCTGCTTAACAGCCTCTGTGGCTGCGTTAAAGACCTTCATAAAGCTTATGGGTCCGGAAGCTACGCCGCCGGTAGAATTGACAGTTGCACCGCCGGGACGGAGCCGTGAAAAGCTAAATCCTGTCCCTCCGCCGCTTTTATGGATTATAGCTGCCTGCTTTATGGCATCAAATATCCCTTCCATGGAATCCTCCACCGGCAGTACAAAGCAGGCAGAGAGCTGTCCTAAATCCTTCCCTGCGTTCATAAGGGTTGGAGAATTTGGTATAAACTCCAGACCGGACAAAAGCCGGTAAAAGGTATTTTCCAGTTCTTCTGCGCCCGTTTTAGTGTCATAGCCGGCTTGGGCCGATGCTATTGTCCGGGCTACCCGCCGGAACATCTCCTGCGGGGTTTCGACTGCCTCCCCTTTTTCATTCTTTGTGAGATATCTTCTTTCCAGAACCTTGAGAGCATTCTCTGATAGTTGCATATGTACACCCCCATGCTATATATAGTATATATAATAAATACCGGTACAACATATTGTATCACCAAGGTATTTCCGTGTCAATTGTCAATATATCTGTATCGGTCGTTTTTATAAGATAAAAAAATAGGGAGCTTTCCTCCCTATTCTGTTTCTTCCATCCTTTCCTGCTTACTGTAAATGTCCTGGTCTGCCTGACCGGTATCTGCCGCACCGGTTTGCTGTGTCTGCTGTACGGCTTCCATAGACTGCCCAGGCCTGCTCTCTTCCGCGAACTCCGACTTATTATTCCTGACGTCCTTTCTGATAATAGAAATAATCCTTTTGAATACGCTGTCACGACTCATCCCCGGTTTTATCCCTCCCGCTTTTAGTTTTAACATTATTTTGTCCACAGTAAAAAATAATATTTAAAAACGGAGGTTTTTTCGCTCTTCTATTCCTTAAGCAGTGCTCCTTCTGTATAATAATTTCCGGCATTCCATAAAAGCCACTGCTCCACTCCCGAATCATAGGTTGCCTGTATCTGTTCCCTTACCTGTTTGGATCCGTAGACCTGGTACCCCTGCCTTAAATAGCTGGCGGTAAAATCCTGCAGCCAGGGCCGTAGAACCGCCTTTTCCCGGTTATTGTTCAACTCCTCTATCCTTTTATAGGCTGTGCTCATGCTTGTATACACAATCTTATACGGCTCAAAGTCGGGATAGCTTACGCCGTAGACACCGGGATAATAATGGGACGGATATACCATAGGGCTTAGAATATTGGTGCTGACTGCCAGGTCCTCCAATTGCTGTCCCAATCCCATGTCGTCCTGATTGGTGGTGACCTGGCCAAACACATCGGCGGATACGAAAGCTCCCATATCGTTCAGTCTTCTGGTAGTGTGTTCAAGGAAAGCGGCTATGGCGCCGGACATTGTCTCCTTCTCACCGGCCTCTCCATAGTCTATAAGCTTTCTGTTGCCATCGGTAGGGAACCTGACATAGTCAAACTGTATTTCGTCAAAACCGTATCCTACGGCTTCCTCTGCAATATCTAGAACGTACTTCCAACTTTCACGGTTGTACGGATTTAGCCAAGCATTTCCCGCATTGTCCCTCCATACCGCTCCCAAAGTGGATTTAATAGCAAGGTCGGGCCGCATGCTGGCAGCCAGGTTATCCTTAAATGCAACAATTCTGGCGATAGTATATACATTGTTCTTCTTAAGCTCGGCTATTCGTTTTTCTATGTCTTTAATCTGAATAATCTTGTTGGCTCCGACAAATCCGGCCATTTCATTCCTTGATTTGTAGGTCACAATTCCGGAATCGTTTTTCACATCTATAACCATCGAGTTTAATTCCGTTTTATTGACAAGGTCAAGCAGCTGATAAAGCCTCTGCCCTCCGGCGGTATACCCGGTAAGGTAGACGCCCTTTACTTTCACAGGGATTCTCATACTGTTAAGGTCTGCCGCAGGCTGCTCCATATGAACATCGGAGACATGCGGTTCTGTCTGCTGGGGACTGTAAGCCTGTCTGGCTGTATTAGTGTGTATAAATCCAAAGGCTATGATAACAGCCGCAAAAAAAACAAGGGTTGGGATATTTCTTTTGCCAAATTTCATATTGCCACCTCACAAAAATAAGTGTATCCCCATAATCTAATTGAATTATACCATATGGAACACAATATGACATGATTATTACCCATGGCCGGCCAAAAAAGTATCAGGGAGTAAACGGATACTCCGTATACTCCCTGATATAAACGCATATGGCACGCCACCCCGGGTTAACGGTTGGGACCCGTCCCCTGTGGCATTTAAATGTCCAAATGCCTTCTGGCTGCTTGGACTCTTTTGTTCCAGGCATGAAGCCCCAGCGCCACACCGATAACACCATATGATACAAATGCTCTGAAAAACTCTCCTATCTGAGCGTCTCCGAAAAGATTGTTCCCAGCCTTAGGCGATACTATAAACAGTGTGTGGAACAAAATTACACCCAGGATTGCCTGTCCGCTGGTCGCCTTGGTAACAGATGCTCCTCCAAGGAGTATGGCAGCAATGGAGAATGTAGCTATCTGAACATGGCTGCCGTAAGTTGACAGGGTCCCTATGTTTTGCAGGAAAATTATCTGGCCCCATGCGGCAAACAGCGTGGATATGACCATGGCAATTGTCCTTGATTTGTCAACATTTATCCCTGAAATCTTTGCAATCTCCATATTATGCCCGACCGTTCTGAAATCCTGTCCCAATTTGGTTTTCATAATTAAGACATTAAACAGCCACAACATCGCTATCAGTATAGTGGTGGCAATAGGAAGGTTAACGCTCATTAGCATTGAGTCAGTTGCTATTAACCAGACACTCACTGCAAGGATTGCCCCCGCTGTTAACAGGCGGGTTATATATTTAAAATTGTCGATGTCCTCTGCCAAATGTTTCTTTTTCAAAACATAATCTATGCAGACAGCTATTACTGCTACTGCACCGACTCCCGCCAGGACATAAAACAGCGGATACTGAAAAACATTATCAAGGGAATACTTGAGTCCCATTTCGGTTGTCAGGTCAATGGTATTTCTTATTCCTATGCCTCTGCTTAATACAAGGTCCGGATTTTTAAGGGGTATTAATGTACCAACCAGAAACAGGAGTATAAACTGATATACTCCGTTTGCAAAGAACCCTGCAATCATACTCGAAATCATTTCCTGGCCCTTGGTTCTGTTGAGAAGCATGGCGGTTAAAAGCCCGAAAATAATTGCTATCGGAGTTGCCAGCAGCATACACATCAGGAAACCGGAAAAGCCGGCAATTTTTAAGTGGGTTACTATAATTATTGCGAATTGTCCCGCCATTGCCCCGATGACTATTCCGAAGTTGAGACCCAATCCCGCTATTACAGGTATAACCAGAGCAAGAACCAGAAAGGAGTTTCTTGTTATCCTTGTCAGCAGTGTGTTTACAATAAACACCAGGGGCAGCTTTGAAAAATAAACTCCCAGCAAGCAGATGATAACGAACAGTATCGGCACACTGTAGTCAAACAGCAGCTTTTTAATACTGCTTGACGTACTTTCTTTGTTTATTTTAGTCGTTTTAACATCGTTAACCTGGGCCATTATGCTTCCCTCCCAACCTTAGTGAGTGCATATAGTATTATTCCGTTCTGCACTATCATTCTAAGCACCTCAGACAGATTTCCTTCGGGAAACATCTGATTGGCTACCGGCACAGCAACCGTTAACATACCCTGGAATAAAAAGGTTCCTATAAGCACATGGGATATTTTTACCTTTTTAGTGGAAGCTCCACCGATAAGAACTGCAGCAACAGCCGGGAAAGCCATGTAGAGGGGAGCAAGATACAACTGCAGGTAACCAAAGCTTAGGGAATATACTATAATACCTACAGCGCCTATAACCGTCGACAGGATTGTCCCTATGACTCTGTTCTTGTCCACATTTATACCCGATGCAGCAGCAAACTTTGGATTAGCCCCTGCAGTATTCATTTCGATACCGGTTCTGCTCCTTGAGAAAAGCCATACAAGTCCGCAACAGCCGAAAAAGAAGAGCAGCAGACCCGTGGGAATATAAGCTTCGCCAATCTTAAAGCCCCAGAAATTGTTAAGGACTTCTCCAAATGTTGATTCCAGCGAAACCGTAACCCTCAGTCCCTTGCCAATGGGCCACCTCATTTCAGGGTGTTGAAAGGGCAATGTCACCCAGCCAATTTGCATAAAGGAAACTATTGAAAAGCCTGTATATGTGGCCACCAGCATCTCAGAACCCTTTATCTTGTTAAGAAGCAGTCCGTATGCCCAGCCCGCCAGTACGGCAATGGGCAGTGAGATAAGTACTGCCGAGAAAAAACCGTAACCTAGGAATTTTGAAGTCAGCTCGAACTCTATTGCCATAAGGCTTCCCAGCAGTCCGCATATAATTCCTATAGGCAGTGCAAAGTTTGGACCGGTACCGCATTGAATAGACGGTACCATAGCCAGTGCCAATACGCCAAACATACCAAACCTTCTGATTACATCGGAAGCCAATAAGCCAACGGGAAGATCCAAAACCAGTGCCGCTATGCAGATTGCCAAAAACATCAGTGTAATTATAATCCTAGGAAGGCCAAACTTATTTAAATAATCAATGGCTTTATTCATATTATATGGCCTCCTTACTTTGTATCTTTCGGTATTCGCCGGCCATCATAAGTCCAAAGTCCCTGTCGCTGTCATCGGGTTTCAGAATGCCCTCAACTTTTCCATCCGCAATTATCGCTATTCTGTCGCATATCGATCGAAGCTCGATTAGCTCGCTGGAGGTCATAACAATGGTCATTCCTAATTCCTTGTTCAACTTTACAAGTAAATCCAGAACCAGTTTTTTTGCTCCTATGTCTATTCCCCGGGTTGGCTCGGATACGAACAGCACTTCGGGGTCTAAGGTCAGAGCCCTGGCAACGCAGACCTTCTGTTGATTCCCTCCGCTGAGCTGTCTTGTCAACTGCTGTGGACCCGTACACCGTATATCGAGCTCCTTTATCATTTTAGCAGCATGTTCCCTTATACCCTTACCGTCTATCTGGTCGAAAATCCCTAATCTTTTTAGATACTTATTTTTAACATGCATGGTGGTGACTGCAATATTGAGTTCTATTGAAGAATCCAATAACAGCCCTACCCCTCTCCTGTCCTCGGAAACAAAGGCCAGCCCCTTGTTTAAGGCGCCTTTGGTATCGTTAAGGTCCAGCTTTTCGCCCCGCAGGGAAACCTCACCTTTGCTTGGATAAAGCCCCATAATTCCGTTGGCAATACCAACCTTACCCTGGCCGGCAAGTCCTCCAACCCCAAAGATTTCACCCTCGAAGATTTCTAAATTTACACCCTTTACCCTTTCCCCCGGCATATCAACATGCAGATTCTTTATATCCAGAACAGTCCCTCTATCGTGACGACTGTCTGCATGTTCAGATTTGCCGTTTATATCTATCTTTCTGCCAACCATCAGTTCGGCAAGTTCTGTTACGTTTGTGTCTTCTTTTTTCCTTGTCGCAACCAACTCGCCATCCCTTAGTACAGTAATATTATCTGCCGCCTGAAGGACCTCGTTGAGCCTGTGGGTTATGAAAAGTATGGCTATTCCTGCTGCAGTCAGCCTTTTCATGCCGGCTATAAGGTTATCGGCTTCACTCTCGGTAAGCACCGCTGTGGGCTCATCAAAAACCAGGAGCTTAATCCCTGTTTTGTCTATCTCCCTGGCAATTTCCACAAACTGCATATGCCCCACGGGAAGCCCGGCAACCGTTACCCATTCTTCAATGCCAAGCCCCACCCTGTCCATGGCTTTTCTTGCATCTTTGTTCATTGCCCGGGTATTCAGGGTCTTTAGCCCTTCATTCTTGGATAGTCTGCTTAAAAAGTTATCCTTTGTTATCTCCCTGTTGAGTTTTATGTTTTCAGTAATTGTAAATTCGGGTATCAGCATAAACTCCTGATGCACCATGCCAATGCCTATTGCCATTGCTTCAAGAGGTGATTTCATATGTGTTATCTCGCCGTTTATATACACCTCGCCGGTATAGCCTCCTGTAGAGTGAATAACCGGCATACCAAACAGCACATTCATAAGTGTCGATTTGCCGGCACCGTTTTCTCCGATAAGCGCGTGTATTTCCCCGGGCTTAACCGACAAATCCACTCCCTTTAGAACCTTATTTCCGTAGTATTCCTTTTGAATATCCTTCATTTGCAGCACGTATTCTGTTGCCATTCGGGCCACCACCTTATAATATCAATCAAAAGGTAAGGCCGCCTTTAACAGCAGCCTTACCTTTCCTGCTTTAATGTTTTCCAGAAAAGGAGACACACCGTCTTGGGGAATGGAAGATTCCAAAGAACCCTCGCATTAAACAACTAACTCCCCGGTGAAGAATGTTCCTTTAATACTATCCTAGAAAGTAAGGAAATCCATCAATATGACATAGTAGTTGTCATAGGTAACGCCGCCTTCTTCCAGTTTGGTCAGGTTAGCCTCAACTCCCGAATACTCTTTAAACTTCTCAGCGAGTTTAGGAATATCCATTTTGTCATTTATGTCCCCTTCGATCCAAGCCTTGGCATATTCTGCCGAGCCCTCGATAAACATCATGGAAACCGGTACCGGCCAGGTTGAAGTTCTGCCTGTCATGTCCTTTTCAGCCATGATTCTTGTAATCTCGTCTACCACATAGCCTATGTCCCCCTGCTTGTCTTCGGGTATTTCTATACCCAAAGCTGACGGGAAGCCATGATACGGTGACGGACAGCAGGGCTGCGGATAGATAGCGCCGGTATCCACTACTGCGCTTATAAGCGGCACCTGCATTGCACAGTTCGTGCTGAAGAAAGCAGTATTTTTACCATACTTTTCAACCATTCTCGGAACGTCCTCAAGGATGAACTGCTGGGCTCCGGAGGTTCCTGCATCACCGGTCGGGTCGGGAGCTGTAGCATCTACAAACTCAAGACCAAGCCTTTCGCATTCTTCCTTCATTAAATCCCTTCTGCCTGAAAGGAGAGGATAGGACATATGCCTCGGGAATGAATAGTGAACGAATACTTCTGCCCCCTGCTCCAAGGCCTGGGCAGGTATCGAATAACCCATTCCCATCTCATCCAGCTGCAGTACTATATCTGCCCTGGCTGATATAACCGGGGGATCCTCCTGGGGCTGTCCTGCTATGATAAGAAGGTCATCCCTTAACTCTTTTACGCTGTCAATACCCGGTGCGGTACCCGGAACTGCCTGAACTATAACCAGTGCTTTCAGGTCTGGGTCCGAAGCCATACTTACCATATTTGCAATTGTAGTTTCCTGTTCGTCCATGAATTTATCCGGGAAAGTCATATGTATTACATGCTCTTCCCCATATTTGGCAAGAACATTCTGCGCTGCCCTGTACTCTTCCTCGTTCTGTACAACCGTGTTGGTCATGATACCAATTTTCCAGTTATCACCGGTCTCTTCCACCGGTTCCTCCTCGCCTGTATCGACTGGCGCGCTGGGTGAACAAGCAACCATACCCAATGTCAGAATCGCTATAAGCAAAAAAGCAATTAATTTCTTAGTCACTAAAAACCCTCCTTTAGTTTTTTCTTGATTTCTTTCAAAAAACCTGTTCCAGAATTAACCTCCCCTCCCCTGTATATCTATATTAGGATTGCAGTATCTGCAATTCCATTTATATTAAAGCCTTTGGCTTTAATACTCGGAAAACAAACTTATCCATATAGTCAGAAAAATAGGCATTATTGTATGCCCATTTGCAAGTCGTCAAGTTATCTCCAAATTAGCAGGTTTAGTAATATGACTGCCTGGATTATTTAATTAATAAATATGCTTGTATCTTTAGGTTCATGCCAATATAAGAAATCGCCTTATTCTAATTCTACACTTTCCTGAGAAATCCTTTTTTTTGCTTAAATTTATTTTAACCCCACTAAAAAGATTTTCAAGCAAAAATATAAGCAGCAGCCCTTTTTTTTTAAAAAGAGGGGCTGCTGCTTATCGGCTTGACCTTTTGCGAATTCAATTATCAGCCATAAGTTCCTGTCTGAATTTTTCTATTATTTTCTTTTCCAGCCTGGAAACCGTCATTTGCGAAACCTTTAATTCCCCGGCAATCTGGGACTGGGTTCTGCCTTTAAAATACCTGTCCTTCAAAACCTTAAACTCCTTGGTATCCAGTTTGTTTATACATCTTTTCAGAAAATCTTTGTTTTCCACCCATTCAATGTTGGGATCCTGTATACCTATTATATCCGACAGCGAAAGCTCTTTGCTCCGTTCATTGTTATAGGGCTCATCCAGGGATTGGGGAGAATACACAGCCCCTGCTTCCATCGCCTCCAACAATTCCTCTACATTTACCTTAAGGTGCGCCGCCAGTTCCGGAACGCTGGGGTTTCTTCCTAATTGATGGGCCAGAATTTCCTTTGCTCCGTTTATTCTGCCTGACAGCTTCTGGATTCTTCTGGGTACCCTGATCATCCATTCCTTATCTCTGAAATATTTCTTTATCTCTCCCATTATTGTGGGGGTAGCAAAGCTTGTGAATTTATATCCCCTGTCAATATCAAATCTCTCTATGGCATTAATAAGCCCTATCGAAGCAATTTGAAAAAGGTCCTGATACTCAACGCCCCTGTTTAAATATTTCTTTGCCAGAATTTCTGCCAGATAAGTATACTTTTCAAATATATTGTTTCTGTTTTCTACGGTTCTGTTTTTTCTATATAAACTGAAAATCTCGTATTCATCATTCTCAATCCGGGATAAATGGTCAAAGGCGGATTCCTTTTGTGCATTTTTCTCCATACTATACCCCCATGTGTTTTTTCATAGTAAGGGTAAATCCCGATCCGGGCAGTCTCTCGAGTTCGACTTCATCCATAAGCGTATGAATTATAAAGATACCCAAACCTCCTTCTTTTGGGTTTTGAAAATCGGGCTGACAGATTTCCCTTTTATCCACTCCACAGCCCTTATCGGAAATGCTTATTGTAAGACAATTTTGCTCAACACCGAATTTCACCTTGTACTCTTTGGATTCTTCACAGCACCCATGCTTTATCGCGTTGGTGCAGGCTTCGGCCAATGCCAGCTTAATATCTTCTACCGTCTCAACATCAAATCCCATTCTGCTTGCTATCCCGGATGCCGTCAGCCTTGCTACACTTACATAGTCCGGCTTGTTTGGCAGAACCAAAACCACTTCATCCTTATGGCCGTTTTTTGCCGCTGCATTTTCTGCACAGTCAACCAATGTCATGGAATCATACCTCCAGAATGAATATTTTATCAAGCCCTGTAATATGAAAAAGCTTTTGTACATTTGGCTGAAGGTTCTTAAGATAAATATTTCTGTCCTTTTCCTTTAACCTTTTCAGCGCGCCTATTAAAACCCCCAGACCGGTACTGTCCATATACTGCAGTTCACTGCAGTCAATATGTATATCCCCCGGCCTCTCTTCTATGGCGGCATTTATCTGCTTTTTGAATTCCGTTGCCGTGTAAATGTCAATTTCGCCCTTAAGCTTCATTATCCGTATTCCTCCATCGTTTTCATAATGGTATTCTAAACTGCTCATTCTATTCTTACCCCCCTAATCTGGTTTCACACACTATTATATCAAAATAACTCTGTCTTTTCTGCCCATAACATAAAGGCCCCTTTTGAGGGGCCTTTATGTTAATGCTCTTCATATTTAACCTTGGCAATGGATACCACCATCTGATCCTTGTCAAACTTCATCAGGGTTACCCCCTGAGTAATCCTGCCCATTCTTGATATTCCGTCCACATTGATTCTTATGACTATTCCGCGTTTTGTTATAAGCATAATATCGTCCTGTTCATCTACAACCTTTATCCCCACGATATCTCCCGTCTTTTGGGTAATCTTGTAGGTCTTCAGCCCTTTGCCCCCTCTTCTCTGGGTACCGTATTCCTCCAGATCGGTCCTCTTACCAAACCCTTTGGTGGTAACGGCGAGCAGGGCTGTCCCTTCCCCTACAAGTTCCATGCCTATCACCGAATCTTTCCTGGTCAGGGTTATTCCCTTTACTCCCAGGGTATATCTGCCCATACTTCTTACATCATTCTCATTAAACCTTATGGAATAACCCTTTTTAGTCGCAATAAGAATATCGTCACTGCCTTCGGTGAGTTTAACGCCTATCAGTTCATCCCCATCCCTAAGGCCTATAGCCTGGAGTCCGTTCTTCCTGTGGGAGCTGTATGCCCCAAGAGGCGTTTTCTTTACCATTCCATGTTTGGTTGAAAATATCATGTACCTTTCTTCTGCAAAGTCTTTAATGGGTATAACGGCAGTAATATTCTCACCTCCCGAAAGTTGCAGCAGGTTCACTATGGCTGTCCCCTTTGCCTGGCGTCCTGCCTCCGGAATTTCATAGGCCTTCAGCTTATACAGTCTGCCCCGGTTGGTAAAGAATAAAATATAATTGTGTGTGGATGTAATAAATATATTCGAAACGAAGTCCTCGCTTTTGGTGGTTAAGGCAGTAACGCCTCTCCCTCCCCGTCTCTGGCTTCTGTAAACATCGGCGGGCACCCTTTTGATGTAGCCTAAATGGGTCAGGGTTATTGCGACTTCCTGCTCCTCAATCAGGTCTTCCATATTAAACTCCTGGATATCGGGTGCTATATTCGTTCTTCTTGCATCACCGTACTTTCCCTTTATCTCAAGCAATTCTTGCTTTATGATGGACTCCAAAAGGTCTTCCCTTTCAAGTATATCTTTAAAATATCGTATCTTTTCAAGGATCTCCCGGTATTCGGAATCTATCTTTTCCCGTTCCAGCCCGGTAAGCCTGCGAAGTCTCATGTCAAGAATAGCCTGGGCCTGCTTTTCCGAAAGACCAAACTCTTTCATCAGTCCATCCCTGGCAATTTGTTCTGTTTTGGAACCCCTGATAAGGGATATTACCCTGTCAAGGTTATCAAGGGCTATTTTCAAACCCTCAAGTATATGGGCCCTGTCCTGAGCCTTATTCAGGTCATATATTGTTCTGCGCCTGACTACATCCTTCTGGTGCAACAGGTAGTTTTCGAGTATCTGCTTCAGGTTCAGAACCCTGGGCTCGCCGTTTACAAGGGCAATCATTATTATACTGAAGGTGTCCTGCAACTGTGTGTATTTATACAATAAGTTTAGTACCACATTCGGGTTTGCATCTCTCTTTAGCTCAACGACTATCCGCATACCCTTCCTGTCGGATTCGTCTCTCAAATCCGAAATGCCTTCTATTTTCTTATCCCTGACCAGATCGGCGATTCTCTCTATAAGTTTCGCTTTGTTCACCTGATAGGGAATCTCGTTGATAATTATTGTATTCCGGTTGCCTGCCGCCTCCTCTATCGAGGCCTTCGCCCTTACCGTGACCTTGCCCCTTCCTGTCATATAGGCTTCCTTAATGGCGCTCTTGCCCATGATTGTAGCCCCGGTAGGGAAGTCGGGCCCTTTAATTGTCCTGGTAAGGTCCTTTATCTCAATTTCGGGGTTGTCTATAAGCCTGACAACACCATCGATTACTTCTCCAAGGTTGTGGGGCGGTATGCTGGTCGCCATACCAACCGCTATGCCGGAGGCCCCGTTAACCAGAATATTGGGGAACCTGGACGGTAAAACCACCGGTTCCTTAAGGGATTCGTCAAAATTGGGTATAAAATCCACCGTATCCTTGTTAATATCCCTTAACATCTCAGTGGTTATTTTAGCCATCCTGGCCTCGGTATAACGCATGGCAGCCGCACTGTCTCCGTCTACCGAACCAAAATTTCCATGTCCGTCAACAAGGGGTATCCTTGTGGAAAAGTCCTGGGCCATCCTCACCATCGCATCATAAACAGCACTATCACCGTGGGGATGGTACTTACCAAGCACATCACCCACTATACGCGCAGATTTTCTATGGGGCTTGTCGGGAGACAGCCCAAGCCCATTCATGGCGTATAGTATCCTCCTGTGTACCGGCTTTAATCCGTCCCTTACATCGGGAAGGGCCCTGCTGACTATAACGCTCATGGCGTAGTCTATATAGGATTTTTTCATCTCCTGCTGTATATCTACAGCGACTATTTTATCGTATGTTTGTTCCATGATACTTCCCCCTTATATGTCCAGATTGGTAACATGTCTGGCATTTTGCTCTATAAATTCCCTGCGCGGCTCTACCTTGGTCCCCATCAGGGTGGTGAAAATCTGGTCTGCCGCTATTGCATCCTCCACGCCAACCTGCAGCAATGTTCTTGTATCAGGATTCATTGTGGTATCCCACAACTGTTCGGGATCCATTTCTCCCAGACCTTTATATCTCTGCAGACTAACGGCTTTTACGTCCATATTTTCAAGCGTTTTTTTGAGTTGTTTATCAGAATACACATAGGCTTCTTTTTTCCCATCCTTTACGCGGTACAGGGGAGGCTGTGCAATATACAAATGTCCCTTATCTATCAGGGGTCTCATATATCTGAAGAAGAATGTAAGAAGAAGTGTCCTTATATGGGCTCCATCCACATCGGCATCCGTCATTATTATTATCTTTCCGTACCTGATCTTATCTAGGTCGAATTCATCGTCAATGCCGCTTCCAATGGCTGTTACCATAGCTCTAATCTCTTCATATCCGAGTATCCTGTCAAGTCTTGCCTTTTCAACATTTAATATCTTCCCCCTCAGCGGGAGTATCGCCTGGGTTTTTCTGTCCCTGCCCTGTTTTGCAGAACCGCCGGCGGAATCTCCCTCGACAAGATATATTTCACATAGATCGGGGTTCTTTTCGGAACAGTCTGCCAGTTTTCCCGGAAGGGAGGTATTCTCCAGCACATTCTTTCTCCTTGTCAGTTCCCTGGCTTTCCTCGCCGCATCCCTTGCCCTTGCAGCCAGGATTCCCTTTTCAATTATTACCCTTGCAGTCGAAGGGTTTTCCTCCAGGCAGGTGGAAATAGCTTCTACCGCTATGGATTCTACAATACCCTTAATTTCGCTGTTGCCCAGTTTCGTTTTTGTCTGCCCTTCATACTGTGGATCGGTTAGTTTAACGGAAATCACTGCGGTAAGGCCTTCCCTTGCATCCTCTCCCGACAGGTTTTTTTCACTTTCCTTCAGAAAATTATATTTGCGGCCATAATCATTGACAACCCTTGTCAGTGCTGCCTTAAACCCGCTTAAATGAGTGCCGCCTTCGTGGGTGTTTATATTGTTTGCATAGGAAAATATATTTTCCACATACCCGTCGTTATACTGCATGGCTATCTCAACCACGCAACCATCTCTTGTTCCTTCAAAATATATGGGGTTTTTATGAAGGCTTTCTCTGTTTTTGTTCAGGTATTTCACAAACTCTACCAGGCCGCCTTCGTAGTACATCTTGCTTTCCCTGTTGTCCCTCTCGTCCTTCAATACTATCCTTATACCCTTGTTAAGAAAGGCAAGCTCCCTTAATCTGTATTCCAGGGTGTCAAAATCAAAATCCATTTCATCAAATATCTGGAAATCCGGCTTAAAAACAATCTTTGTGCCGGTACTTTTGGTCTGGCCAATTTCAGACAACTTGCTGGCGGCTTTTCCTCTCTCATATCTCTGGCTGTAAACTTTCCCGTCCCTCATAATTTCTATATCGAGATACTCGGACAGGGCATTTACTACCGAAACGCCCACACCGTGCAAACCTCCGGATACCTTATAACTCTTTCCGTCAAATTTACCTCCGGCATGCAGCATTGTCAGTGCAACCTCCACCGCAGGCTTTCCAACTTTGGGATGTATGCCTACCGGTATCCCTCTTCCGTTATCTGTAACGGTAACCGAATTGTCGGCATGAACAGTAACCTTTATCTTGTCGCAGAAACCGGCCAGGGCTTCATCTATGCTGTTGTCCACCACCTCAAAAACCAGATGATGCAGCCCCCTGGGACCGGTACTGCCTATATACATTCCGGGCCTTTTTCTTACCGCCTCTATTCCTTCCAAAACCTGAATTTGATTTTCGTCATATTGATTTGCTGCATCTTTGTCTATCACGGTCTTACCCCCTTGGTTATTGATTGATAGGATTTATATTCACAAAAAAACTCCAGGAACCCCCAGAGCCGGTGTTTATGGATATATCTGGCTTAAATATTATTCATAAAGCCTGCTCTTCTGCTCAAAGTAGTTGACGATATGGGAGAAAAATAAACCACACTCGCACCTGCCTTATTTCTTCGCCGCCCATTCGATGCGTTTTCTGTTATCACTACTGATTTGGGCTTTTCCTTTGAGATTGTCTTTACAAAACCCTCTTCATCGGCAACCTTTATAAACTCACTGGTATCCTTGGATTCCGATGACGATTTAATATCTATAATTGCTATTACATCCTCAAGATGTATTATAACATTTTTCCCCAGGTGTAAATACATCATTTCCCTCCTCCTGCCGGTATGACGACTATTCCTCTGTTATTATTATTCCACTATTTATATAAAAAACCTTCCCATGGATATATCTTTTTTCCATCGCACCGGTCAAATGCGTACAGGTAATAAATGCCTGTATCCGGCTTATATTCTCCAAGACAAATTTTTGACGCTGCGGATCTAGTTCGGACATTACATCGTCAAGCAGCACAACAGGGTATTCTCCCGTCTCTTCTTTAATGAGCTCTATTTCGGATAGCTTCAGTGACAGCGCAGCGGTTCTTTGCTGCCCCTGGGAACCGAACTTCCTTGTGTCAATTCCATTGATAGCCACCCCCAGGTCTTCTCTGTGGGGACCGGAATTGGTTACCCCGGTTTTAATATCCCTCTCCCTGCTGTTTTCAAGGTTAACTTTAAGCTGGGCCTGGATATCCTTAATGCCCTTTATGTTATTTAAATCGACACAGGATAGATATGCGACTTCAAGCTTTTCGTCACCATTGGTTATTGTCGCATGAATACTGCTGGAAATAGCCGAAATTTTATTTATAAAGTGTACCCTGTCATATATAAGTTTTGCCCCGTAGCCAATCAACTGCCTGTCCCAGTCCGCCAGTGTATCCACGTTAGCTTTTTTGCGCAGATTGTCCCTAAGCAGGGAATTCCTCTGAAAAAGCACCTTGTTATAGCTGTTTAACGCATAGTAATAGGAAGGTTTAAGCTGCGCAATCTCCTGGTCCATAAACCTTCTCCTGAAGCTGGGCCCTTCCTTTACCAGTTTAAGTTCCTCGGGAGAAAAAAACACAACCATCAGGTTCCCCAGCAATTCCCCCCTTTTTTTTAGATTTATGCCATTTACCTTAACCCTTTTATTGTTCCCCTTTATCCCTATCTCTATTTCCTTTTCCCCTTTGTCTTCCACCAATCTCCCTTTAATATAAAGGGTATCGCTGTTCCATCTTACCAATTCCCTGTCGAAGGGTGTACGGTATGACTTCCCGGATGAAAGCAAATATACAGCCTCCAGCAGATTTGTTTTCCCCTGGGCGTTATTGCCCACAATAAAATTAAGCCCCCTATCAAAGGCTGTTTGCTGCTCTATATAATTCCTGTAATTTTTAAGTTTCAGCCCCTTAAGGTACAACCTATCCACTCCAATCGGGCAGCCTTTACTCGGTGGGACTTACCCTTATACTCTCTTCACCGTCTATTTCCACAACATCTCCGGGAAATAGTTTTTTTCCCCTCTGCCTGGCTATCTGCCCGTTAACCTTAACTCTGCCGTCCATAACAATAAATTTAGCCTGGCCCCCTGTTTGAGAAATACCAGACATCTTTATAAGCTGACCAAGAGTTATATACTCTCCCTTTATAATAATATCTTCCATCTACCCATCATCCCCCGTGATATCTTTTTAACCATCATAGAATTTAACGTGATCATTAACTTTGATTCCCTGAAAACAGTATACCATAACAGAATTAATCGAACAAGTGTTTGTATTTATCAGGAAATCACCCTGACAGGCAGCAGCAAATAGATATAGTGCTCGCCCTCCTTGGGCTTTATTATGCATGGGCTCACACCGGTTGTTAATTCAAGCTTTATATATTCACTCTCTATTATCTTGAGCACATCCGTCAGGTACTTTGAATTGAAGGCTATCTCTATATCCTTCCCTTCGGTTTCTACTGTTATCTCCTCAAGTACCTCTCCTATTTCGGCGTTTGAAGTGATCCGTAAGCAGTCCTCCTGTACGCTGAACTTTATCAGGTTGTTTTTGCCTTCCCTGGCCAGCAGTGAGGCCCTCTCGCAGCTGTCCAGCAGTTCTGCGTTTTTCAGGGTAATGCCGGTTCCGTATTCCTCCGGGATTATCTGTCTGTAATTAATAAAATCTCCTTCAAGAAGCCTTGAAATGACTCTGGTTTTTTCCATGCTGAACAAAACCTGGTTTCCGGCAAGGTCAATCCGAACACTGCCCCTGTCGTCCCTTAGTATTTTTTGTATCTCATTCAAGGTTTTTGCAGGTATAACAGCTGAAATATCCTCTTCCATATCCAGTTTTACCGTTCTAACCGCCAGTCTGAATCCATCAAGGGCGACCATGCTTATCTCTCCCCTGGAACATTCCAATAAAGCTCCTGTCAGAATTGGCCTTATTTCATCCACCGCACAGGCAAATGTGGTCTGCCTTATCATGCTCTTTAACAAATCCTGCGGCAGCAAAAAACTTCTCTCCCCGTCCACCTGCGGAAGTTCCGGAAAATCTTCTCCATTTTTTCCCTGTAGGTGGAAACAGGAATTTGCACACTTTATTTCGGTTATATAACCTTCATTTACAGAAATTTCGACTTCCGCCGAAGGAAGTTTTCTGATTATTTCTCCGAGCAGCCTTGCATCCAATACAACCCAGCCATTTTCCATTATTTCGCTTTCCACCTGGTATTCAATTCCCAACTCCAGGTCTGTGGCCATCAGCTTAAAGCTTTCACCTCTGCAATCGAACAAAATGCCCTGCAGTATGGGAAGGGTGGTTTTTAGGGACACTGCCTTTTGAACTGTAAGTATTCCCTCAAGGATATTATCTCTGCTGCAAATTATTCTCATGGGGATAACCTCCCTATCTTAAATTTTTAAATAAAATAATATATATAATTAGTAGTAATAGTAGTAGGGGCTGTTAGTATGTGGAAAAGTACTTATTACACTGTGTAATGAACGATTACGCATGTTAATCAAATGTTATTAACTGGTGCATCGTTTTCCACATTATCAAGGGCAATTATTTGATAAATTTTGCAGTATTGACTTATCAACATGTTATTAACCGGTTATCAACCGGTTAATAACACTGCAATTTGGTTAATTTAGCCGTAAAGCTTCCTGTTAATCTCACTTAAAGCTATCTTGAGCGATTCATCCGTTTTTAGTTCGGAACAAATTTTATCATAGGCATGCATTACCGTTGTATGATCCCTGCCTCCAAACTCTTCCCCTATCTTTACAAGGGGAAGGTCGGTATGCTCCCTTGCAAGGTACATGGCTATCTGGCGTGGAAAGGCAATGGCCCGGGTGCGCTTAGAAGATTTAAAGTCCTCGGTTTTAACTGAATAATATTCAGATATAACCCGTTTGATTATGTCAATAGTAATGGCTTTAGGCTGTGCGTTTGAAAAGAAATCCTTCAGCGCTTCCTGCGTCAGGTCCATATTTATCTCCCTGGTTGTCAGGGTGGAATAGGCCGCTACTCTATTCAGGGCGCCCTCAAGTTCCCTTATGTTGGATTCAATTTTTTTTGCAATATAAGCAAGGGCTTCATCGGGTATTGTTATATCTTCTATCTTGGCCTTTTTCTTGAGGATGGCTATACGGGTTTCAAAATCCGGCGGCTGAATATCGCATATCAGACCCCATTCGAACCTTGAACGAAGCCTGTCCTCAAGGGTGGGTATTTCCTTCGGGGGCCGGTCGCTGGATATAATTATCTGCTTGCTTGCTTCATACAGAGAATTAAAGGTATGGAAGAACTCTTCCTGGGTTCTTTCCTTGTCCGCAATAAATTGGATGTCATCCACAAGCAGGACATCGGTGGTTCTGTATCTGTTCCTGAATTCAACGTTCTTGTCGTCCCTTATCGAATTAATCAAATCGTTGGTAAACTTTTCGGATGTAGTGTATACAACCCGGGTTTTGGGATTGTTCCTTAATATGTAGTGACCTATTGCGTGCATTAGGTGGGTTTTTCCAAGACCAACTCCTCCGTATAGGAAAAGGGGATTATATGATTTAGCAGGGGCTTCCGAAACTGCCAGCGAGGCGGCATGGGCAAACCGGTTGCTGTTTCCTATTACAAAGGTATCAAAGGTATATTTGGGGTTTAGTATGCCAATACCTGAAACAAGGGTGTCATTTTCATTCCTTTGTCTGGCGTTTGCTGCACGGGCATCGGCATCCTTTTCTTCGGGCAGTATAATCCTTATATCGTATTCTGTGGAAGTAACCTGTTCCAGCGCATTAAAAATAAGCGTAATATAACGGGCCTCAAGGATATTTTTGATAAAATCGGTGGGTGCACACAGCAGTATACGTTCACCGGTTATTTCAACAGGTTGGATAACTTTAAACCATGTATTGAAGCTTACTTCAGCCAATTCGTCTTTTATCAGTTTAAGAGCGTTTTCCCATACTATAGCCACATTGTCTTGCATAAATAATCCTCCTTAAGTAGGTTGTCCACACAAATAACAACAGAATTTCGGAATAATTTTTATACCCCGGGAAACTAATATAATTGTGTATAAAACATAAAAAATATTGTGATTAACCGAAATATTATCCGGCTAGAAATCTTCTAAACAGGAATAAGGCTGACGGTAACGTGCTTACATACATATTACAATGCCTGGCAACCGACCATATAAATGGTTTAACTTATTAACATATGCTATATCATGATAACAGATAATTATGGAGTTATCAATAATTATTGGCAACATATCCACAAAAAATAACACCAAATTTTACTATTATCCACAATCACGTTTTCTTGACACGAATATTCAATAGGTCTATAATCTATATATAGTTTGGCGAATTATGCTCTTGTTGGTATACAGCAGGAAGAGGGGGGTGTTATATATGAAAATGACATATCAGCCCAAGAAGAGGCAGAGAAAAAAGGAGCATGGTTTCAGAAAAAGGATGAAAACCAGCTCCGGAAGAAAGGTATTAAAGAATAGGAGAAAAAAAGGCAGAAAGAGATTGACAGCATAAGGCCGCTCTTAGGAGGCCTTTTTTGTAGTAGAATAAGCTATATTCCCTGTTTCCGGGTATCCCGGATGATAATAAACGGTTAAGATGGCCCGGGAGAACCGGAGCAGGGTTAAAGAAGGGTTAGTATGTCTGATTTGAGCACAATAAGAAAGAGCAGGGAATTTTCAAAGGTATACAGGAGGGGAAAGGGTAAAGCAAATCCTTTGTTGGTCCTGTATGTGCTGAAAAACAGCAGGGATTATAACAGAATAGGAATAAGCGTCAGCAAAAAAGTTGGCAAGAGCGTGACAAGAAACAGGGTGAAAAGACTGATTAAAGAGGTATACAGAAAGCATTCCGAAACAAAAGATACGGGCTACGACCTTGTATTTATAGCGCGGACGCAAGCGGCGAGGGCCGGGTACTACGAGATTGAAAAATATATGATGGATTTACTCAAAAGACATAAACTAATTGAAAAGAAGGATTAATATGAAAAGGGTGTTTATATTCGTTATAAATCTATACAGAAAGTTTTTGTCACCTTTAAAAAACGGAAAGTGCAGGTTTTATCCGACCTGTTCTGAATATGCTATACAGGCCATAGATAAGTACGGCGCTGCAAAGGGGAGCTTCATGGCAGGGAAAAGGTTGCTAAGGTGCCATCCTTTTCACCCAGGAGGTTATGACCCCGTAAAATAACCAAGGACTAGGGGGAGATAAATTGTTTAACGCTATTGCTGAACCTTTGGGAAAACTGCTTTTTTATATATATAATATGGTTAACAGCTACGGGCTTTCCATAGTGATTTTTACCATAATCGTAAAGCTGGTTTTAATGCCCTTAACTTTAAAACAGTCAAAATCAATGAAGGATATGCAGGAGCTAAACCCTAAGATAAAGGAACTGCAAAAAAAATACGGCAAGGATAAACAGAAGCTTAATGAAAAAACCATGGAACTGTACAAAGAACATAAAGTAAATCCCTTTGGCGGAGGATGTTTACCTCTTTTGGTACAGTTGCCCATATTATTTGCACTGTTTCAGGTTCTAAGGGAGCCCCAGCAGTATGTATTCCCCCCCGAGATTTATGAAACGGTAGAAAAGAGTTTTCTTTGGATAGCAGACCTGTCGGCAACCTCCAGCTTTACAGAGAGTATGACAGACCCGATAATGTGGGTATTGCCTTTGTTGGCTGCTGCCACTACCTATTATCAGTCTAAGATGGTTGCGCCAAAAGGCGGTGACAATCCCTCCCAGAGCACCATGACCGTAATGATGCCGCTGATGATAGGATACTTTAGTTTTAGTTTTCCTGCCGGGGTTACTCTTTATTGGGTACTCAGCAACCTGTTTCAAATAGCCCAGCAATACTTCTTTATGGGACGGCCGGGAGCTGTTAAGGAGGGATCCAATTGACGGATAAATGTGTAATAAAAACGGGCAGAACCATCCAGGAAGCGGTACAACTGGCGATACAGGAGTTAAACGTGGATTTGAGCGAAGTGAAGATTGATATACTGGAAGAGCCCGAGAAAGGCCTCCTTGGTCTTATAAATAATAAACCGGGGAAAGTCAAGGTTACATTGAGAGCCACACCGGCGGATGTGGCAAAGGAATTTCTCGAAAAACTTATAGGCAATATGGGCGTTGAAGGCCGGGTAACAGTTAAAGAGGAAGAGGAAAAGGTGTTAAGGTGTGAAGTCAAAGGACCCAATATGGGGATTTTAATAGGGCGAAGGGGCCAGACCCTTGATGCCATTCAATATATTACAGGATTGGTTATAAATAAAAAATATAAGGATGATTATTACCGGGTAATAGTTGACACTGAAAGCTACAGGCAAAAAAGAGAGGAAACACTGATACAGCTGGCAAAGAATGTAGCTTATAAGGCCGTGAGGATAGGTAAGGATATAGCCCTTGAACCGATGAACCCCTACGAGAGAAGAATAATCCATTCCGCATTGCAGGAGGATGATCGGGTTACAACATACAGTGAAGGGGAAGACCCATACCGAAAGGTCATAATAAGCATAAGATAAACTTTGAGCAGGCGCCGGGCGCCTGCTCAAAGTTTATCCCCATTACACCGGGGGAGGTATTACCGGTATGTCAGATAAGGGTTATTAATACAGGAACATTTGGTATAATATCTAAGAGGTGATTCAATTGGTTATCAATGAAGGGGACACCATTGCTGCTGTAGCCACCGCTCCGGGGGATTGTGGCATAGGAATAGTAAGGATTAGCGGTCCGGAAGCCATAAAAATAGCAGAAGGGATTTTCCGGTCGGTAACCGGAACGCCGCTTAGGGATTTACCCTTCAGAAGGATGAACTACGGCTATATCTATAATCCTGACAGCGGGGAAAGGATAGATGAAGTTCTGACAGCAGCAATGAAGGCGCCAAATACATATACAAGGGAAGATGTTGTTGAAATACACTGCCACGGGGGAAACATTCCGGTAAGAAAGATACTGGAGGTGGTCCTGGGCTCGGGGGCCAGGCTTGCAGAACCCGGGGAGTTTACCAAAAGGGCTTTTTTAAACGGCAGAATAGATTTATCCCAGGCCGAGGCGGTAATGGATATAATCAACTCAAAGTCCGAAATGGGACTAAGGACTGCGGTAGCCCAATTGGAGGGAGGCCTTTCAAAAAGGCTTGATAGCATAAAGGACAAGCTGTTGTCAATAATGTCAAGGATAGAAGCCTCAATAGATTTTCCCGAGCACGATATTGAGGAAATGACACGGAATGCACTGCTGCAGGAAACACAACTGTCAGTGGTTATGGCAGACAAGCTTTTGTCCACCGCGTCCACCGGAAAGTTCGTTCGGGAGGGTTTAAAAACAGCGATTATAGGGAAGCCAAACGTTGGGAAATCTTCACTGCTTAATGCGCTGCTGCGGGAAAACAGGGCTATAGTAACCGAAGTGCCCGGGACGACAAGGGATATTATCGAAGAATATATCAACCTCAGGGGTATCTCCCTAAGGTTAATGGATACGGCGGGAATAAGGGAGACAAATGACCTGGTGGAGAGCCTGGGTGTGGAAAAAACCAGGGAATATCTGGGGATGGCCGATTTGGTGCTTTTGGTGCTTGATGCGGCAAGACCTCTTTCAGAGGACGATAGGAAAATACTGGAAATAGTCAAGGGCAAAAAAGTAATTGTGCTTATCAATAAAACCGATTTGGATATTAAGCTGGAATTAGATGAGATAGCCGACAGGTTTAGGGAGGGTCCGATAATTCAAATGTCGCTTGCCCGGGGAACAGGGCTGGATACCCTTGAAGAGACAATATATAATATGGTATATTCAGGCGGAGTAAAGACCGGCGATGCGGTGATGGTGACAAACGTACGTCATGAAGAGTGCCTGAAAAGGGCAAAGAGAAGTTTGCAGGAGGCGGAAAAGGCGATAGCTAACATGATACCGGTAGACCTGGTTTCAATAGACATAAAGGCGGCTATGGAAGCCCTTGGGGAAATAACAGGGGAAAGTATAACCGAAGAAATAGTTGACAGGATTTTTCATGATTTTTGTATAGGCAAGTAGGAGGGATGGTATGGAATACTACGCTGGCGAATATGACGTTATTGTGGTAGGGGCAGGACACGCAGGCTGCGAAGCATGCCTTGCTGCGGCAAGAATGGGACATAAGACCCTGGTGGTTACCCTTAATCTGGACAGCATTGCCCTTATGGCCTGCAATCCTGCAATAGGCGGCACCGGAAAAGGACACCTGGTAAGGGAAATTGATGCCCTCGGAGGAGCAATGGGAGTAGCAGCCGATAAAACATTCATACAGATTAAGATGCTCAATACAGGCAAGGGGCCGGCGGTGCATTCCCTGAGGGCCCAGGCAGACAAAAAGGAATATCAGGCTGAGATGAAAAGAACGCTGGAGGAGCAGGAGAACCTGGATATTAAGCAGGATGAGGTCGTGGACCTGGTAATAGAAGATAAAAAGTGTAAAGGAATAAGGACAAAAAACGGGGCGGTTTTTCACAGTAAAACGGTTGTACTGACTACCGGGGTGTATCTAAGGGGGAAGATTTTTATAGGCGATATCAGTTATGAAGGCGGACCCTACGGGTTATTTGCCGCCAATGAGCTATCAAGGGGTCTGGAAAGGGCGGGCATTAGGCTGATGAGATTTAAGACAGGAACACCCGCAAGGGTGCACAGGGATTCACTGGACTATTCGGCAATGACAGAACAAAAAGGGGACGATGAGATAGTGCCCTTTTCTTTTCTGAACGAATTTGAAGAAATGGAAAGGGATCAGATTTCCTGCTGGCTTACCTATACCAACGATAAAACCCATGAAATCATAAGAAATAACCTTCACAGGTCGGCCCTGTACGGGGGCAAGATTACGGGAACAGGAACCAGGTACTGTCCTTCGATAGAGGGAAAACTGATAACCTTTCCGGACAAACAGGCCCACCAGCTTTTTATCGAACCCGAGGGAAGGGAAACCAGGGAAATGTATGTACAGGGTATGTCCACCAGCCTTCCTGAGGATGTACAAATGCAGTTTTACCGGTCGATAAAGGGGCTGGAGAATGCCAAGGTTATGAGAACAGCCTATGCCATAGAATATGATTGCATAGATCCGACGCAGCTAATGCTTTCGTTGGAATGTAAGGATATAGAGAATTTATTCTGTGCCGGGCAGATAAACGGCAGCTCGGGATATGAGGAGGCGGCAGCCCAGGGAATAATTGCAGGGATGAATGCGGTGCAAAAAATCAGGGGAGACAAACCGGTAATCCTTGACCGGTCGGAGGCTTATATTGGGGTGCTGATTGATGACCTGGTCACAAAGGAAACAACCGAGCCTTACCGTATAATGACTTCAAGGGCGGAATACAGGCTTTTGCTCAGGCAGGATAATGCCGACCGGCGGTTGACCGGAAAGATGTACCCGTTGGGACTTATTACCGGGGACAGATATAGAAGGTACAGTGAAAAATGCCGGATGATACAGGGTGAAATAGAAAGGCTTAAAAACACGGTTTTGCCTCCTTCCCAGGAAGTGAATGACTTTCTGAGGGAAAGGGAGAGCACCGTGATTAAGACGGGTATAAGTCTTTATGACCTTATAAAGAGGCCCGAGATAGAGTATGAACCCCTTAAGGTTTTGGACAGGGACAGGCCCGATTTACCCCGGGCGGCAGGCAAACAGGTGGAGACAGAGATTAAATATGAGGGATATATAAAAAAGCAGCTAATGCAGGTAGAGCAGTTTAAAAAGATGGAGGGCCAAAAGCTCGGACCGGACCTGGATTATTCGGATATAAACGGAATGAGACTGGAGGCCAGGGAGAAATTAAACAAAATAAAGCCGGATTCCCTCGGACAGGCTTCAAGGATATCCGGGGTTTCTCCGGCGGACATATCGGTGCTGATGATTTATCTTGAGCACAAAAGAAGGGCGGGCAAATAATGGAAGGTCCGGCAGAGATGCTAAGGTCGGGGGCGGAGCAGCTGGGGCTTGTCATTGACGGGACCCAGACAGACAAATTCTTGCATTATATGGAAATGCTTGTATGCTGGAACAAAAAGGTCAATCTTACGGCTATTACCGACAGACATGAGATTATTACAAAGCATTTTCTCGATTCTTTGACCTGTGCGGCGACCGGTTATGTAAGAAGCGGTGTTAAAGCAGCAGACATAGGTACAGGAGCCGGTTTTCCCGGCATACCGCTGAAAATTGTCTGTCCCGGACTGGAGATAACACTGCTGGATTCCCTTAATAAAAGGGTGGAATTTCTAAAGCATGCGGTCGGGGAACTGGGACTTGAGGGGGCCGATCCGCTGCACGGCAGAGCTGAGGATGTGGCAAGGAATGCAGCCCACAGGGAAAGATACGACCTGTGTTTTTCAAGGGCCGTTGCGCACCTATCGGTTGTCGGGGAATACTGCCTGCCCTTTGTGAAAAAAGACGGAACTTTCCTTGTGATGAAAGGGCCTGGGTATCTTCAGGAAATTAATGAGGCAGGCAGGGCATTACAGGTATTAGGTGGAGAGATTGCCCAGACAAAGGAGTTTAAACTTCCGTTTACAGATATTATCCATTATATAATAATTATTAAGAAAACAAGGACAACCGGGTCAGAATATCCAAGAAAAGCCGGAAGGCCGACGAAATATCCCCTTAAGTGAAGAAACATGAAAACATATGTAGAACGATTCTTTCTTTTAACGGAAGGAACAAAGGCCGCAGATACAGAAATGAATAAGGGACGGGAACGATAAATAACATTAGGGGGAAGGGCGGCTGTTTCATGGAAGGAAAAGAAACCTTTATCGAAAATGTAGAAATAGATAAAATCAGGCCAAACCCATATCAGCCCAGGAAAAAGTTTAACAACATTGCCATTGAGGAACTGGCGTTATCCATTAAAGAATACGGCGTGCTGCAGCCCATTGTGGCAAAAAGAATGAATAACGGATATTTTGAACTGATAGCAGGCGAAAGGCGGGTTAAGGCAGCCAGGCTTGCCGGCCTTAATAATATACCGGCAATAGTTATTGAAATAAAGGACGAAGATTCTGCCATTATTGCCCTGATCGAAAATTTGCAGAGGGAAAATCTCAATTTTTTCGAAGAGGCGGAAGGATATTATAACTTGATGAACGACTACCAGCTTACCCAGGAGCAGGTGTCTAAGAAAGTCGGCAAGAACCAGTCAACTATTGCAAACAAAATAAGGCTTCTGAGGCTGCCAAGGGAAGTAAGGGAGCATATTATACAGAACGGGCTAACAGAAAGGCATGCACGGGCATTGTTGAAAATTCCCGAGCAGGAGATACAGATGACCCTCCTCAGCAGGATTACGGAAAAAAACCTAAGGGTGAAGGATACCGAGGAATTGGTGGACAGGATATTGGACAAACTGACTTCAAGGGAAGAGGATATGCTGCCCGAGGAAATCAACAAGAACATTAGAGGAACAATAAACTATAGAATATATGTCAATACAATTAAGAATGCCTACAAAGCGATTGTACAGTCGGGGATCCAGGCGGAATTCAGCCAGAAGGATTCCGGGGAATATGTCGAAGTTGTGGTTAAGATACCCAAAAGCGCTGTTGCTTCAGCGCGATAGATATATCTGCAGTACAATAAATTCATTTATAGTTCTGTATAAGACTGTTTTCGGGATGAGGAAGAAGGTATATTATTATGCCTTCTGATGATAGGGCTTCATGAAAGGTAAGCGCATGCATTAAGTGGTTTAGATAAGGAAAAGTTTTTTCTAAAGCATTTTCGCAAAAGCGGGTTTTCATGAAGCCCGTTTAAGTTTGTCTGAACAAAAAAATCTGCCCGGGGCAGATTTTTTTGTTCAAAAGAAGGAACTGGTACTAAAATAAAGAATCAAGAAAGGATAATAGTAATCCTGAGAGGTGATTGGGTGTCAAAGGTTATTGCAGTATTTAACCAAAAGGGCGGGGTGGGAAAGACAACCACCAATGTGAACTTAAGCTCTTGTATAGCGATAAAAGGGAAAAGGGTGCTTGTGGTTGATATAGATCCCCAGGGCAATACCACCAGCGGACTGGGTATAGACAAGAAGTCTTTACAAACAACCATATATGAAGTCCTGATTGGCGAAGCAAAGCCGGAAGAGGTTATTATAGAAACAGCGGTGGAAAGCCTGTACATAATACCCTCCAGCGTTCAATTGGCAGGAGCGGAGATAGAACTGACCGAATTTCAGGAAAGGGAGAAAATGCTCAAGAAAGCCTTGGCGGGTATAAGGGACAAATATGATTATGTTTTTGTGGACTGCCCCCCTTCCCTGGGGCTGCTGACAATTAACGCCCTTGCAGCCGCCGACAGCGTTTTGATACCCATACAATGCGAGTACTATGCACTGGAAGGGGTAAGCCAGCTTATGAATACCATATGGCTGGTCCAGAGGAGTCTCAATCCCGACCTGACGGTGGAGGGAGTAGTGCTCAGCATGTTTGACGGGCGTACAAACCTGTCAATACAGGTGGTTGATGAGGTTAAACGGTTTTTTAAAGGGAAGGTTTATACATCTATTATTCCAAGGAATATCAGGTTGGCTGAAGCTCCGAGCTACGGGATACCCATTGTCATGTATGACCCGAAATCGAAGGGAGCACAAGCCTATGAGGAGCTGGCGGATGAATTTATAGAATATGGCGAGGAGGAATAGGGATAAATGGCAAAACAAAGACTGGGCAAAGGGCTTAATGCACTAATTCCCGAACTCCCACAAATAGAGGACCAGGGAGTGCAGGAGATACCCATTACAGACATAACGCCAAACAAACATCAACCGCGACAGCAGTTCGATGCCGGCAAACTTGAACAGTTGGCCGGTTCTATTTCGAAACATGGCATAGTTCAGCCTGTGGCATTGAGGAAAATTGATAAGGGTTACGAACTGGTAGCGGGGGAAAGAAGATGGAGAGCTGCGAGAATGGCAGGGCTAAAAGCTGTTCCTGCCGTTGTAATGGAACTGGATGAACGACAGATGGTGGAGATTGCGCTGGTGGAAAACCTGCAAAGGGAAGACCTAAACCCTCTGGAAGAAGCCGAGGCCTACAGAACCCTGCTGGAAGAATACGACTTAACCCAGGAGGAGATTGCGCTGGCTGTTGGTAAAAGCAGGCCTGCAATAGCCAATACCCTGAGGCTTTTAAACCTTCCTCCCGACATACAGGAAATGGTGCGGGAGGACCGGATAACCGCAGGGCATGCCAGGGCTATGATTTCCCTTGGAGAAAAGGAACAGAAACTAGTGGCGGACAGGATACTGAAAGAAGGATTAAGCGTCAGGGACGCCGAAAAACTCGTTAATAATATGATTAAGGAACGCGGCAAAAAACCTTCCAGGAATAAGGACAAAAAACCCTGGGTAACCGAAATGGAGGCTGCTATAGGGGAACTGCTGGGAACAAGGGTGCAGATAGTACAAAACAGGAAAAAGGGGAAAATCGAAATAGAGTATTACGGCGGCGAAGACCTGGAAAGGATATTGGAACTGATAAAGGGATAGGTTTCACGTGAAACAATGGGCGGAAACCAGGCTGTCTATAAGCATTGTGTATGGATGATGGCGAGTAATGCCGGAAAAAGACTCTGGGACACAGCCTGGAAAAACTTTTTGCCGGAGGAGGGATGGTTATGAAGGTTTACCTTGTCAGCGCCTTTACCCACCAAGGCAGGGGAGGGAACGGGGCGGGGGTGGTGCTCTGCGAAGGGTTTCCCGGGAACAACCAGATGCAGGAAATAGCGAAAGCGATTGGTTTTTCAGAGACGGTTTTTGTCTGCCCGGGGGAAGATGTTTACACAAGCAAATTCTTTACCCCCCAATGTGAAGTGCCCCTTTGCGGGCATGCTACCATAGCAGCCTTTCATCTGATGGGTTATCTGGGATACATAAGGGGGAACGAAGGTACTGTGACAGCGACACAGGAGACCGGAGCCGGGAGGCTGCCGGTCTGTATTGAATTCGTGCGGGGAAGGCCGGGCAGGGTTTTTATGGAACAATCAAAGCCCAGCAGGCTTGGTGCTTTGGACAGGGAAGACTTGAAGGAACTGTGCATATGTCTGGGGTTGGAATTGGCGGATTTGGGGATAGAGAACAGTGCGAATACCCTTCCCGAAATAATAAGCACAGGCTTGCCCGACATAATTGTGCCTGTTCTTACAAAGAATATACTGGATGGCATAAACCCGGAGTTTGAAAGGCTGGCCGGGCTGTCCCGGCGGCTCGGGGTTGTGGGAGCCCATGTATTTACAATGCAGACCGAAAACCCGGAATTTACGGTGCGCTGCAGAAATTTTGGACCCGCAGTAGGAATAAATGAGGAAGCCGCGACGGGGACTTCCAACGGCGCACTGGGGTATTACCTTTACAAGCGGGGCATGCTTACAGCCGGGGGAATGGCTTGCGAGCAGGGGTTTGGCATGGGCAAACCTTCTGCCATCTATGTAAGGGCAGGCCAAGAAGGTGTCTGGGTCGGGGGAGAAGCGGCCATAACAGGGGAAAGGGATATTAACTTATAAATAACAAGCCGGCGCACACGCCGGCAGATGAGGCACCCGGTGCAATCCGGCTTAAACGGACGGAATATCAGTCACGATAATCTTTGTAGATATTTTCATGTCTATTACATATTATATAATACGCTGCAAAGAAGAGGGAATACGAAGGGTTGTTTCCCGTGAAACAAAACCAGGAGGCTTATATATGATATATCTTGATAATGCTGCAACCAGCTTTCCCAAGCCGGAGCAGGTGTATGTTGAAATGGATAAATGCATGCGGGATTACGGCGCAAATCCGGGGAGGTCCGGCCACAGGCTCGCCCTTGAAGCGGGCAGGGCCATCTATAACACCAGGGAGCGCCTGTGCAGGCTTTTTAATGTAGAAAATCCCATGCAGATAGTATTTACCGCAAACGCCACCGAAGCCCTCAACCTTGGGATAAAGGGGCTTCTCAAAGAAGGGGACCATGTTGTTTCCACCTCGATGGAGCACAATTCAGTGGCGAGGCCTTTAACGGTCCTTGAGCCAAAGGGAATAAGCACAACCTTTGTTAAGTGCGATTCCAAGGGAAGGCTGGATCCGCAGGACATAGAGAAGGCAATCAAAAAAAATACCGCCCTGATAGTAACAACCCATGCTTCCAACGTGGTTGGAACCCTTATGCCGGTTAAGGAGATAGGGCGCATTGCAAAGGACAGGGGGATACCCTTTATGGTTGATGCCGCTCAAACGGCAGGGGTATATGATATAGATGCAGAGGGGATGAACATCGACATGCTCGCCTTCCCGGGGCACAAGGGACTTATGGGCCCCCAGGGCACCGGCGGATTGTATATAAGTGAAAAACTGGAAGTTATGCAGATGAAGGAGGGTGGCACCGGAAGCAGTTCGGAAAACCTGTTCCAGCCTGTTTTCGCACCGGACAGATATGAAAGCGGCACCCCCAACACAGCAGGAATAGTAGGACTGGGTGAAGGGGTTGGGTTTATACTTGAAAAGGGTACGGATAATATAAGGAGCCATGAACAGGAATTGACGGGTCTGATGCTGCAGGGATTTGGGGAGATAGACGGAGTTAGTATATATGGCCCGGCCGATGAAAAACTACAGGCGGCGGTTGTATCCATTAACATTGCGGATAAAGATTCCGGTGAGATGAGCTATATTCTGGATAAGCTTTACGGTATTGCAACCCGTTCAGGATTGCACTGTGCACCGCTTGCCCACAGAACCATGGGAACCTTTGAACGGGGTACCATCAGATTCAGTCTTGGATATTTCAACACCCGGGAAGAAATAATGACTGCCATACGGGCAGTTAAGGAAATAGCATCGGAAGTGTAAATAAAGACATAAAAAACAGCCATTAGGGCTGTTTTTTTATGTCCTTCCATTGGGGGAGCAGCATGGTTTTTTGCAGCGCTTTTATTATTATTAAGGTCAGGGGCCCAATCAAAATTCCTATTACTCCAAAGATGCGCAGGCCCAAATACAGTGATATGAGGGTCGCCAGCGGGTGCAGGCCAATATTCCGTCCCATTATTTTGGGTTCAATTATCTGTCTTGTCACTAATATCACTCCGTATAAAATGAGCAGTGGAATTCCTATCCGGTAGTTTTTCATGAGCATGTTTATGATGGACCAGGGAACAAGGACTGCTCCGGTGCCCAATATGGGCAGGGCGTCTACCGCTCCGATAATTATAGCCATTGTCAGGGCATAGGGAATCCCGATAAAATACAGTCCCGTTATTGTTATCAAAAAAGTTATACCCATGATGGTGAGCTGTGCCCGTATAAAGCCCCCCAGAGCCTTAAGCAGATCGGCGTATACGCTTTTTATTCTGTTTAGCAGATCCTCGGGCAGCTGAGAGGAGGAAAAATTCCTTATAAGATACATGTCCTTGCTCATCATGTACGAGGAAATAATGGTTACAATTACAAACAACAGGGTTTTTGGAAAAAATGTTATTAGAACCATTGATTTACCTATGGTACTGCTTATTACTGCTGTTATAGAATTGATTATGTTGAGGAAGCCTGTGTTCACCATCTGCATAAACTCGGGAGACAGGTTTATATAAATATTCTGGCCCCAGGCAATCAGTTCCTCGGTTGCTGTCCTTAAGCTATAGGCATACTGCGGCAGGCGCTCAAGAATATTGTTGAGTTCCACAATAAGCCGTGAAGCCCCGATAAACAGCAGCAGGCTAATAAGCGAAAAGAACAGCAATATAAAACATATGGATAGTAAGCCGCGGGGGATCTTTGTTTTTTTATCCAAACGGTTAACCAGGGGGTTTACTATTAAAGCTATTATCCAGGCGATTATAAAGGGTAAAACATATGCGAAGAATTTGGCAAAAAACAGATACATTAGTACGATAGTACCAACTATAAAAAATGTTTTATAAAAATAGACGGCATATTTCTGGTATTCCTGCACCGGTTACCCCCCCTATGAAAGATTATCATATTAAGATTATTGCCATTTTTATCTTGCTTAATAATATATTAGCATAATTATAAGGCAAAGTATATAATAAGCGCCGGTATGGATAGATGCCCGGATATATAAATTACACCTGCACCGGGCAGAAGGAAAATGTCTAAGAATGTAGAATATGTATAGTTAGCATAAGGAGGATGACCATGGATATAAAAGCGATAGCAGAGTTGGTTCCGGCATATAACACTCTTATTTTGACAATTTCCGCCATTGGAGTAATAGTTTTATTTTTTTTACTTTGCATATTGGCCATTAAAACAGCCAGATTAAACCGCAGGTATAACAGGCTGATGAAAAACAGCGGCGGGGACAGCCTGGAAGGCCTTGTTTTGGAGTATACAGAGAAAATTACCGGCCTGGAAGAGGAAAGCATTGATCTGGACAAAAGGGTAGGCATGCTGGAAACCGGGCAGAAGGGCTGTGTTCAAAAAATTGGATTGGTTAGATACAACGCCTATCAGAATGCCAGTTATGACCTCAGCTTTTCCCTTGCTCTTCTGGACGATAATAGCGATGGAGTGGTAGTAAGCAGCTTGTACGGGAGGAACGAATGTGTTGTTTATGCAAAGTCGGTAGAGGGAGGTAAGAGCAGTTATACCCTGTCCAAGGAAGAAGAGGAAGCGGTTAAAAGGGCTGTTAAGTAAGGGGGTGTTCCGGTGAAATTGGGGTATGTGATTAATCCCGTAGCAGGCAAAAAAAAGGCAGTTAAACGGATCTCCCAAATAAAAAGGGTTACAGAAGACAGGGGTTTTGAGGCGGCCATTTACATAACAGAAGGTCCCGGGGATGCTGCCGCAAAGGGAGAGCGGGCTCTCCGGGAGGGCTGCGATATCATAACCGCAGTAGGGGGAGACGGAACGGTCAGTGAGTTGGCTAACGGTATCCATGGATGTGCTGTCGCAATGGGAGTGATACCGGCGGGTTCCGGCAACGATTTCGCCAGAACCCTGGGTATTCCGTCCGACTTTAACAAAGCCCTTGATTGCGTATTGAAAGGCAGCACCCGGACAATAGACATAGGCATTGTAAACGGCCGCTGTTTCATAAATGTTGCCAGCGTGGGCTTCGATGCCCAGGTAGTCAGGGAAACCCACAGCATAAAAAAGCGTATTCGGGGACCATTGGCTTATGTTCTGGGGGTTTTCAAGTCTCTTATAAGCTATAAACCCTTTGATATGGAAATAGAGACAGGAAGCGAAAGGATAAATAAACAGGCAACTTTGGTTGCGATTGCCAACGGTATATATTACGGTGGTGGGATGAAAATAGCTCCGGGAGCCGTATTGGACGATGGGCTATTGGAGGTTTATCTGGTTGAAGGCATGTCAAGGCTTAAGATATTAAGACTTTTTCCCCTTATTTATTCGGGCAGACACCTTGCAAGGCCTGAACTGAAGCATTTTAAAGCAAGGAAGCTCAGTATAAAATGCCAAAACGGATACATAAACTCGGACGGGGAAATTATCGGCCGCTGTCCGGCCAGTATTAGCATAATACCGGCGGCTCTTAATGTTATAATTCCCTGAGAATAAAAGCGATACTTCGGGAAGAAAATATTCCTGGAGGTGTCGTTTATGGGGAAGATCATTGCTGTAGACAGTAGATTTACAAATCTTATTGCCGGGTTGGAGGAAAAAGGACATAAAGTGGTAGATATTTACGGTGAGCCGACAGGAGTTGATGCGTGTATTTACTATGATGGCATAAGGGATTTTCATAACACCGACTTTTCAGGGGATCACAGAGTGCTTATGATTGACGGCAAGGACAAGACAATTGAGGACATAGAGGCCATACTTAAAAGCGGTGTTTACAGTTCTCTTTTTTAGGGGGTATTTGATGTTTGAAAACCGTAGACAGGCAGGGTTGGAGCTTGCAAAACTTCTTAAGGAACACATTGGCCAGGATACTGTAATCCTGGCAGTGCCGAGGGGCGGAGCGCTGGTTGCGCATGCTGTAAAGGAGAAGATAAGATGCCGGTGGGACCTAATAATCCCCCGGAAACTTGGGGCGCCTTTTAACAGGGAAATAGCTATAGGCGCTGTAACCCAGGACGGAACACTGCTGCTGGACGAGGAGATGATTATGTATCTTAACGTCAGCAGGGATTATATAGAAAAGGAAAAGAACGGCCAAATCAACGAAATAAACAGGAGAATGAAGCTTTATATGGGAGAAAGAAAGCCCGTACCCATTAAAGGCAGAAGAGTTGTTATAATAGATGATGGAATCGCAACCGGGTTTACCATAAAGGCTGCCATTAAATCCATTCAAAAAGCCGGGGCATCCGAGACTATAATTGCTGTGCCGGTAGCTCCCAGCGATGTGGTGGAGGATTTGCTTGAAGTCGTGGATAAGGTTATATGCCTTGAGAGTCCCTATCCCTTTTATGCGGTGGGCATGTATTATGAAGACTTCCACCAAACCACCGATAATGAAGTGATAGAGTTGTTTGGTGGAAGCGATTTCAGGGATAAGCTGTATTAATCCGAAGGCTTGGATACTAATAAGTAGTGTCACAACTGTTCGAAGGAACAAACCGCGCGGATGAGGGTTTATTAATAGTATTCCAGAAGCTATAGTGAATTCCGGAAGAGATTATGTTGGCCATTTTCATAACAAGGCTTAGCCTTGTATTTTGCAAAACCAGGTATTCCATGAAACCACCGAAGTTAACTATTCCACTGATGTGCATATCGCCTACACAGGGCAGATTTTTCCTGACCCCTGCCCCTGGACGAAGAGGGCCTTCTCCTATTGTAATATGGCCGATTCTCTCCATACACCCCAGGCTGGCATCCACAGCAATAATAAACGGATCGGAATACCGACGGCGAATCTCCTCAAGGCTTTCCCTCAGGTTTTTCGCATGGACCGGCCTGTCCAGGGTTCCGTATACCAGGATTTTTTCGTTCCGGGACAGGGCAGACAGCTTATGTCCAACCAGAGGGCCCAGACAGTCGCCGGTTGACCGGTCGGTTCCTATGCAAAGCACAATAACAGGGTCTCTGTCATGGGTATAACATAAATTAAAACAGTCTGCGAACATTTTCGAGAACCGGGATAGGGGTAAACTTCCGTTTATGTCGACAGCATTACTGCTGGTTTTTTGCAAACCGGCCATAAAAAAATCCTCCGTCCGGGTTTTTATATAATTTATTTAATTGTAATAAATAATATTACAATTAACAGTTTTTCCAATGACGGTTATTGAATACATGGTAATATTCTCTATACCGGAGGCTTTGGGTACAAAAGGGTAAATAATTATCCTGCGGGTTATACAAGGGGAAGGAATTTGGACACCGTTAAAGAATAGTAAAAAGAGCCGGAGGGTTTTGGTAACATGAGGTATAAAAGATTTAACAGTGAAAGAAACAATAAATATTTGATAGTTCTGGTGTTAGCTGCTATTGTAGCTACATGCTTTGCATACCCCTATTTTTATTCCGCTCTTTTGAAGACGGATTTTAATCCAAACAAGCTGATAAGGGTATCGGGTATTAAGGACAATAATGAGCTCCGGCAAGAGTTTGCCGTGTTTTCAGGGAAACTGGCAAGCCTTCAGGGAACAACCCTTAAACTGCAGAGCGGTGACGGCAATACCCTGTGGCAGGAGGAATTGGACATCCAAAAGCCGTTATTGGCAGTCCTGGAGGAGATTATTGTGGCAGCCGATACCGAAAAAGGCATTATAACAGGCGTTGACGGTAAGGGAAAAATCGTATGGGAAAGCGCTGCAAAGGGCAGGCTTGTCAGAATGGGCGCCGATAAGGGATATATTTGGGCCATAACCGAATACCAGAGAAATACAATAGTGGAAATATTAAACATAAACGGAGAAAGCACTGCGTATTTGCAACTTGGTGAGGCTGAGGCGCTGTCGGTTTCCCTTTCCCCTGACGGTTCCTATATTGCCCTTTCCACTGCCGAGGTTAAAGATAACCGGATAACCGGCAGTATTATATTGTATAATGACGACAGCGCCATAGTATGGGCAAAAAGCTACAGGGACAGTCTGGTTATGGGGGTAAATATAACCGATGAGGGTTTTGTTCATGTACTGACAGAAGAGATGCTAACCTGTTTAAGCCTCACAGGAGGAATAAGGTGGCAGCAGGATGTAAACGGGTACATTACAAAGGCTTTGCTCACCGATAAGGGAATAACTGCAATGACATTAAGCGAAGATTATAGAAGCGGAATCCCCGCCCAAAAAGGGCAAGAGACGGTGATTTACGGTAAGGAGGGCAATAAACTGGGGTCCCTTGAACATGGCCAGGATATTATTGGATTGGTGGAAGGAAAAGACTGTATTGGGATTTATTCAGCCAGAAGGCTCCAGTTGGCCGATTACAACGGAAAAATCGTAACTGATAAGGAGTTTGACAGGGATTTTGTGAGGGTATACTTATTGGAAGACAACTTTATGGCACATATATCAGCGGGCAAAATTTATTTTGAGCCGTATTTATAACAGGGGTGGAGTTATGAACTGGGTAGATGGCGTTATTATAGTGGTGTTAATTGTATCTACTGCAAAGGGATATTCACAGGGGTTTGTTTTGTCCCTCATGAATATTGCCGGATTTGTTGCGGCTGCAGCTGCCGCCTGGATGTATTTTGGAAGCCTTGCCCAATATCTGACCGACAATACCGCACTATACGAGAAGGTATATCTTGCCGTTGCCAAAAGCCTGGAGAGAGCCGGTCCAATCATCGGCGGCGGAGACTACAACGGGCAGGAACTGCCCGGAGCCCTTAGAAACTTAATTTTGTACGGCGGTTCGGTTCCGGTTGGAGGCAATCCCCCTGCAGAAGCCATTGTCCAATCTGTAAGCAGCATAATTATTTCTGTGATAAGCATTCTATTAATATTCCTTGCCGTAAGGCTTGTCTTTATGATAGCTGTAACGCTGCTGAATTCTCTCGTTGAGCTGCCGGTATTAAAGCAGTTTAACAGATTGGGAGGTATTGCGGTAGGGTTTGCAAAGGGTGTTCTGGGGTTAATGCTGACCTTTGCACTGATAATCCCGGTAATTGCTGTTTTCCCCGCAAAATGGCTTGTAGGAGGCATAGAAGGCTCGGTTGCTGCTGTATATTTTTACAGGAATAACCTTATCATTCCCTGGATATTGGAGTTTGTATCAAGAATCGGATGACGGATGCCGCCTAAAAGTTGCTGACCGTTTAATAACAGGAGGTGTTTAATGTTGGAAAAGCAGATAGATGCAAGAGGATTAAACTGTCCACAGCCGGTAATACTCACAAAAAAAGCCCTTGATGAGATGGAAGAGGGCAAAGTGGTGACCATAGTAAATACCGAAACCGCCCGGGAAAATGTCAGGAAGCTGGCGGACAGCATGACCTGCAGTGTCGATATTCAGGAAGTTGGCGGAGACTACCATATAAACATTTTCAAGCAGAAGAACCTTGAGGGTCCCGAATTCGAAAATGTAGCAGGTAAAAATGGGCTTATCGTTCTTATTGGAAGTGATAATTTCGGAACGGGGGACAATACCCTGGGTAAAATACTAATGAATTCGTACATCAAAACGCTGGTGGAGGTTTGCCCTCTTCCCGAAACGGTAATTTTTCTTAACAGCGGGGTAAACCTGTCGGTGGAGGGGTCCGGAACACTGGGCGCGTTACAAAAGCTGGAGGAAATGGGAGTTGAAATACTGTCCTGCGGCACCTGCCTTGACTATTACAACGTTAAAGAAAAACTGGCCGTGGGGCATATATCAAATATGTATACAATAGCAGAAAAGCTAAACAACGCTGAAAACGCTATTACCTTATAGGAAGGCGCTTATATGAAGAATAGGGGATATTATGTGCTGGCCTTTGATTCCACGCACAATGCGATTAAAACAGAAAATTTGTTGAAGCGACGGGGGGTGGAGGGGGAGATGATACCCACCCCCCGTGATATTGATGTGAGCTGCGGCCTGTCAATAAGGTTCCCTGAGAATGCCCTTGAAAGGGTTCTGGAGGCCGTGGATGTTGCGGCAGACAGAGTTGAACTGTATTGGGGAATAGAGGTAAAGGGCAAGACAGTATATATGAAAAAAAAGATATGATTGGGGGTAAGGAACATGTCCGAACTGTTATCAGGGATTAATCTGGAGAGACTTCCGTTTATGCTGATAGGGCAGAATATATTAAAAATACTGGCAGTGATAGTGGCGGCCAGACTGTCCGGCAGGCTGCTTGGGGCGATTGTGGACAAATTTTTTCAAAGACAGGCCGATAGCCGGTTTGGCGATGACAATAAAAAGGTTATGACCATGAGCTCTCTTACAAAAAGCATAATCACCTATACCCTGTATTTTATAGGGCTGACCATGATCCTAACAATACTGAACATACCGGTTTCTTCCATTCTTGCTACCGCCGGAATTGGAGGGCTTGCGATAGGGTTTGGGGCCCAGAACCTGGTAAGGGACATAATAACGGGATTTTTCATACTGTTTGAAGATCACTATGCCGTAGGGGATTATATTTCACTGGACAAGCATTCGGGGATAGTGGAAGAGATAGGAATAAGAATAACCAAGATAAGGGATTTTAACGGCGATATACATGTTATTCCAAACGGCAATATATCCAATGTTACAAACCACAGCAGGGGCAATATGAGGATTATGTTTGATGTGGGCATTGCCTATGAGGAAGATATAGACAGAGCCATAGAGGTAATAGAAAGGTATTTTGATGAGTACAGGCAGAAGGAAAATGAGCTTACCGACGGGCCAAAGGTTCTGGGGGTGTCGGATTTGGCGGATTCCTCCGTTGTATTAAAGATATGGGCCAAAACAAAATCCATGGAACAGTGGAGAATAGAAAGGGATATGAAAAGGGGAATAAAGAAGGTTCTGGACAGGGAAGGAATAGAAATACCATATCCCAGAATGGTTATACTAAACAAATAGAGGAGGGTAACCTATGCCTCTGAAGATTGAGCTTGGCGACGTTGTACAGATGAAAAAAAAGCATCCCTGCGGTAATGACCGGTGGGAGGTTATGAGAACAGGAATGGATATCAGGATAAAGTGCCTTGAATGCGGAAGGCAGGTCCTGATGTCCCGGGAGACCTTTGAGAAAAGGGTTAAAAAGATAGTGGAATCAGGCGCCGGCTAAAGATGAATTTTGTTGCATTGAAAAAATCCTTGTGGTAGAATACTAGAGTACATCCTTGCTCTACCTTAAGTGGAGCCGTTTAGTCCAAAAGGAGGTGAACCGATGAACAAATATGAACTGCTTTTTATTATTGATCCGGAACTTGATGAAGAGGCAAGGGTATCCTATATTGAGAGAATAAAGGGTATCATTGAAGAGGCTGGTGAAATAGAAACCCTTGATGAATGGGGCACCAGGAAACTTGCCTATGAAATCGACAAGAAAAACGAAGGATACTATGTAAAGATGAACTTTAGATCCGCTCCGGAAGTCCCCAAGGAGCTTGTCAGGGTTTTCAGAATCAGCGAAAGCGTTTTAAGACATTTGATTATCAACGAAAACGAATAAATCAGGGTGGTGTTTTAATTGATGAATAAAGTATGTCTTGTTGGAAGGCTTACAAGAGACCCTGAGTTGCGGTTTGTGCCGGGATCGGGCACGCCGGTTGCTACCTTTACCCTGGCTGTGGATAGAAATTATAAAAACAGGCAGGGTGAAAGAGAAGCGGATTTTATATCTATTGTTACCTGGAGAAAACTTGCCGAGCTTTGCGCCAATTATCTGGGAAAGGGCAGATTGGTGTCGGTGGCTGGCAGGATACAGAGCAGAAGCTGGGAGGATGACACCGGCCAAAGGAGATATAAAACCGAAGTGGTAGCTGACGAGGTGAATTTCCTTGACAGAGGAACCGGCTCCGGTGGAGGCGGTAACAACAGCGGGAACAATAGCAGTAGCAACAGCAGTAACAATAAAGAATACAGCAAAGACGAGTTCGACTCTGATGATGAATTCTTTCCGATAGAAGAGGATTCAGATTTGCCGTTCTAGCAAAGGAGGGATATTTGTGAGACGTAAAACCCGGAAAGGGAGAAAACGGGTATGTAATTTCTGTATTGACGGCATAACCAAAATTGATTATAAAGATGTAAGCAAGCTCCGAAAATTTATTACAGAGAGGGGAAAGATAATCCCCAGAAGGATAAGCGGAAACTGTGCCAGACATCAACGGCAGCTTACAATAGCGATAAAGAGAGCCAGGAACATTGCGCTGTTACCCTTTACCGCCGAATAAGAGAGCTATATGCTCTCTTTTTGTTACCCGGTGGAAAAGTGATGCTGTGCAGTCTATTATTCTACAAATTGTTTGGCAAATTTAAGTTATAATATAATGATAGGAAAACAGCGATTTTATTGTTGTGATAGTGTAAGGGGGGAGCAGGATTTGACATCTTCAGGGGATAAATTGGATATAACGAGAAATATGAGGCTTATTGAATGGCTCAAGTGCGAAATGCTTTCAGGGATAGCATCCTTTTATCAGTTAATGCTGAAGGGAAGCCGGGGAAGTCAGGAGGCTGTTACCGATGTTATTGCCAATATAATATTGGTTGCGTACCTGCTTGGGCGGCGTATGGGTATAACCTTTGCAGCTATAGACATGAAGATACATAGTAAAATTAAGCTGGGGGTTACTGAACAGCACGAGGTAGAGAAATGGTACGGAGACCTGTCGGAATTGGCGCGATACATGAATAGAAACAGAGAGTAGGGGTGACAGATGGAGAAGGATAGCAATGTTAGGGCTTTGGCAAATACAGCCCTGGCAACGGCATTATCGGTTATTATAGCAATTATCGGGCTGTTTGTTCCGATTTTATCCCTTGCGTCCTTGGTTTGGCCGGTTCCTGTTATTGTTGTGGTCAAAAGGTATGGCATAAAGTACGGCGTTTATTCCACCATAGCCTCAGGGTTGATTGTTGGAATGGTTTCCGAGCCATTCTATGCAGCTTACGTAATATTTGCTTTTGGCGCATTGGGCCTGGCAATAGGTTATGGAGTACATAAAGGCTATTCGGCGGGAAAGATACTTACTGTTACCGCTGTTGCTTCATTGTTATCCAAAATGATTCTGGTATATGCTATAACCTGGATTATGGGAATCAATCCCCTCGAAATACAGCTTGAGGCCATGAAGAGGGGCCTTGAACTCTCGCTGGAGTTTTACAGGGATATTGGTATGGATGTGGCTGACGATATGGGGGATATGCTTTTATCTTCCTTCGAACTTATGAGGGTTACGCTGCCGGCCCTGCTAATCCTCGCATCGCTGCTGGATTCCTACCTTAACTACACGGTGGCCAGAATTGTGTTAAAAAGGCTTGGCCTTCATATGGAAGCCCTTCCGCCCTTTGGCGAATGGCGGGCTCCTAACAACCTGGCCATAGGCTTTCTTGTACTGGTAGGGCTGACACTGGCAGGCGGATATCTTGGGCTGGGCAGAACCGACATTATACTGGGAAATATTTTGGTGCTCTTTCAAATGATATTCCTGGTCCAGGGGGTTTCCGTGATATATTATTATTTAACGCGCAAAGGCTTAAATAAACTTATTAAAATACTAATTATAGTCTTTGTTCTGATCAACCAGTTCCTGTCAATAACGGCGGTGTTTGCCGGGTTGTTGGATGTTTTGTTTGATTTTAGGAAAAGATTTTCCCAGGGCACCGGCAGTTGAATGAAATATCCGGAGGTATAGTTGGATGAAAAACAAAAGCTTCATCAGACTTGTGAACCCTAATACAGCCATATATTTGTGGAGTGTTCTCATTCTGGCACTGTCATTGATGTACTATAATAAATCCCTTGGCTTCACAGGGATTCTTCTGCTAATATATCTTGTATACTACAGCCGGTCCACAACCCACAGCAAAAAGATTCAGCTTACACAATATGTGGAGAATTTATCCTTTGATATAGATAACGCCCTAAGCAGTACCCTTATACGGCTGCCCCTGCCCATGGCAGTTATAGATGAAAGGGGAAACATTGTCTGGTACAATTCCAGGTTTGCCGACATGATACAGACAGGCGACATATTGGGCAGCAATATAGAGGAACATTTGGAGGAAATCGATACAGGTTTGATAATGCAGGATAAAAAGGACATGGAAATTCAGGTAACAAATGCAGATAGACATTACAGGGTTGTCTGTAATATAGTAGAGACAGCAGGCGTTAAAGGCCGCAAAAGGAAAATCGGAATGGTATATTTTATTGACATAACCGATTGCGTGACGGCCAGGCAGGAAATGCACAAAAAAAGTCCGGTTGTTGCCCTGATACAGGTGGATAGTTTTGATGAAATTATACAAGCCACAGAGGCAGAAAGCAGACCTTTATTGATAGCTGAAATAGACAAAAGACTTAATAAATGGGCGGACGGTATAAAGGGATGCATGCGTAAGTATGACGACAACAAATACATAGTTGTTTTTGAAAAGGAACTGCTTTTGGCGCTGCAGGAAAGAAAGTTTGATATACTTGACGACATAAGGGATATAAATGTGGGAAATTCTGTGCCACCGACCTTAAGCATAGGGGTCGGGGTAGACGGCGATGACCCTGCCGGGCTGGAACAGTTTGCAAATGCTGCAATGGATTTGGCCCAGGGCAGGGGAGGAGATCAGGCTGTTGTTAAGGAAGGGGACAGGCTTTATTTTTACGGAGGAAGGACCAGGGAAGTCGAAAAGAAAACCAAACTCAAATCCCGCGTAATAGCCCATGCCCTGAGGCAGCTTATATCACAAAGCGGCAGCGTATTGATTATGACCCACCGGTTCGCTGACCCTGACTGTCTCGGAGCCGCAGTGGGAATGTACAGGGGGGTCAAGTCGCTGGGGAAAACTGCAAAGATAATAATAAACGGGATTAACCCTTCAATAGACGCCATGTATTCCCGCATTACCCAAGACGATGAATACTCGGACCTTTTTATAAATTGTGCACAAGCCCAGAATACTGTGGACAGGGAAACCCTGATAATAGTAGTTGATACACACAGGCCCAGCTATTCGGCATGTCCGGAAGTATTAAAAAAGGCAGGCAATTTGGTTGTGATAGACCATCACAGGAGAAGCCCCGAGTTCATTGAGGAGGCTACTCTGGTCTATCAGGAAACCTATGCGTCCTCAACCTGTGAACTGGTTACAGAAATACTTCAATATATAAGCGAAGGCATAAAAATTCGTCCCATGGAGGCCGAAGCCCTTTTAGCCGGCATTGTTATAGATACTAAATATTTCTCCTATAAAACCGGGGTAAAAACCTTCGAAGCAGCTTCATTCCTACGACGTATGGGAGCGGATACAACCGAAGTAAAGCAGCTTTTTCAGGAGGATCTGGATACCTTTGTTGCCAGGGCAGAAACGGTAAAGAATGCGCGGTTGGTAAACGGGTTTATTGCCATATCCATATGTCCCGAGGGAATTAATAGTCCCCTTCTGGTTACTGCCCAGGCGGCAGACGCTCTTCTGGATATCCAGGGAGTTAAGGCTGCCTTCGTGCTTTGCAGGCACGAGCAGAACGTATTCATTAGCGGCAGGTCCCTGGGGGATATAAACGTACAGCTTATTATGGAGAAGCTTGGAGGAGGAGGACATTTAACGGTAGCGGGTGTGCAGCTCGGGGAAATGGAAATGGATAAAGCCCTGCAGCTGCTGGAGGATACCTTAAACCAATATATGGAGGAAGGTGATGTGTAATGGAAGTAATACTGTTAAGGGATGTAAAGGGACAGGGTAAAGAAGGAGAAGTAATAAAGGTAAGCGACGGGTATGCGCGGAATTTCCTGCTGCCAAAGGGCTATGCCATACTTGCTACCGAGGGCGGCAAGAAAAAGATTAAGGAACAAACCGCCAGGCTGCTCCAAAAGAGACAAAGCGAAAAGGAAAAGGCGACAAGGCTGGCCCGGAGAATTTCGGATGTTAAGGTGGAGCTTAAGGTGAAAGCCGGCGAAAACGGTAAGCTTTTCGGTTCGGTTACCGGGAAGGATATAGCCGAAGCATTGGAAAAACAGCACAAAATAACGGTGGACAAGAAAAAAATCGTTATGCCGGAACCAATAAAAAACATAGGGGACTTTGAAGTGGAAATAAAGATATATCCGGAAGTTACAGCCCGGTTGACGGTTGGAATAAGTGCAGAATAAGAAAAGGGGCGCTTGATGGTGGAGGAAAAAGCAGAAAAGTACATAGCAGGGGAAAAAGGCAAAAAGCATAAACAAAGCAGGAAAATGCTCGACAGGCAGGTTGGGGTACTGAACGAAATGCTGTTGGACAGCATGGGAAGAAAGGCCTTCAATGAAAAGGTCAGGAAACTTGAGCTTGAAGAGCTTTTACAGGGGGAGGATATTTCCCTGAGGATTTATGCTTTGCAAAGGCTGGTTTTCGGTTCGGAGGTTTGTCCTCCAGGGCCAAAGGAATACCAGGCAGTGCTCAAGGAGTTGCGGGCCCAAATTACCGACATGCTGGCCGAAAGGGTAGTCAAGGAGAAAATAAACAAGGAACTCAAAGACAGGATTCAGGAGCACCAGGACCAGTATGTGGAAGAACTGAAGCTTGCGATACTCAAAAAACACTCCGGACCCGAGAACCCATCCACCCTTAAAAAATACGCCCAGCTTGAGAAGCTGGAAAAAAGGAGTCTTGGCAAGTCAATTATGGAAGTGCTAAGGCCTTCATCCATTGATGAGATAATAGGCCAGCAGCGGGCTATCAAAGCCCTGCTTGCAAAGATTGGATCACCCTACCCCCAGCATGTGTTGATATATGGCCCTCCCGGTGTTGGCAAAACCTCAGCTGCCCGGCTGGCTCTTAAGGAGGCTCAGACAAAGGAGTATTCTCCCTTTGCCGGAGATTCCAATTTTATTGAAGTTGACGGAACCACGATGAGATGGGATGCCAGGGAAATCGCCAATCCCCTTCTGGGGTCGGTCCATGATCCCATATACCAGGGAAGCAATAAGGAGCTTTCGGAGACGGGTATTCCCGAGCCCAAGATAGGCCTTGTGACCGAAGCCCATGGGGGAGTACTGTTTATCGATGAAATAGGGGAAATGGACTCGGTATTGCAGAACAAACTGTTAAAGGTGCTGGAGGACAAAAGGATAAGCTTTGAATCCATATATTACGATGAATCAAACCAAAATACTCCTTTATATATAAAGAAGCTGTTTGAAGAGGGAGCGCCGGCGGATTTTATTCTGATAGGGGCAACCACCAGGCAGCCTGACAGCATAAACCCCGCTTTCCGTTCAAGGTGTACCGAGGTTTTCTTTGAGCCATTAACCCCGGCAGATATAGTAATTATTATTTATAATGCGGTTAATAAACTGGGGGTTAAGATGGAAAAGGGTTGCGCAGAGATAATCAGCCAGTATACAATAGAGGGGCGGAAGGCTGTAAATATTTTGGCGGATGCGTATAATATAGCAATTACTAATCAGGGCTGTGCTCCCGACAGGGTATATATAAGCCGTAATGATGTATATACCGTAATACAGAACAGCCGATTGATACCCTGTGTAAGGATTGCCGACAAAATTCATTCCCGGGTTGGCCGGGTGTTGGCATTAGGGGTTAGCGGTTATATTGGCTCGCTCCTTGAAATTGAAGCGATTGCCTTTGCTGCCCTGAAGAAGGGAGAAGGCGCCATCAGGATTAACGATACCGCCGGGTCAATGACGAAGGATTCGGTGTTCAATGCTGCGGCGGTTATAAGAAAAATTTCCGGAGAAATTGCCGGCAACTATGATATACATGTAAATTGTATCGGAGGGGGAAGGGTTGACGGACCCTCGGCCGGGACCGCAATACTGGCTGCCGTAGCCAGCGCTATCAAACACAAACCGGTCAGACAGGACATTGCTGTAACCGGTGAGATTTCCATACAGGGCGAAGTTAAGCCGGTGGGTGGAATCATAGAGAAGATATATGGAGCAAAACAGAATGATATGTCCGCAGTTATTATACCCTCAGAAAATCTCAAGGAAGTACCTTCAGACCTTAAAGGGATCGAAGTTTATGGCGTCCAAAGGGCTGAGGAGGTTCTGGAAATACTGTTTTCCGAATGAATAGGTGGTGGTTAAAATGCACGCCATAGGTAAAATACCTCCCCACAGCATTGAAGCCGAACAGGCAGTGTTGGGGGCTGTGCTGCTTGACAGGGAAGCTTTTATATCCGCATCCGAGTTTATCAACCCGGAAGATTTTTATAAGGACAGCCACAGGGCTGTTTATGAGGCTGCCGTTGAGCTTTTTGAAAGGGGAGAGCCGGTGGACCTTGTGACCCTTTCGGAACAGCTGAGGCAAAAAGATACCCTTGATGCCATTGGAGGCATGGCTTTCCTGACCGATTTGTCCTCCAGCGTTCCCACAATAGCCAACGTAGCCCATTATGCAAAAATCATATACGAGAAATCTCTGCTCAGGAAACTGATAAGGACCTGCGGGGAAATATCCGGTAAAAGCTTCGAGGCGGCGGAAGGCGCAGCAGAAATTATTGAATATGCAGAAAAAGGCATATTCGACATTTCTCAGAGAAGGACCTTCAAAGGCTTTGTACCCCTGAAGGAGGTGCTGGTATCCAGCTTTAACAAGATAGAAGAGCTGTATAATAACAAAGGTAAAACAACCGGTGTGCCTACGGGATTTAATGATATAGATAACAAGACCTCGGGTCTGCAAAAGAGCGATCTGATATTGGTGGCAGCAAGACCTTCGATGGGGAAAACTTCCCTGGCGCTGAACATTGCCCAGCATGCCGCCCTTATTGAGCAGGTTCCGGTTGCTATTTTCAGTCTGGAGATGTCGAGGGACCAGTTGGTAAGCCGCATGATTTGCGCCGAGGCCAATATTGACAGCCATAAAATGAGGACCGGAAACCTTGCGGAGGATGACTGGCCCAAGCTGGCAAGGGTGGTTAACAGACTTTCCTCGGCCAATATATACATAGACGATACTCCGGGAATAACGGTTGCCGAAATGAGGTCCAAATGCAGAAGGTTAAAGCTTGAAAAGGGCCTGGAGTTAATACTGATTGACTACCTGCAATTAATGCAGGGAAGCGGCAGAGCAGAAAGCAGGCAGCAGGAGATATCCGAAATATCCAGATCCCTTAAAGCCCTGGCCAGAGAAATGGACTGCCCGGTATTAGCCATGTCACAGCTTAGCAGGGCCCCTGAGATGCGCTCGGAGCACAAACCGATGTTGTCTGATTTAAGGGAGTCGGGGGCAATAGAGCAGGACGCAGACGTGGTTATGTTCATATACAGAGATGAATACTACCATCCCGATACCGAAAAGAAAGGTATAGCAGAGATTATACTGGCAAAACAAAGGAATGGGCCAACCGGTACCGTGGAACTGGTTTGGTTGGATAAATTTACAAAGTTTGCAGATATGGCGAAATATAAGGAAGAATAGCGAAATAGGAATGTTTGTTTGTGTATATCTCTGTGGACGCTGTGGATAAGTGTTAATAGTTATACCCAAATTGTTGATAATAAAAACTCGAAAAAGGACAGCGGGAATTTGTTTGTTAAAGGCTTTGGAGGGTAGTAATATAATTAATATTGGCAATGCTATATACTGAAAAGGAGGTAATAAAAATGTCGGAAAAGGTAACAAAGGATATGACCATCGCTGAGGTGCTTATGCTGGACAGGGCAACCGCTTCTATATTTATGAAGCATGGAATGCACTGTATAGGATGCCCCGCTTCTTCGGGTGAAAGCATCGAGGAGGCCAGTGCAGTACACGGTATCAACCCGGATAACCTGTTGAAGGATTTAAACGAATACTTTGCAGAAAAATAGGACAGCCCAAGGGCTGTTTTATTTATTTGACTGGGGGCACGTACTCTGGTAATATATCATGGGATTTTGTGTTCAGAAAGGAAGATGGATGGGATGGCGCTTAAGGATAAATATGATGTTATTATCATAGGAGCGGGGCCTGCAGGCATCTTTGCAGCGTTAGAGCTTGTGGCCCACGGGAATTCAGATATACTGATGCTGGATAAGGGAAGGAAGATAGATAACCGGAGCTGTCCCGCACGCAGTGGGGACTGTATGAACTGTCAGCCCTGTTCAATAGTAAACGGATGGGCGGGAGCAGGGGCCTTCAGCGACGGCAAGCTCTCTCTGAACCCCGACGTTGGCGGCAATATAACCGAGTATATATCCATTGAAAAAGCAGAGGATTTGATAGGGTATGCGGACAGGATTTATCTCAAATTCGGTGCCGGGTCGCAGGTGCACGGGCTTAACGATAAAAGGACAGAGGAACTGGTATATGAGGCTTCGAAACACGGGATTAAATTTGTTCCCTGTCCGGTGCGGCATTTGGGTACCGACAGGGCCTTTGACGTGCTCAAGGGGATGTATGAATATTTGACGGACAGCGGAGTGGAATTTTGTGAACTGACAACCGCCGAGGATATTCTTGTTTCGGGCGACAGGGTTTCGGGGGTAAGAATAAGCCGAAAAAACGGGGAAGTAACGGAAATACGGGCTAACCATCTGGTGGCGGCCCCAGGCAGGGGTGGAGCGCAGTGGCTTTCCAGGCAGGCTGCCAGACTGGGCATTGCTACAAAAAACAATGCAGTGGATATCGGTGTCAGGGTAGAGGTACCCAATTCAATTATGGACCATCTGACGCGGGACATCTATGAAGCAAAGCTTATATACTATTCGGATACCTTTGAAAACAAAGCCAGGACCTTTTGTATGAATCCCGGGGGAATTGTGTCCGAGGAGCACTATGAGGAGGGCCTTGTGGTGGTAAATGGTCACAGCTATTCCGACCCCGGCTTACGAACCGGTAACACCAATTTTGCGCTGCTGGTTTCCACAACCTTCACCGAACCCTTTAACCAGCCCATCGAGTATGGGAAATATATTGCAAAGCTTGCAAATATGCTAACCGGCGGAGGGATTATGGTCCAAAGGCTGGGCGACCTGCTTAAGGGAAGAAGGACCAGTCCCGACAGATTAAAAAAATCAACCACCATACCCACCTTAAAAAGCGCTGTTCCGGGGGACCTGAGCTTTGTTCTCCCGGACCGGCATCTGACATCCATAGTGGAGGCTCTGCGGGCCTTTGATAAGCTTGCGCCCAACCTTTATTCGAGAAACACTCTGCTGTACGGGTGTGAAGTTAAGTTTTACAGCAGTAAGGTAGAGGTTGACAGGGGTTTTCAAACTAAGGTTAAGAATCTTTATGCCATAGGGGATGGAGCGGGTATTACCAGGGGCCTTATGCAGGCTTCTGTAACAGGAATAATTGTTGCGAGGGAAATAACGGGGTAAGGGCGGTTTTTTGCAGGCGTGACGGAATAATAGATGACATAATCCGTGAAGAAGGTGTATGTTAAATGGACGGCAAACAGGGAGGCTACGACTTAACAAAGGGAAGCATGCTGCGGCATGTGATTTCCTTTTCAATACCCATGCTATTGGGTAATATGCTTCAGGCTTTGTATAATACGGTGGACAGTATCTGGGTAGGCAGGTTTCTTGGGCCAGAATATTGGGGCTAATAGGGAGAAAAATGTCAGGGAAACCGTTAAGTGGGCCACCATACTGGCGGTGGGTATTTCGGTTGCTCTGACATTGGTTGCCCAGCTGGCGCCAAGGACAGTACTGGGACTGTTTACGTCAGACCATGCTGTGCTTGCGCGGGCCGAGCAGGCGCTGCGCATTATGAGCCTGTCCTATATTTTCGCTGCAATCATGTTTGTAACCAATGGGTTTCTAATGGGAGCGGGGGATACTATGGCGACTATGGTATTGTCCATAGCCTCTCTATGGTTGATAAGGCTTCCTCTGGCAAGGGTATTATCACGGAGCCCTGACCTTGGAGCCAACGGCATTTGGATAGCAATAGTTATCAGTACCGTTATCAGTATGTTGATGAGCAGGGGATACTATGCATCCGGCAGATGGAAGAATAAGAAGGTTGTAGAGAACACATCCGATGATCTTCAGACTGAATCTTAAACCGGAATATTTTTTTATCCCCCAATAGAAACTAACAACAGCTTTAAAAAGACCGGGCAGTATGTTATTATTATAATGTTTTTTACGTGACGGCAAATCAAATCGCAAAGAGGTGTTTGGGATGACAAGACTGATAGTAATAGGCGCACAGTGGGGAGATGAAGGGAAGGGTAAAATAATAGATTTTCTGGCCGGGAAGGCGGAAGTGGTAGTAAGATACCAGGGAGGCAACAATGCAGGCCATACCGTGGAAGCAGACGGCAATACCTATAAACTGCATTTAATCCCCTCGGGTATACTGTATCCAAAAACTCTGTGCCTGGTTGGAAATGGCGTGGTGATTGACCCAAGGGTGTTTTTGCAGGAGGTGGAAGGTCTTAACGAAAGGGGAATAGACACTTCAAATCTCAGGATTAGCGACAGGTGCCACATAATAATGCCGTATCATACAAAAATTGACGAATTAGAAGAAGACAGAAAGGGAGAAGCGAACATAGGCACCACAAGGAGGGGCATAGGGCCCTGTTATATGGACAAAATTGAGAGAACCGGCATAAGGGCTTGTGACTTGCTGGATCCGGTAATTTTCAAGGAGAAGCTTACCGAGAGGCTCCAAATGAAGAATGCGGTGCTGGAGAAAATTTATCATCAGCAGCCAATGGATTTACATAGCATCTACCAGGACTATTGCGGATATGCCCAAAAGCTTAAGCCCTATGTGGCGGATACAACAGTCCTTTTATACGGGGCGGTAAAATCGGACAAGAAAATCCTGTTCGAAGGCGCCCAGGGTACTATGCTGGATAACGATCTTGGAACCTATCCCTACGTTACTTCTTCCCATCCCGTTTCAGGGGGAGTATGTACCGGTGCAGGAATTGGGCCTGGCTGTATAACCGGCGTAATGGGTGTGGTTAAGGCCTATATCACGAGGGTGGGAAAGGGCCCTTTTCCGACAGAGCTGACAGATGCCACTGGCGATCTTATAAGAGAAAAGGGAAGGGAATACGGAACGACCACAGGCAGGCCCAGAAGGTGCGGCTGGTTGGATGCAACGGTACTAAGGTTTGCAGCCCGCATAAACGGTCTTGGAAGTATAGCCGTAACCAAGCTGGACGTGCTAGGTGGGCTTAATACGTTGAAAATATGCGTCGGGTACGAAATGGATGGAAAGATAGTTGATGAATTCCCTTCCAGCCTTGCGGTATTGGAAAAATGCAAGCCGATATACGAGGAAATGGACGGTTGGAAAGAGGATATTTCGGGAATAAAGGACTATAGGGAACTGCCAGCCAATGCTAAAAGGTATCTGGAGAGGATTGAAGAGGTTTCAGACACACAAATCTCTATAATATCGGTGGGGCCTGCAAGGGACGAGACCATTATTGTTAAGGAGCACATATAGCCTTACCTGGAAGCCGGTTAGGATATATTACCGGGCTGCACCATATTGACAACGGGGGTATTTTGGTTTAATATAGTCTGGTAACGCCAAGACTCATTAGCTCAGTTGGTAGAGCACCTGACTCTTAATCAGGGTGTCCAGGGTTCGAGTCCCTGATGGGTCACCAAGTAGGGCCCGGTAGTTCAGATTGGTTAGAATGCCAGCCTGTCACGCTGGAGGTCGAGGGTTCGAGCCCCTTCCGGGTCGCCATATGCTGGTGTAGCTCAATCGGCAGAGCAGCTGATTTGTAATCAGCAGGTTGCGGGTTCGAGTCCCATCACCAGCTCCATTTTAAAAGGCACTGCAGGCATCTGCAGTGCCTTTTATATGCAGGTATAATGATTGAACAGTATCGGACGGCGGAACAATACAATTAAATATAGCACAACAAAAAATATTTTACAAAACCCTGTCATGGTTACCGACGGTGAAGAATTCGTTGAAATAAAAGCAGCCTATATAATTGGCAATACACTCATATCATCTGTTAAGACCAACGTCGGGACTGCCGCTGCCAAGGGCTTCGAAACCGTAGAAGAGTTCAAGAAATATTACGGGGCCCCGGACGTCCGGGAGGTCTGCCTTTTGAAAGGCAAATTCAGGGAACACTCCGCCAAATTTTCAGTCAAAATGAATATATCAATTAATTAATAGTCCGTACTGAGAGGAGAGGGTAATAATGAAAAAAAGAATAAGTATATTGGCGGCGATAGTGTTACTGCTGACGGTGGTTGTATCCGCAGGCGCTTTAGCCGGGCAGGATATTGGTATCCTGGTAAATGGCAGGCAGGCTGTGCTGGATGCCATGCCCTTCATAGAAAACGACCGGACGTTAATCCCATTAAGGGGCGTTCTGGAAAGGATGGGTGCCCAAGTGGAATGGAAAGAAGCAGAACAGGCCGTGGAAATTACCGCCGAAGGGCTTGCTGTTTTGCTTACCATAGGACAGGATACCGCAACCATAACCAGGGATGGGGAGTTGGAACCCCGAACAGAGATAGTACAGCTGGAGGTGCCGGCCAGGCTGGTTGAAGACCGCACCTTTATACCGGTTCGCTTTGTTGCCCAGGCACTGGGAGCCGAAGTAGAATGGGACGATATAAACCGCACAGTAATTATCCGGACGTATGACCGGGACGCGGTGGAATACCAGGTGGTGTCGCCGCAAAGCATTCACGGGGACGAGGATTTGTATCTGTGGTATGAGGCCAACAGGAAAAGCAAAGGGTTTCACGTTAAGAGCGATGACGGCGGGGCGTATATACTCATAGCCGCCGGCGAAAAGCGCACCGGCGGGTACGGGATTAAGATTGAAGGGGTGTACCTGGAGGATACCCAAACGGCATCGGTAAAGGCCGTCGTTACTTCCCCGGCGCCGGACATGATGGTTACCCAGGCTTTCACCTACCCTAACGTTTTGATTAAGCTTGATATGGAGGGTATTCTTAACGTAAAGGGCGGATTTGTCGAAGACCGAAATATAAAAGATGGTGACGTAATAACCGGGGAAACCGGCGAATCCCTGGAGGAGATGGGAAAAGCCATACCTGCCGACAGGGTCGTCGATATGGTGATGTACAGTCTAACCGGTGAAAAGATAAAAACCTTTTCCGGGAATGAGGTCGAAGATATTATCCATTCTCTTAACACCGGGGCCACATACAGCGGTCCCCATATACTCATGCTGGCGGGCAACAGTATAAAGGTCACAATGGAAGGACAATCCGGGCTGAACCTGACCAGTTACGGCTATAAAGAGCATGTTCTTATAAACGGAGAGGTGGACGGCGTGTCCTATGCACATTGTGTGGTAAGCCCAGGGGTGGGCGCCATTTTACTGGATACCGGCAGTACCGAGTAAAAAAAGCAGCGGTTCTTTTGTGTGTGTAATGGGATTTTACATCCTTAAATCGCGGCCGAAAAACTCTAAGGCCCTGTAATGGGCGGATATTCTGGAGAAAACCCTCTGGCCGTAGGTCTCTATCAGTTCCTCCGGCTGCAGGTTTGTCGAAATAATGGTTTTCTTCCTCTCCAAAAGTCTGGAATTTATAATGTTAAAAAGCTCGGAGGTGGTAAAGCTGTTGGTAAGCTCGGTACCCAGGTCGTCTATTATCAAAAGGTCACAGGTCAGAATAAAATCAAGCTGGTCCTGGGCCATCGGGCTCTCGTGCGGCCGGAACCGGTATTCCTCCAGTATTTTGAACAGTTTGAAGGAGGTAAGGTATAAAACCGGCTTTCCCTTATCCAATAGTTTTTTGGCAATACAGTTGCAAAGAAAGGTTTTCCCCAGACCGGTGCCCCCGAAAAAAAGCAAATTTTCACCATTGTCGTTTTCAAAATTATGTACAAAGCTTTCGCAGCGGCTTAGAATATCCAGCATATTCTGTCTGGGAGTCTTTGAATAGTCCTCATATTTTTCGCTGGAAAACAGGTCCAAGTCAAAGGTGTTGAAGTTTTCCCTTGACAAAGTGCTGCCAAGGTTGGACTGCCGGTAGGCTTTGCTTATAAGTTTCTGTTTAAAGCATGAGCACTTTTTATGCTCTATGTATCCCGTGTCCTTGCAGTGCCGGCATGCGTATTTGATATCCAGATAGTCCGCAGGATAGCCGTGTTCCTTAAGGAGGGAGAGCTTTTCTTCCTTAAGCTGCCTGATTTTCTGTTCCAGGGCCTCCAGGTACTCCTGTTGGGACCGGGAATCCAAACCGAGGGAATAGGAAGTGCACTCAAGACCCATTTTGTTTATATTGTCATCAATCTCCTTAATCCTTGGGATTGTTTGGTGAATCCTTATTAGTTTTGTCTCCCTTTTCTTTTCCGCCTTATCCTGTAAAGCTTCATATTCCAGTAATATTTCGCTGACTGTTTTTTTCATAATAACCCCTTCTTTTAAGTTAAGCATCTTTGTGTTTGTTTAGTATTTCCTTAAGCTGTTCATTTGTCAGCCTTAACGCAGGCTGGTCAAAGTTATGGAACTTATTTCTGGAAGTTTTGCGCTTGGGACGTTTAGTTTCCTTGTTTTCAGCGGGAATTTCGTCAACCGACTTTATACTGTCCCTGTGCCATTTGGAAATTATCCCGTCTATATAATTTAAAGAGGGATTTGCTTTTTGTATAATAGCGGCGTCGCAGGCCTTCAAAATCAGTTCCGTCGACATGTTATAGATATCAAACCATTTATCGATAAACTCCTTTTCTATTCTTGACGGGTTTTTGGTTCTGCCCATGGCCTTCATAATCTTTTTGTACCGGCTGTATTTGCTGTCGGTAACCTCCAGGTGCTCCGCGAGCTTTTCGGTTGTGTTTATATTATTGTCGTACCAGTTGCTAATTATGGCATTAATATATTTAATGCTCTTAACTCCTTTTTTTTCAACCGAGTAACGGAAGGCTTCCTCTATTATTTCCGGAGCCATTTTGAAATCGTACAGCCATTCCAGGCATTTAAGGCTTTCGGTGGGGTTTAACGGCCTGCACATAATCTGCTGGATTTCGTTAAACATGTCCCTTATCCCGTCATCCTGCATTGCCTGGACCAGGTCCGAGGGCGAATAATAGGAATTCTGCGCAATATCGGCGGACCGGTTTGATATGCCGCTGTAATTGTCTATGTACAGCTGTTTCAGGCTAAGAAACTCAACAGAAAACTCATGTTTATCGTCCTTTAAATAGTGTTTTTTGATTATACCCCTATCTTCCCAGTAATCCCAGGCCTTTATAACATCCGACGGCAGAAGTCCCAGAGTCCGTGCCAGGTTTTCGTTGGTAATGCCGGCGTTCGGATCGGGGCTGCAGGCGTATTTATATCCCAAAAGATAAACTTTAACAAAATTACCATCGGCGGAAGGCATGAAGGCATCCAGAAATATGTTCTCCACCGGAGTATCTTCAATATCAATGCTGGTTTTACCCTTGATAAATTGCATATTATCACTCCGCATACAATTTATATCTGCATACCCATTATAACATAATAGTTATTACCCTTCCTACTGTGACATAAAAATATTATAGATATACGGGGAGGGGTAAGAGTGAAAAGAATTGTTGTTCTTGTATTGCTGGCGGCGGTGCTATTGACATCCTGCAGTTTTTTTGCAGACAGCAAAGCCGTGGTTTGGGATTTTCCTGTAGAGGCTACGGTGGTAAATGAGTACAGTATAAACTGCTATTTTGACGAAGTGGAAAAACTGCTCAAGGGATATGAATGCCTGACATATTATAATAACGGGGAGACCATCCTGGAGGATATATATATGCATTTGTATCCCAATGCCTTTGAAAACCCGGATACGGTCCCCTTCGAACCGATGGAGCTGTTGGAAGCATATCCGCTCGGTTTTGATACCGGTTTTATCAATATAGACAGTGTCAGGATAGAAGGAAGGGAGGGAGACTGGGAATACAGGGACGGCGGGAGGCAGGTTTTGAGGGTTAAACTGCCCGAGCCTTTGGGGCCCGGTGACTTTGTAGTGCTGGATATAAGTTTTACCGTCAAGTTCCCCAGGTGCCACGGGCGCTTCGGATATGGAGAAAACACGGTTAAGGCTGCCAACTGGTATCCGATTGCGGCTGTCTTTGACCAGAACGGCTGGAATCTGGACCCCTATTATGCCGTAGGGGACCCTTTCTACAGCGATATCTCTGATTATCTTGTAAAGCTGGTACTTCCAAAGCACTATACCGTTGCTGCCACGGGGGAGATCATAAAGGACAAAAAATTCGATAAGGACAACAGGGAATGGATCATAAGGGCGGAAATGGTAAGGGACTTTGCATGGATTGCCAGCGGCAGCTTTGGGGTCAGCAGTAAAAAGGTTGGCGGTACAACGGTAAAATCCTATTATTTTGACAGGGCGGCGGGAAGAAAGGCCCTTGAAGTTGCCGCTGATGCACTGGAAGTATTCAACGAATGTTTCGGCAGGTACCCATACAGAACCTATTCGGTTGTGGCGGCGGATTTTTTTGTAGGGGGAATGGAGTATCCAAATCTTGTTTTAATTAGCAAAGAGTTATATAATAATGAAGG
>CAZVBE010000011.1:0-67456 GCA_964625335.1 uncultured Clostridium sp. | reverse complement strand
CCGGATACAGTTCTTCAATACCATTGATGCGTTTCAATTCGGCTACGGATAAACTGTAGGTGGTTCTGGGCAACTGCCTTTTCTCCAGATACTGATCGGTCACATAAACAAAATTGTTCCAGACCCTTATATCTCCGAAATTGACAAAGCGTACCCTTTCTTTGCGATACAAGGTTCTGATCTCTGGACCGGCCTGCACAACTCTTTCTAACGGAACTCCATCCACCTGGCCGCCCGTCGCATACAGGGTGGTGATCACATCGGCATCGTCTTCATGCTTTTCAATGGCGGCGTTGGTGACGGCATACTCCAGCACCACTGCCGAAGTCGGCGGGGTTGGCCTAGGCGGGATAATTTCCACCGTAAAATCATTTAAGCGGTAGTGCCCTCCAAAGACCTGAAATATTCGCTGGAAGGCTGTAAACCGGCTATCGCTGGCACTGTAATCGATAACCCTGTCAATCTGGTAGAAATGGTTCTCTTTGTCGGTGGCCAGCGTCACAAATCCCGTATTCCGCAACACATAATTCACATGATCTTGAATCGTTGACCTGGCAGTAGTGTCATGGGGCATGTTTACTCTCTCAATTTCAAAGAATATATGGGAACAGGTGACCTGAAGCAAAGGAATTCCGTCGCTCTGCCGCACCGGTCGAATTTGCTCGATGGCAAACTTCTGACCCTCTGTTTCAATGTAGCGGCCGCGCCTGATTTCCTCCCATCCTGTCACACCAACGGGCAGGGTAAACTCCACCCCGTAATGACCGCTCAACTCTTTAGTGATGATCAGGTCAACAATCTCCGTATTATCTAGGATGGCGATTTCTGAAAAGTTAGGCCGTAGGATTTTGATGGCTTCGTATGGAACCGGCATTCGCTCTGCAACCGTAACCTGACAGGTGGCCGTATAGCCTCCGTCCTTCGAAATAGCGGTAATAGTGGCTATGCCTTCCACATGGCCCCGGATGGTTCCCCGTTCGCCGTCGCCTACCACTGATACCACCGCATAGTCACTGGTCGACCAGATCACATCCCGGTCAGCAGCATCTGGCGGGCGAACTGTTGCCTGTAACACTGCCAGACTGTCTCGCGTCAGGTGAATGGAGGCGGGAAAGACAGAAATGCCGTTAGCCGTTGTCCCCACAATGATAAAATCGCTTCCGGGTACCTGTTCCCTGGATTCAATCCCATAGCCCTCAAAATCGATGATAATCGGTTCGCTGATTTCCACCTGAAAGCCAAAACTGCTTAAATAAGCCTTCTTTAGTGCCTCATATGCCTGGTCAATCTGAGTACCAATATTTGTAACGCAGGGCATCCTGCCTTCATACCCGGCCTTATCGACCTGAAAGGCAACGCCTGTAGCGACAGATTTAGCCGCATTTATCATAACTTCGACTACTATACTGCTATCAACGATGGCGGTTACACCAACAGTACTGGCATATCCTTCACAAGAAATATAGTATAAAATGTCTTTGGGTTCTAACCCGGCAAATTCTACCTCGCCATTACTGTCTGTAACCAGACTTTCAACCAGAACCGAAATTCTAACAGCACCGTGGCCTTCACTAACACCGGTTTCTGTATAACCATCCAACACAGGGACTTTGGGGAAACTTTCTTCACCCCCAACATCTTCCATATTAGCTCCTTCTAGTACAGCGCCAATATAAGAAGAACCGCCGCCTGCACTGTCAAAGTTGGCGGCAGCACCGCCATACCACCCTGCACCGCCGCCGGGATAATATGCACCATAACGACTGCCGCCCAAACCAAACCCGCCGTTTCTATCTCCAATACCGCCTTTGGTTTGCTTGCCGCCAGCATCACTGTTATAAGTTCCGGGTTCACCTTCCAAGCCACCGCCAGCCCCAGCAACACCGCTACTATATGCTCCACCGCCACCGGCGGCAACCATCACCCTGTCCGTTAGTGCCATGCCGCCAATGCGAATATCAGAAGCACCACCACCGGCACCGCCTCGCGAGCCGCCTGCCCCGCCGCCATTGAAACCACCATTTTCGGCATCGCCATCTGCTGGGTAACCGCCCACATACACATTGAATGTCGTTTGCTCAGTTAAAACAATTTTTCCTTTTGCATAACCACCTTTTCCGCCAGCTCTATCATAACCTGGGCGATAACCACCTTCTGCACCCCACAACTCAATGAAGTAGGTGCCGGGGTCAAGGACAACCTGTTGAACCGAGCCGTCTGTTCCATCTGTTCCGTTGTAACTTAAATCGTGAATTAGTTCATAGAGACCAACAACTGCTCCTTCAACATAATCTTGTGGAACACGGTCATCCTTAATTATAAATTTGGCGTTATAGCTCATATAATCACCTACTCCACATCACTATGTTCAATTCCTGCCTCTAGATCATCAATCTCAGCACGGGTCCATGCTTCATTAGTAAATGGATTTTTGTCCCAGATATACTGATAATACTTCAAATAATCGTTCATAAGAGAATACACGGGGCCTTCGTCTTCGCTTACGCCAAGCCTAATAAACGGTTTAATGCGTGACTCACTGTCCTCAAATTTTCCTTTGAGCAAATGTTGAACTGCTTTTATCTCAGCCACGGGGTCATACCCTAAATCCTCTGCTATGCGTAACATTAAATACGAGTCCTTTTTCTCAACTGTGCCTGATACGACTCTAGCCTCATCACCGGTATCTGGCGCATCAAATAACGTAGCCCAGTTTTGTGCAGGAACCTGATAAAACCTGACATCGTAAAGATAAAGGCGGCTGCTGTGAGCGCTGATAATATACAGGCGATAAAACTTATAAGCGGTGCTATTTATAAAATCATACTCGTGGAACTGCCCGTTATTATCAAAATACTCCTCTGCCAGGATATCCCACGACTCGCCGTCATGAGAACCTTCAATTCTAATATTCTCTGGTGAGTAGCTTGTCGTCTGCCCACCTATCCACAATCTAGTTATAACCGCGGATGATAAGAGTTCAAAGCCAATCCATTCATTGGCATAACCTACCGGCCGCCAATAATTGCCGCTGTCTTCATTAAAAGCATTTCCGGGAGGATAGCTGGTAAGTGACTCACAAGAGGAGTAGATAATATTTTTTACAAAGTGTTTGGAAAAATTGGCTGACTGTTCAGAGGGTATCCATTCAGCATGCTCACCAGCTGCTCTTGGAGGCAAATATATGATATTCCCTCGGCCTGGCCACGAATTATTCATTTCTCCGGTAATATCGTTCACGGCAACATCGTCATAATACATAACAAACGTAGCATTAGAATCGGTTGTGCCTAAGCTTAAATACTTCACATGCCCTGTACCGTTAGGGTCAGTGTCTCCTTCAAACAATAGTAGGGTATCACCATTGCGTCTGACTTCAAACACACCGGAAGTATTATCTACTGATAACCGCCACTCCAGTCTTACCCAAGTATCACACATAAACGCCTGCGCACATTCAGCCACTTGAACACCGCCAATATCAAGATACATGTTCATATATTCGGCTTCTTTTTCCACCCAGACACTGCCTGCGATATTATCGTAAGTGTCATCACGCAATTGCAGTATGGAAAATTTATTGCCTGGAGCGGTATCCGCAAATTTAATATAAAATTCAACTCTACCGTAATGGTCAGCTAAATTTTGTTCTAGATCTCTAAAAATTTGCAGCCTATAATTGCTAGTTGTTGATTTATACATTTCAAGCGCATATCTGGCACCGCGAGCTATATCCGACTGTACCCCAATATGCCGCGACATAAGGCTAGCAGAATCTTGATTAGACTGCCACAGACTGCCAAGCCACACACCGAAATTCCCTCCTACACCTGGCAACATAGGCCGACCTGTCTCGAAACCGTCCTGGAAAATCCTCGCCATGTTCTCACCCCCTATAGCTTGAAAATTTTATTCGGGCCATCATTCCAACTGATAGTGATATCACGGCCATCTGGTTCCACAGGCAATACCAGGGCTGTGTCCTTAAAGGCGATAAGCGGCGATGCTTCATCGGTTGCACCCCGTTTAAAGATCACAATGGCGCCGATCAACGCTCCTTCAACTTCCTCAAACACCGCATTGGCTGCATCAGCCACTCCGTTTTCAGTGGTTTTATTCACCAGCTCAGTTTCTCGTTGTACATTATCGGATAATACGGCCACTCTTGCTGTCCCCGGTATATCGCTGAAAAACTCGTCGTTAGCCAGATCCGGACTGTAACCACCTTCATCCACATTCAGGTTCACCAGCGCTACATCGATGACATCATTATTCCAGGAGATCTCGCCCCGCAAGAACTTATTCCTTCCTTTGTCATACAGTGCATTAGCCAATGGAATCACCCCCTTTTACGCATCACATTCAAACACAATGGTCCCCGACCGGATAACAGAAAACACACCCCGTTCCGGGACGATGATCTGCAGCACCTGAGCCTGATAAACCTTTGTCGGATCATCGCTGAAAACCAGCGGGCCTTTCCCGTCCAGAAAATCCGCTAGGCTGCGCATTTTGTTCATAAGGCTGCCTGTATCAACCGCCTTAATGGTAAAGTCCACTTCTATCTCAAAATCCCGCCTGGCTCCGGGGCCAAAATCCCAGGCTCCGTTCCGGCCGGGAATTTCAACTTTGCGTCGCTGGACCGCCGGGCGCAAGGGGCGTTTAATGCCGGAAATCAGGATGTCCGCCACTGCTGTGGTAACAGGGACATCCTTGAAAGTAAATAGAATGTGCCCGCTCATCACTACACCCCCCTGCTGCGTTTGCGTTGCAATTCATGCAAGCGAACAGCGATTTTTTCAATATCGGAATCATCCCTAACATGCATGTGTTCAATGGTAATGGGACTAATCAGCGGTTGGTCCATTGTTTCCCGACGTTGAGTGAATCCACTGCTGCCTCCTGCATAAGCCAGGGCGGGCACCATGCTCAGGGTGGGATTAGCTGAGAAATTGTCCAACGCCTGAAACTGTCGGCCCAGGGTGCTCACGGAATCGTCCATGTATCCCACAATCCGGCTCATGGACCGTTCAATATAGGAAGGGGACCGTTCCCCCATACCAGCCTGCCAACCGGAAGTTAACGAAGCACCGGCATTTTTGGCGCTGCTCCAGAGGCTGCTGGCCGCATTGCGAATCGTTGTCCCGATATTTCTAAGGGTTGTGGCAACCCTCCCGGGTATCCCCAGCACTTCATCCATGATGCCTTTGACGATGCTTTTTCCGGCTTCTTTCGCTGCTGACAAGGCTTCTCTTCCAAACCCAATGATCCGTTGACGGGTTTGGCTCAACCACCGGCCCACTTTTGCCGGTAGTTCCATGAAGAAAGCAATCACTGCAGCAACTGCCGCTTTGATGCTTTCCACCATACGCGACCGAATTTCAGCCATTTTATCCCGTACCGTTACAAAGGTGCTCTGCAGCCACTGCCCAACTTTACCCGGCAATTCGCTGAAGAAGGTAACGGTTTGATGAATCATGGCCGTCACCGTCTCGATGGTGTTTTCTTTTGCTGTCTCCCACCACAGTGCCATGTTTTCAGCTGTTTGGGCCAGCCAGGCACTTAGCCTCTCCGGTAGTTCGCTAAACCACTGAACCGTCGCCTCGATGCCTTCCTGCACCAACTGGACCATGGAAGCCAGTCCATAGCCCACATAGTAAGGAATGTCTTCAAAGAAGAGTTTGAGTAAAAACACTCCCACCCGTTCTGGAAGCTCGCGAAACCACTGCACCAGCTCCACCACTTTTTCACCCGTCCGGGTCACTACCTCAGCAAAACCTTCCTGAACCGAACTGACCCATTGGGCGACATGGGCACTGGCAGCTTGGAAGGCAGCAGACAACCTGGCGGGCAGACCGGAAAACCAGTCTTTGAGCAGGGTGAGCCCTTCGCCGATTCCACTGACAGCCCTTGAAACCCCATCCTTCAGCCCTGTCCATACCGCCGCGCCCACTTCTTTAATGGTGTCCCAGTTCCTGATCAACAGGTAGCCTATGCTGATAACAGCCACAATAGCTGCTACGACCAGGGCGATGGGGGCGGTCAAGGCAGCAAAAGCAGCCGCCAGGGCTCCTTTAGCCGCTACCAAAGCCCCGGAAGCAGCCGTCGCACCACCCAGCGCCGCTGTTTTACCGGCAATAGCGATAGCAATTTTGGAAAACGCCGAGACCAGTACACCGGCTTTGGCCACAATGGATCCCAGAATATAAATTACAGGGCCAAGAGCTGCAGCAAGCCCTGCGGCGGCTACGATGAGGGTTTGCACCGGTTCCGGCAGTTTGGCAAAGAACTCTGCCGCTTTCATCAGGGCGGCCACCAAGGTGTTTAAGTGAGGAACCAGTATCTCAAAGATCTGGATCCCTACCCCTTCCAGGGCAGATTTCAGCTTAGTCAGCTGACCCTGCAGATTGTCTTCCATGACCTCGGCCATCTCATTAGCCGCTCCGCTGTATTCCCGGGTTGCTTCCGTGAGTTTGGCATAATCATCATCACTGGCATTGATGATGGCCAGCATCCCGCTCATGGCGTTTCTACCAAAGATGGTGGAAGCAGCCTGCGCCTGTTGGGATTCGTCAAGACCCGCAAAAGCACTCCTTAGATCGTCCATCACTTCTTTAAAAGGTTTCATCTCACCGCTGGCATCAGTAATGGAAATGCCCAGTTCATCCAGCAATACCGCCGCATCACCAGAAGGGTCCGCCAGACTGGTGAGGGCTCCCCTTAGTGCCGTCCCTGCCTGGGAACCTTTAATTCCGGCGTTCCCCATCAGACCAATAGCCAAAGCCGCATCTTCTGCACTGTAACCCAAAGCACCGAACAGGGGCGCTGCGTATTTAAAAGTCTCGCCCATGGTGGCCACATTGACGTTGGCGCTGCTGGCGGTGCTGGCCAACAGATCAGCAAAATCAGCCGACTGATCTGCCGACATACCAAACGCGGTCAGGGCGTCGGTGACAATATCGGAAACGGATGCCAGGCTTTCCCCGGAAGCCGCCGCCAGCATCATGATTCCATCCAGGCCGTCCAGCATCTGGGACGTATCCCAGCCGGCCATGGCCATGTATTTCATAGCTTCGGCCGATTGGCTGGCGGAGAACTTGGTGGTGGCACCCATCTCTTTGGCCAGAGTCGATAATTTCTCAAACTCTTCTCCTGTAGCGCCGCTGATGGCCGCCACTTCACTCATGCCCGCTTCAAAATCCATCCCCACTTTGATGGCGGCAGCGCCAAGGCCTACTAAAGGAAGGGTGACAGTGCGGGTTAAGTCTTTGCCGACACTTTGCATCCCTTTGCCAATGTCCTGCATCTTCTGGCCGATGGGTTCCAGACTTTTCCCCAGTTTGTACCAGCCCGATTCCTGCTTGGCGATTTCCTGATTGAGGCTCTTTAAATCCTGCTCCATGCCGTTTAAGGTGGCTTTGGCTTTGTTCAGCTTAATCTCCAGTTCCTGCGTAGCCCGGGCGTCAGCGCCTTTGGTTTCCACCGACTTCTGGTGGGCGGCTTCCAATGCGTCTACTTTCTGGCGCTGCAGTTCCGTCTGACGTGTTAACCGGTCGGAATTTAAGCGAAGCCCATCCAGAGCGGAGCCGTGTTTGCCCAGCTCAGAGGATGCCAGTTGAAACTCCGACTGGACTCTTTTCATCTCCCGGTTTAAGTTGGAGACCCCGTTTTGAAACCCGCTGCTGTCCATCCCCACCCGCACATTTAACTGCCCTACATCTGACATCGCCCGTCACCTCCCTCGTTTTCCGGCATAAAAAAACACCCCTTTTTGGGTGTTACAGGATTTCATCGATATATGCGGTTTCTCTGTCCTGAGCCTTTTTCACAAGATGGAGGTAATAACCGATGTCCATGGTGTCAATGTCGTTTAAAGTCCATCCCTGTTTTAAGAGTCCCAGATACAATTCATCGATCCAGTCCTGGGGATCCGTCACGATCCCCGCTACCCGTTTTTTCCCTCATCACTCCTGGTCTGCCCCAAGGTCCCCACCACACCCTGAATGCATCCTTCGATGGTGGGAAGGAGCTCCTGGGAGGCCAGTCCGTCATACAGCTCATCCCGGGTAAACTGGCGTCCAAAGAGTTCTACCACATAATCCGTCAGCTGGTCCAGTTCTTCCGGCGACAAATCTTCAAAGTTGATCCCCCTGGCCATGGCCAGAGTTTGCCGCACCATCCGGGCGCTGACAAAACCGGTGGTATAGGTTTTTGGTTTACCATTCACTTGCAGGGTTAAATCCATCCGTTTATCCCTCCTATTCAATCACCGACTCTTCAAAGTCAGTGATGGCCAGTGCCAGTGCCGATACAGCGGCATCCACCGCAGCCTGGCTGGCGTCCTCATCGTCCGCCACTGTCTGTGCAGCGGTAATGGCGTCACCCAAATCATCCACCGCACTCTGCGGGTATTCACCCGGGTCGGTTCCCACAACGGCTCCATCCAGTAGGTTCTGGGCATCGCTAATCAAGGCGATGAGCGGTTCTTTTCATGTGGGTACGGGTACCTGGCTAAACCAGGTAAGCGCCCCGGCAAAGTCGTTGGCATCCTCATCGGCGGTGTGCTTCCATTCCCCGTCTCTAATCCGAGGCATGAATGTTAATGTCAGTTTCGGGGTCTTGTGCTCCACGCTGTCTTTTTTCGTGGCATACTCCTCAGTGATCGGCTGCGCCACACCTTTTAAGAGCCAGACAAACCTGTACTTGCCATCGGATTTTAAGCTTTTAAACCCCAGGGCGATGTAGGGCGGTTTATCGGAGACTTTTTCCACCAGGACCCCGTCCTGACCTAAGGTACTGCCAGTCAACTCCGCCCGGGCTGCCAGCGGCAGCTCGGCTGTTTCCAGTTCCACATCAATTTTGCCAAGAGCCGAGACAGATTCCCACAGCTGATCATCCGCATAGAGTTCCTGGGTATTCACTGTCGGGGTAATGGTGGCCATGATGGCACCGGTCAGGGTTTTCACGCTTTCATAACTGAGTTCCGTGGCGGTATCTTCTGTTAACACCGCATAATGAATATTTTTAAGGCCTATCTGTGGCATTTAGCCCACCTCCTTGTAATAGCGCATCACCTTGTGATGCATGTTGGTATTTGGCTCATACAAATCATTAAAACTTCGCCTAAGAAACCCGGCTTCCGTCATCCGCTGATGGATCTGGGATACCAGTTCGGCATAATCCCCTTCACTCCATAGATCCAGCTGAATGTAAACACCGGTGAGTTGCTCCTCATCGTCTGCATGAAGTTCTCCCGTTTCCAGGTAGTTAAAAAAAGTAAGATAGGGGCTTTCGGTGCCGGAATAATGCTGAAACCGGACTGGAATGCCCAAATCCGACAGCGTTTCCATGACCTTCGTGTTTACACTCATAACCTCAACCCCCGTCTTATCTCATCCCGGATAATCTCCACAGCTTTGTTTCTATTCTTTTCATAGGCCGGTCCCAGGAACGGGCGGGCTTTCATCTTGGAAGTACCAAATTCGTGGAACTTCATATAGAAAATTTCGGAGATGTCCCCCCGATCAATTCCCACCAAGACATACTTCTCTTCCCCCTGTTTCCGGGGTCGGCTGATCTTTAAACCCCGCTTCCCCTTCCCCGTCTTTTCCGGTGCGTTCTGGACGGCATCCGTTAAGATGGGTTCTGCCGCTTTGATCAGAGCCTGGTTTTCAATACGCGTTGCTTTTTGACCCAGCTGTTGCAGATTGTCCAGCAGTTCCTGCATTCCTTCCAGTTCAATCTTAGCCACCCCGGCTCACCTCCTGGGCTCGAAGAACCAGATAACGTCTCTGGTATTTCACATTGTCTACGGTCATGATGTGATAGAACTGATCCCGAAACCGGATTCGGTGCCGGGTGTGGATGCCTGGCATAAACCTGATGGTGAAGACGACAGTGTTTTCTGCCTGGATGGCAGCAGCGGCATAGTATTCCCGGCCCCGCAGGTGTTCCGCTTTAGCCCAGACAGTGGCCACATCCTTCCATGAGGTCTCCTCGACCCCGCCCTCGCTGACCAGTGTCTCCGGTTCCTGCAGTGTAATGCGGTGCCGCAGTTCCCCAATTTCCATGGCCGCATCACCAGCTTTCTTTTCGGTAAGGCCCCAGGATCAAGGCCATCACCTGCAGGGTTTCTGCCATGCCGCTGCTGTCATTTTTCAGATGACGGTGGGTTCCTTCCCGTTTTTCGTAGAGGTTGGCCACCGCATAAAACATGGCCTGGTTCACCACCGGCGGGACGATTTCCAGTTCGCTTAAGGGATACCGGAGGATACTTTCACACAGTTCCTGGGCTGTTTCCATGAGACGGATGATGAGGGCATCTTCCTCATTTCCGTCAATACGCAGGTACAACTTCACTTCTTCTAAGGTCATGACTGCCCCCACCTCCATCTACACTGATTTTAGTCTTCTTCTGCTGCAAAGGTCACTTCAGCCAAGGTGTTTTTAGTGAGGATCACATAATCCCCAAAGTCCTGCTCGCTTTGATGGGTTCCTGCAAGGTCTGCTTTATCAGAAATCACCACTTTAAACTCCATGTCGGTGGTTAACTCTTCTGCCAGGCCACTGACGGTAAAATCAAAGGCCTGGGTGGTGTGCTCGTTAAGTTTAGTCCGGGTGGGAGCCGCTTCGTTTTGCCCTTTGATAACATCGCTTAGCCAGAGGATACGTGTTGGAGATTCGATGGTGTAAGGCTCTCCTCCAATAGCTGGATTATTTATGGTCACTTTAGTACCAGCCGGAATCAGTTCTGTTGAGATAATGATGGCATCAGTTACCCACGCATCAGAAAAACTGCTCACATTGGAGTAAGTGGTCAGTGTATTGATTTTGTTGTCCGTTTCACTGTCTTCTTCCAGCACAATCATGGCTCTTTCCATGAGTCCGGCATCCTGCAGTTTTGCCAGAAGTGCATTGACCTCATCTTTTAGGGCAGCAACAGTGCTGGCTGTGCTATCTGGCTGACAAGCAGCAGGCTTCATAGTGGTTCCACCAAAAGTAACCTTTCCTTGGCTGCCTATTTTCAGTTCTCCACCAATTACTGTTTTTTCACCGCCCTGCTCCGTGTAGTTCTTTGTGTTGTAACCCATAGGAATCATCCCTCCTTCTTAATTGGACGGGCAGTCAATCTGCAACTGCCCGCCAGTTTTGTTCGTTACACCTTCTGCTGCAGCACTTTGATAGCTTCCGGCAGAATCAGTTTGCCGTCCACCCGTTGGGTGCCTTTAAAGCCAACCTGTCCGGTTACTGCAAAGAGCTCGTTCAGACGCTGGAAGGAGCGGCCCTGCCGGTCGGCCACCCAATAGTAACCAAAGTCTCCAAACGCGATGGTTTTAGCCGCCGCTTCAATGGTGGGGACAAAGGCAGAGGTTTTCACCGGACGGTTCAAAATGGTGTCCGGCTGGCCTGCTGCAATGGAAGGCTGCCAGAGATATTGACCGTTCCCGTCTTTCAGTTTCCGAATGGCTTTTATCGTTCCGTCGTTCGTGACAAACACCGCTTTTTTGCGGTAGGGAGAGCGCAGGGAATAAAAGAGGTCCATCAGCTCATCCGCTGTGATGGCGGTTGCGGAGGCAGCGGTAACTCCCACTTCAGCACCGCCGGTGGCGTTGAAAATCCCGGTGGGTTTTCCGTCCCCGTCCCCTGTGAAGAAAGCTTCCTCTTCTTTGGCACCAATCCGTCTGGCAAATTCCTTGGCAATATAACTTTCAAGATTAAACACGCTGTCGTTTAAGAGTTCTTCCGATACCTTGATCAGGGTGGCCAGTTTATAAGCTCCGATGGAAACTTGAGTAAAGGTATCATCCGACTCTGGAATGGGGGCTTCTTCATCCACCCAGGCAGCGGTGCCTTTCGTAGCGACTACCGGGATCTTTCGGTCACCACTGGAAGTGGTGATCACTTTGGCCAGAGTTCTGAAAATGTTCTCTTCTTCCAGGGCTTCAATCAGGGTTCGTTCAAATTCGTCCGGGACCAGATAGCCGCCTTCGGTATCTTCACCGATTCTCAGGCTGTTCTGCACCTCATAATGATTCTTGTGTCGCATGGCTTTCCAGAAAGCCTGCCGGTACTCATTGGAAGCCCGCCCTTTTTTCTCATCCTCCAGGGCGACACCCGGCGTGGTTTTAATCGCTGCACTGACAGGCCTGGAAAGTTCCAGATCCATGGCAGCCTGACGCTCAAGGCGGTCGATTTCCTTTCCCAGGCTCACCACATCCGCTTCCATTTTTTCATAGGTGGCGGTGTCTTCTGCGGATAACAACCCGCTGTCTGTTCGTTTGCTGTCCAGAAAAGCCTTGGTATCCTCCCACAGTTTCGCTCGTTTTTCCCGCAGTTCTAAAATCTTGCTCATCTTTCATTCCTCCAATTGTAAATTTTTAATAGGTTCAGCCGCTTTTCCAGCTGAATGATGGGTGTGGCATCATCCGTTTTTTCACTCGCTGCCTTCTTTGCTGATTGTTTCAGAGGCAGCTTTTTCATGAGGGCGTTGGTTACCGTTACCTTGTCAAACAAAAAAGCCGCACTGGGCGACTCCATGGTGGGTATTTCTGTTTCATACAGCACTTTATCGGCAAATCCCAGTTCCACCGCCTTCCCCGCACTCATCCAGGTTTCAGCATCCATCATGTGGGAGATTCGGCTTCTGGGTAAACCTGTTTTCTGCTCATAGGCGTTCACAATGCTTTCCTTTACCTCAGAGAGCATGGCAATACCGCTTTGCAGATCCGTCACTTCCCCGAAAACCACAGTGGCTGGATTATGGATCATCATCATGGCCACCGGGGACATGAACACTTCATCGGCAGCCATGGCGATCACCGACGCCGCACTGGCCGCCACCCCGTCAATTTTGACCGTCACTTTCCCGGGGTACTCCTTCACCATGGTATAGATCTGACTGGCCGCAAACACGTCACCTCCCGGAGAATTTAAAAAGATGATTAGGTTGTCCCTGGCTCCGTCCAGTTCGGCCTTGAACTGCTTGGGGGTAATGTCATCGTCAAACCAGCTGTCTTCTGCGATGTAACCGTCCAGATATAGGATCCGGCCCGATTCATCTTCGCTCCAATTCCAAAATCGTTTCTTCACACGTTATCCCTCCGTTCCATCTGCTATTTGTTGACCCAGGTGCCTGCATGGCCAATATCCACCATATTGCCGTTCACCAGATAGGTACTGCCGCCACTGCCCTCCGGCAGCTTGTTCATGTCTTCCAGTTCCCGAATATCATCAGCGGAGAGCCATCCGTTTTGCCGACCCACTGCATAACCCTGCATCCGGCTCTGGTAATCGCCCCGCAGCAGACCATTTACATTGAATTTCACAAAATATGCTTTTTTCTCTGTAGCTGAAAACAAGGCTCTTTGAATGGCCTGTTCCCACCGGATCACCCACGGGTCCAGCGTGTACATGACAAACTCCAGTGATTGCTGTTCGATGTTGGAGAAACTTGATCGTTCCAGGTCACCCACCATATGGGGCGGCACCCGAAATATCCGGGCGATTTCATTCAGCTGAAATTTCCGGGTTTCCAGAAACTGAGCCTGTTCCGGCGGGATGCCGATACTTTGAAATTTCATTCCTTCTTCCAGCACCGCAATCCGGTGGGCGTTACCGCTTCCCTGGTATACCGCATTCCAGCTCTCCCGAATTTTCGAGGGATCCTTGACCACACCCGGATGTTCCAACACGCCGCCGGGATTTGCCCCATTGGCAAAAAACTTCGCCCCATACTCCTCGGTGGCAATGGCCATGCCGATGGCATTCTTGGCCATAGCGATGGGGGAATAGCCCACCAGCCCGTCAAAACCCAGACCGGGTATGTGAAGGACTTCATCACTACGCAGAGAATAATTAATCCCTTCCTTGTTGTAGAGGTAAAAGAGTTCCCCTCTTTCAGTGCGATCCACCGTCATCTTGTCCGGTAGGAGCGGGTATAGTGCGACCACTTTCCCCCGGCCATCCCGAATAATCTGAGCATAGGCATTTCCCCAAAGTAAAAGATGACCCATCAGTGTTTCCCGGAACACAAATGAAGTCATCTCAGGGTTAGGTTCGCTATGCAGAAGATAGTAAAGGTTATGGTCCAGGGCTTTTTCCTTGCCTTTATCTGTATACTGGTAGGTATGAAGCGGCAGCGAGGCGATCGCCTCCGCCAACACTCTCACGCAAGCATAAACTGCTGTGGTCTGCATGGCCGTTCTTTCATTGACTGTTTTACCACTGGGGGTGGTACCAAAGAAAAAACTGTAGGCACTCCCCCAGAGACTGTTCTCCGGACTGGCCCGGGAACGAAATATTCTTGATAAAAAGGGTATTCTCATAGGCGTTCCTCCTAATTTTGGGCATGAAAAAACCGCTTCATCTCACGAAGCGGTTCAGTGGTTTATTATGTTTATCGTGCTGGCGGGTTATTTAGCAAGAAATAAGTTGTTCCTCGAATTGGAATGCCATCTTTTTCATATCGCCCAAAACCCCACACAGCGTATTCTCTGCGCATCAATAAGTCAAAGAGAATTAATCCGAAAAACAAACCGGAAGCATCTTTGTTGTTTCCACAAGCATGATAAAGTGGTTCGTATACCGTCCCAGTCCAGTCATTTCCAGGAATCCAGCTTGATGTATTAATATCGCTCAAATCCACCTTCTGGTTTAATGCATCAATAACATTTTGATAGTCTGAAGCTGAGAGGTTTTTCATCCAACGATCAAATTCTTTTTTGTGAGGAAGTTTCTCAACATATTTTCCGGTATCTACTGAGTACAACATTACTCTGCACCTCCAGCTTCATACCACTGAACATTAGCGCTATCCTTATGAGTAGGACTAATTCCTTCAACTTTCCCAGCAACGACATAATTGTAGAATGCACGCCCCATCGCAAGACGAACACCCCGATCGATGCTTGCCCAATCAGTGGACAATACCATTTTAATATTGAATGGTGTTCCCGGCTTAATACGCGAAACTCTCTCGAGGAGTTCACGAAACCACCTTTTAAATTCAGTGTCCTCCAGTACTTTGTTCTTGATATAAAGTGCTATTGTCATTCCCTCAGCCTCAGCTTTAGCTTCCAAATGTGCGTACTCTGTGTCACTAAAAGAAATTTGAATTACCCTGCTTGCCATAAAATGCGCCTCCTTTATTTATAATATTAACCTTGTGGTTATTATTATAAACCAGAAAGTATTTCCTTGTCAACAGGTTTTTAATAAAAACCAGAGGCGCTGTTTTTCTCTTATAAAATCAATATCCCCCGCCCATCATAGATACTTCCACGGTTCTCATTTCGAACCGCCCTATCCAGGGCCATAATCAATGCCACAGCACCGTCAATGCGCTCGGTGCTTTTTTCTTTGTCCGGCTTGATGTTGCCCGCCGGGTCAGTTCTAACATAAATGTTGTCCATCATCCACCGCAGAACCGGATGACCACCATGAGCTATCTTTTCCTCTAATGTCAGTTTCATCAATTCTTTTGTCGGAGGGCCCATATCTTTGAATCCTTGACCGAAGGGAACGACAGTAAAGCCCATGCCTTCAAGATTTTGGGTCATTTGCACAGCTCCCCAGCGATCAAAAGCAATTTCACGAATGTTATAGTCTAAGCCTAACTCTTCAATGAAAGATTCTATAAAGCCGTAGTGAACAACATTGCCTTCTGTAGTTTTTAGAAAACCCTGCCTCTCCCACAAGTCATAATTAACATGATCCCGCCGGACACGAAGATCTATTGTTTCCTCCGGAATCCAAAAATACGGGAGGATACTGTATTTATCGTCCTCATCTACCGGAGGGAAAACTAGCACGAAGGCTGTAATGTCAGTAGAAGATGAAAGGTCTAGCCCGCCACAGCAAACCCGGCCTTTTAGTTCTTCCAGGTCCACATTAAATGCACAGGCATCCCATTTATCCATCGGCATCCAGCGCACAGCTTGTTTTACCCATTGGTTAAGGCGGAGCTGCCTAAAGCTGTTCTCTTCGGCAGGGTTTTGTTTTGCCGACTCAAAAGCGGCTTTAACCTTATCCATAGTAACTGTAATTCCAAGAGAGGGGTTTGCCTTTTTCCACACTTTTGGGTCTGTCCAGTCATCCTCTACGGTGGCTCCGTAAATGACAGGGTAGAAAGTAGGATCATTTTTTCTCCCGTTTATAATGTCTACTGCCTTTTGATGTACCTCCCAGCATATACTATTTTGGTTATCCCCCGCAGTGGTTATAAGAAAATACAAAGGCTGCATCCGAGCATCTCCGCTACCTTTGGTCATAACGTCATATAGCTTTCTATTAGGCTGGGTATGAAGCTCATCAAATACCACCCCGTGAGTGTTAAAGCCGTGCTTGTTTTTGACATCGGCGGAAAGCACCTGATATACACTGCCTGTGGGCTGATAGATAAGCCTCTTCATAGAATCAAGTATTTTTACTCGCTTTGCCAGAGCCGGGCACATTCTCACCATGTCTGCCGCTACATTGAAAACAATAGAGGCTTGGTTTCGATCGGCAGCGCAGCCATAGACTTCAGCCCGCTCTTCGCCATCACCGCAAGTAAGAAGGAGAGCAATAGCTGCAGCGAGCTCGCTTTTCCCCATTTTTTTGGGGATCTCTACATAAGCAGTATTAAACTGCCTATATCCATTAGGCTTTAAAATGCCAAATAAGTCCCGCACAATTCGCTCTTGCCAGTCTATAAGTTCAAAGGGTTTTCCTGCCCATGTCCCCTTGGTATGATTTAGAGCCTGTATAAAAGAAACTGCATAGTCGGCGGCATCCTTATTATAAACTGAGTCTTTCGACATAAAACGAGTTGGGGTGTATTTCTTTAGTTTCCGAATAACCGCCGCCTCCTTTCCTACAACAAAAAAGGACCCCCGTTTTGGAGCCCTCTTTATTTTGCGTTTTATTTATAGATTGATTTACTTTTTGTTTTTTGCTTTGATGCCGGTCGGATGCAGTTTCACAAAATGTCCAAGTGCAATTAGTTCTTCAAGTTCCGAAGCAGAATAAACTAAAACCTGCTCGTCATCCTCATCAAAAGGTGCTAATACTAAGCTACCTCCCCAGCGACCCACTATCTGGTAAAACTTCTCACTGGCTTTTGTTTTGAATATATCTCCTTTTTGCATATGCCTTGCCTCCTTGAACTCTACTTACATCAAACATATTGGTAGCGCCACTATCCCTGATAGCCAGTATTTGTTTACTTCTCCTCCACAAATGCTTCAGTAGCTCGGCGCAGGATTTCCACATCAAAGCCTTGAGCCTGATAGCCATCAAAGATAATTGAGTAATAATATAAGCTTGGCTTTCCTAGAGGCCTACCTTCATTCATAGTATAGACCATGGCTTCCACAGCCTTTCCGTTTAGCTTAACCTTCACTGTTTCCTTGCGGTAAAGGAAAGGCCAGCCTTCGTAGCGGTCTAAAGCCGCCTCATCCGCTGCAGTTATTTCCCACACCAGCACCGGAACCCTACCGCCTTTAAATGGCTCCACTGTGGCCACAGCGCCCTCGTGGGGGCCCCTAAAAAGAAGCCTCCAATCCGTCATTTCACTTACCCCGACAACTTTCGCTGTGGGGCATCTGCCCGCCATTTGGGGTAGATTGAGGTTTGACCCGTAGGCGATATAAAGTTTCTTATTCATAGCTTCTTATCCTCCTTCCCGAAAGGGCAGCTTAGGCTGCCCGAAACCGCCAAGCTGCTGAGCCAGTAAGAGCCGCTGTCAAATGCTCTCTGCAGTTTGCAAATTCTTCCCCGATAAGGCCGATTCTGTTTAAGTAGGTTCTCATGGCGAACTTTTCGTTTTCAACCTGGGGCTTTTTGGCTGAAGCGAATTTTTGCGTTAAGGCTTGGTTGTTTAAGGCTAGGGCAAGAACTATGTAGCTTCTAACTTTCCCGGCATGCAGTTCGCTGTTAAAGCCTCTAAGCTCTACCGTATGGTTTCCGGTGAAAAAGCTATGGAGGTTTAGGAAATGATAGCGGCTGTTATGGTAGTGAGTGCCTCGGTTTTCGCTGTAGCCTGCGTACCAAATGTCCTCGATTTGTCTCGTGGTTGTTGGCTTTTTGCGGTTTAGCTTTTCAACCAAAAGGCTGTCCATTTTTTTTGCAGTAGTTCATTCTCTGTGGTGCAATTTTTAAAGCCTTGTAAAAAAGGTCGTTCTTGCTGGCGATGATGTTGACAAAGTTTCTAATGCTTCTTGGTGTGTGGTCGACCCCGTCAAGGTGAATGTGAATTCCGCAGCTGTTGTTGGTAAAGGCTGCGGCCTTCCGAAGCTTTCTTACTAGTTGCTGCAAGGCTTCAATGTCCTCCCGGTAGGTTAGAATGGGGCTTACCAGTTCCACGCTGTAATCTCTTGTTGCGGAAACTTTTCTGCCGCCTTGTTTCTTTTGGTAGTTGATGCTACCGTCGCTCATAAACTTCCAAACCCTGCCGTCCGGTGCTGTAACCTTTTTTATGTCGTAGTAAGTACCGCCTTCGCTGTATGTGCCCTGAAGATGTTCCGCTGCAATTTTTGCTGCCTGGCTTCTTGTGATTCCTGTAAACTCAATCTCGATTCCGTATCTCGCTTTTAGCATGCTCCTCGCTCCTTTTAAAGTGTGTATTCCCCTCGGGGTATGTATATATATCACTCTAAAAGGCATATATAGCAAGGCAATTATCCGATAATTCCGAGATAATTTACACAATTTTTTAGCCGTTTTTGTGTAGTTTATTAATCAATTTTCCGGCACATATCTTCACCAAAAGCCACTCCCAAGGAGCTGCCAGAATCCCAGTTTACATGAATAGTTCCCATATCATCCACACCGGTAACAGTGCCTTTTTCGCCGGGCGTCAGCTTAGTATAGGGGTCATCCATTTTGACAAGAACAACCCTTGTGCCTGATGGGTAGTAACTCTTAAGTTGTTTTAGCATTTCGGGGTGTATTTCTTTCATCGGGATTTAGCCTCCCCATAGGCTGGTTGCCCATTTTTGAAAGCGCTGCTTCCGGAAAGTTTTGATAAAAGAACTTTGCGCTCTTTCTTGTATTCCGGACCAATAAAACCAAGGCGAAGGAGGAAACACCGAAAAGCATACTTTTCATTATTGACATCCTTTTCAGTGGCATTAACCCTTTTCTGCGTCCTGGCCATTTCGCAAAGGGCGGCAATAAAATTGCTATAGGCTTTGACTTCATCAGAACTGTACTCCCCGTAAAACCAAGGGAAAATAATCTTTTCTTCTCCAATGATGACCGGAATGGAATCAGTGTCTAATGCCTTCTTAATGAGTGTTTCCTTGCTTTCTACCACTCGCTTTAAATTTTCAAGGGCTAAATCCGAAAATCCTGACCTTGGCATTTCGATGGTCAAAGAATCGGTTTCTTGCTGTGCTGGGTCATATAAGACAGGTTCGCCAGAGTCCTTATAAGGACTAATTCTGTCTCCGACTTCCGCTTCACATGAAATTTGCACATCCTCTGGAATCGGTTCTGCCTCCGGAAGCGGAGCATCATATTTTTCGCTAACCGCTTTAAAATCGTGCAATCCTAAAAGGTCGGCAACCAGCCCTGGACTATCCTCGCCTTCAAGCACCCCGTTCTTGTCAATGTTGTAACCGCCCACTTCATAAGCAAAAGTAGGGGCACCTAGGTATTTTGATGGAGCGCTCAATACCTGGCTAACAGCATTGACTAACTCTTTTCGTTTCGTGCCGGTCACATTGTATTCAATCCTCATTTTTCATACCACCTTTCGTGTTTGGTAGTAACATATATCACTCTTTAGTTTGTAAATAGCAAGTGGTATGTGAGTAATATCCTTTAAAATATGCAAATTAAGCAGTATCTGGGCCCGAAACATCTTGATGCCTATATTCGACACCATTTCTTAAAAGAAATACACCATCATCGTTTCCTACCTGCTCAATATAGCGCTTAACAATGACATCGCAGAACTTTTCATCAAGCTCGATCATATGGCAAATCCTATCTGTCTGCTCACAGGCAATTAAAGTGCTGCCCGAACCGCCAAAAGGGTCAAGCACGATGCAATTAGTCAAGCTTGAATTTAAAATGGGGTAAGCCACCAATGCTACCGGCTTCATCGTAGGATGGTCTGCATTCTTTTTCGGCTTTTCAAATTCCCAAACGGTGGTCTGTTTGCGGTCCGCATACCAGTTGTGCTTACCAGACTTTTTCCAGCCAAAGAGCACCGGCTCATGCTGCCACTGGTAGGGGGAGCGCCCGAGCACCAACGACTGCTTTTTCCAGATACAAGTGCCGGAAAGATAAAAACCCGCATCGGTAAATGCCTTACGAAAATTTAATCCTTCGGTATCGGCATGGAAAACATAAATAGAAGCATCCTTTGCCATCGCTGTTTCAATATTTTTAAAGGCCGCGAGCAAAAAATCATAGAATGCTTTATTTCCCATATTGTCGTTTTTAATTTTACCAGCAGTTCCTTCATAATTGACATTATATGGAGGGTCAGTTACAGTTAGGTTTGCCCGTTTTCCATCCATCAAAAGTTCAAAGATTTCAGCTTTAGTTGAATCGCCGCAAATAAGACGATGCTTTCCTAAAAGCCATAGATCCCCAAGTTTAGTAACTGCAGGTTTTTTAAGCTCTGCTTCTACATCAAAGTCATCCTCTTTAATGCCTTCCCTAAGAGAATCCTTAAAAAGAGCATCCAGTTCAATAGAATCAAAACCAGTAAGGGATACATCAAAATCTGAACCTTGCAAGTCCGCAATTAAAAGCATCAGTTTATCTTTGTCCCAGTCACCGCTTATTTTATTTAAAGCGATGTTTAGTGCCTTTTCATCAGCTAAATTCATATCCACAACAACGCAATCAATTTCTTTTTGGCCTAGTTCAACCAATACTTTAAATCGCTGATGGCCGCCTATAATATTGCCTGTTCTTTTGTTCCATAAAACCGGTTCAACATAACCGAAGGTTTGAATAGAACGCTTAAGCTTCTCATATTCCGGATCCCCGGGCTTTAAATCTTTTCTTGGGTTATGCTCAGCCGCTTTAAGTTTATCTATTGGTATTCGCTCCAATTTCATTATGTTTTCCATTTCACACCTCCAGCTTTCTAGCAGTTTCGCCAGTGAAGCTTTCCCAGCGTTTTACTATAAGATCACAGTAGGCCGGTGAAAGCTCAACAGCACAACATTTGCGGCCTAGCTGTTCAGCTGCCATAAGCGTAGTACCGGAACCAGCAAAAGGTTCATATACCATATCCCCGGTGTCGGTGGTCAGCTTAATAAAGAAGGCCGGGAGCTTAACCGGAAATACCGCCGAGTGCTTCAGTGAATCCTGATTGCCCGGAATCTGCAGCACATTACCTGCTCTGGCGATTCCTTTTTTAAACTTGCCGCTGACGCTGATGTTGCCGGATCTGCCTTTAGATTTATTGTTTTTACTGGAAACCCGAATTTTAGCTGATACTTTTCCCACATCCCGAGGCTTAAATTTAATCTTCTCAGACCGGGTAAAGTGGAAGATGTCTTCATACATATCTACTAAATCCACAGATATTGTTTTGAGTTTATCTTCGTCAGCTTCCACAAACTGTACCATCCAGTCGATTTCCTCTTTCTTCGTAAAAAAGTGTACCGGTTCAAAATCATTTCTTAAACGATTAGGCCAGCCGCCGGGAAGCCCTATTTTAGTCCAGATAAGCTGGTCTACATATCGCCAGCCAGCTTCCGCCATAGCGATTATGGTCTTAAATACATAGAGGGAACGCTGACCCTTTTCCACATGTTCTTTAATGTTTACAAAAAAGGACCCGCTGTCATCCAGCACCCGATAGACATTTTGAGCTACCCTTAAAAACCAAGCAGGGTAATCATCAGGAGGGATGCCACCATAGTCATCTTTTCTTTGCATGGCGTAGGGAGGAGAAGTAATAACACAGTTAGCTTTATCCCCGGCCATTAATTTTTCCACAGCTTCTATGTTAGTACAATCACCACAAAGCAAGCGCTGTTGCCCCAAAAGCCAGATATCACCCAGCTTAGTTATGGGTTCAATGGGAGCCTCTCCGTCAAAATCATCTTCTATAACTTCTTCCTTTAGCCCCAATAGTTCACTGATCTCCTGATCATCAAAACCGGTAAGAGAGACATCAAAGTCAGTTGCATCAAATTCTGCCATGAGATTTGCCAGCTTATCTTCATCCCAGTCACCTTGAATCTTATTAAGGGCAATACATAAAGCTTTTTCACGAGTTTCATCTAGGTCAACTACTACACAGTCCACTTCAGTCAGCCCTAAATCTATTAAAACTTTTAATCTTTGATGGCCACCAACCACATTGCCGGTCTGTTTATTCCAGATAACAGGCTCCACATAGCCAAATTCAGAAATAGAGCGTTTTAACTTCTCATATTCTTTATCACCGGGCTTTAAATCTTTACGTGGGTTATGTTCGGCGGGGATAAGCTTTTCAATCTTCAATTTTTCCATCCGCATATTTTTCTACCGCCTTTTTAATTTGCTGTATTTATTTGCCCCGCCGGGCACTGAGTAGACGCTCCATTACATCATCTTGAGGATTTACACCTTTGTATTCACCGACACAATTTTCTCTAACGATTTGAAAAATCTCATACCATAAACGGTTAGTCTGGGTCATATAGTTTTGCCCCATTGCCACATAGGGGCTTTGAATGGCGTTTCCTGTCGTCGGATGCTTTGCTAAAAAACCATATTCAGTAATAGCTTCTTCGCATTGAATCCACCTGGCTACGCTCATGGCATAACGTTCAAGAAGCTGAGGGGAAACAAGAGAAGAACAGCCACGTTCATCCAGCCATATCCATGTAGCTTTATATATTTCTCCCGCCACCAGTGCCTTGCCATCCTTTTGTATAGCTTCCAGCATTTTATTAGGCTCCGGCATTTCCTGGCCTTTGAGATCCGCTGTATTTGTAAATTCCATAACCGTTAACTTCCTGCCGCCGGGATTTCCTTCGGCTATTTTTTCGGCCAGTGCCTTCTTTTTTGCTCCTGCTCCGGTTCGAGCACCGCCTCTGTTGGTACCGTCCTTTGCCAATGACCACACCTCACTTTTCCACTAGCCCTATTCCTCCCTTTGAAACTGCGTTTTTTCACGCGAAGCCCCCCGCCGCTGTCCGCTTTAAAAGGTGTAGAGATTTGACCTCCCCCACCGGTCACCGCTTTGGGCAGTGATACGGGAGTGACAGCTTTTGCAAAGAGACATTAGATTTTCCTTATTATTACCACCACCATTAGCTAAAGGAATGATGTGATGCACTTCTTCGGCAGGGGTAAGCCTGCCTTGCCTTTGGCACTCTTCGCAGAGAGGATGGGTTTTAATGTATCTATCCCTGATCCGCTTCCAAGAACGACCGTAACGTTTGTTAGATTCAGGGTCACGCTGGTATTTGTTGTATTGTTTATTAACTAAGCTCTGATGCTGCTCACAATATCTATCATCAGTCAGTTCAGGGCAGCCGGGATAAGAACAAGGCCGTTTAGGCTTTCTTGGCATTTTCTCACCTCAATCTCGATATAAGAAAAGCCCCCGCAGATTTCTCCACGAAGGCTTTTGGATATTCTATTTCGCTATTATAATCATACCACAAGTTGCAGGTATCATTTAGTGTCTTTAGGTATCATGCTTCATAAGCCCTGCGCAAACATCCAAGGCAGCATTATGCAACTTATATAAATGATGGATGCTGTAATGCATGTCCACCGCAATTTGCTCCCAGGTCTTAAAGCATAGGTAGCGAAGCTCCAGTATAGTTTGGTATTCCGGATTGGAAACAGCTTTTATTAGTTCTACAATTTTACGTTTCAAATCAACTAACTTACCAATATCGGCATTTATTTCTGATTCTAAATCCATGATTTTGCAGATGATATCTTCCATACGATGATAATTTCTGGTTTCCTTTGGGGGATCATCGCTGATAGTAGCTGTGGCTCTGGATGCTAATTCACGTAATGAATGCACCTGCTCTAGCTTGCTGTTAATTCTTTGGTCGATGCGATACGCTTGGTTAAGATATGTTTTAATATTCATCAGCATCACCAACTTTCAACCAAGGGAATTTGCCTTCATAATAGGTGTCTGCAATATTTTGTTGAGTCGCTTTATCAAGGGAAGCAAGACGGGTGTATGCTTTATTAAGACTTTCTTCTTGCTCTTCCTTGGTTTTAAAGAATGAACAAGTATTGTTTTTGCATTCCATGGTTTTAAGAATTTTACATTGGCCACTTTTATAAGCAAAACAGTTAATGCACATAAGTTTTCCCCTCCTTAAATGTTGCTTTAACCGCATCGATTAGTGCTGCCTGGGTATTATCTTTATTTCTAAGGGCCTTCATCACTCGCTCATCTATTGTGCCTTTAGCTATTAAGTGGTGAATAACCACAGTATCCTTTTGCCCTTGCCGCCAAAGCCGGGCATTGGTTTGCTGGTAAAGCTCCAGGCTCCAAGTTAGCCCAAACCAGATAAGGGTAGAGCCGCCGGTTTGCAGATTCAGTCCATGACCGGCTGAAGCAGGATGGGCGACTGCTACAGGGATTTCACCGTTATTCCATCTTTTTATCGAATCAGTGCTATCTAGGGCTTCAACACAAAATCGCTCCTTAATTCGGGCCAGATCATGTTTAAACCAGTAAGCAATTAAAACCGGCTTCCCATTGGCAGCTTCAATTAAATCCTCTAAAGCATCCAGCTTGCGGTCGTGTATATGAACCACTGCGCCCTGCTCATCATAGACTGCACCATTAGCCATCTGCAGAAGCTTTCCCGATAAGGCTGCCGCATTTGCCGCTGTAATTTCCTCGCCCTGGATGGTTGTTATTAAATCTCGCTTCATAGCATCAAGGGTTTCCATTTCCTTTTCAGAAAGTTTGACTAGCACTTCGTTTGCAACCAAATCCGGAAGTTTAAGATAGTCTGAACCCTTCATGCTGATGGTGATATCTGAAATGAGCCGGTAGATGGCTTCTTCCGCACCGGGTTTTGGTTTGTAGGAAAATACTATCTGCTGGTTTCGTTTATCCGGTACAAAGTAGTCCTCTCGGTATCTGCCGATAAACCTCCCCAGCCTCTGGCCCAAGTCCAGCAATCTAAACTCAGCCCATAAGTCCATCAGACCATTACTTGCCGGTGTGCCGGTAAGACCGATGATTCTTTTGACCCGGGGCCGGACTTTCATCAGCGACCGGAAACGTTTTGCTTGGTGATTCTTAAAGGATGAGAGCTCGTCTACAATCACAGTGTCAAAGTCAAAGGGGAGAGAGCTATCTTCCACAAACCATTTAACGTTTTCACGATTAATGATGTAAATATCTGCTTTTTTCATTAGTGCCGTCTTGCGCTCTGCTTCAGTGCCAACAGCAACTGAATATATTAGTCCCTGCAGGTGATCCCATTTTTCTATTTCTGCAGGCCATGTATCTCTGGCAACCCGCAAAGGCGCTATAATCAGGATTTTGTGTATCTCAAAACTGTCAAACAGAAGGTTATTTAAAGCTGTTAGTGTAAGGGCGGTCTTTCCTAACCTAAGCCCATATCCAAAAATACCGCTGCAATCGGATTCTTTTCAATGTACCCGGTTGCATACCGCTGGTAATCGTGTGGTATGAACTTCATCTGGCATCACCTCCCAAAATTTCAGAGATCATCTCTTGTATTTGCTTTTCATCAGCTAAAACATATACCTTAAAGCCAAGCCGCCGCAGCAGCTCGTGCCTTGCTTCTTGTAGTGGGCGGGGTTTCATGCCCGGAGCTTTCACTTCCACAAAAGCTATTTTTCCTTCCGGTAAAAGCACAAGGCGGTCGGGCATCCCGTCAAATCCAGGGCAGATAAGCTTAGGTGCAATTCCTCCCGCTGCTTTAATCGCCTTTGCCAGTTTTCGTTCTAATGCTTTTTCTCTCATAAGCGCCTCCAATAATTTGTGACAAGTGTGACACCTGTGACAAGGTTTCTATATATAATACATAGGCCATATAGACCCTTATAGACCCTATAGTGTATATAGTAAATAACTCACAATATATATAGGGTAATCCTGTCACAGTTGTCACACTATACCCTCTAAACCCCATGCTTAGTGGGTTTTTAAGGTTGTGACAAGTTTTAATTCTTGTCACGCTCCCACATGCGTTGCAGCCCATAAATCGGTATGCGCTTTCGCGATTCCGTTGATATCCATCCCAGCTTCCGAAGTACTACGCCAATTTCGTAGCTGTCCGCTTTTTTAATGAGAGAAGGGTCCTTACCGTAACATTCAGCCCATATTTCCATAGGACTCACAAACTCTCTTTCAACCGTGCCTTCCTCAGGCTTTCCAAAGTCAGTCCCATGTAAAAATGACCTTCTTGCCCCGATATCGTAATCAGCCCAATTCTCTGGTAAAAGCCTCTCTAGGTAATCACGCACCATTCCTTCTCTTGGGTCGGTTTCAAGCGCGGCATTTTGTTCCCTTACAGCAATCTCCTTAACAGAACCTTCCAGATATAGCTTCTCGCCTTTTTTCCACATAACTAGGGCTTCCGCCCATATCTGCTTTACGTCTTCTTCGGTAATGTCCCAAGAGTGTTTTTTCGTTCCGCCGGGAGTTTTTACGGGCCAGAATCGCCTGTTGCCCGTAGGGTCCCGTAGAAACCCACCTGTGCTGTTGACCGTGGCCACGATTATTGATTGGCGAGGATGGCTTTCCACCACACGCCCATAGCTGGCTCGATACTTATCATCACGCCTGCTGATAAAGGATTTCACACTATCGATATCCGATTTTCGCATTCCGGTTAATTCGCCGATTTCTAAAATCCAGTACCCCTGTAGTTTTTCAGCACCGGCTTTATCCTGCATATCCGTAAGGGTAAGGCCATCATTAAACCATTCATCACCGGCAAGCCTATTAAACAAGGTGCTTTTACCTTTTTCCTGGGGGCCATCCATCACCAGCACACTGTCAAATTTAATGCCTGGTATAAAAATCCGAGCCACTGCTGCCACAATGGTTTTTCGGGTCACAGCCCTTACGTAGGCAGTGTCATCAGCGCCTAAGTAGTCAATGAGCAATGTTTCTACCCGAGGAGCTCCATCCCAAGGGGGTAGGGAGTTTAAGTATTTGCGAATGGGATGATGTTTGCGTTTCGCCGCCACCATATTTAACGCGTCTTGGGTCTTATTCGGCGAATAGATGCCATAAATATTGCTTAAATAAACTCGCAGCTGGGAGGTGTCATTATCGGTCCAGCTTGGGTATTTAATAGGCTCCCACACAGGCTTGGCGAGAAAATCCAGGCTGCTTTTAAGTTCGTTATAACCCACGACAGCCACATTCGGGTCATTGTCCAAGATGATTACCAGGTTATCGAGGGTGTCCTTTACCTTGCCATTCTTTTCGACCTCCAGCTGCGATTGCCAATTATCATCACTAGAGATAACTGCGTCAAATTCTTCTTTTGCTTTTTCCATTCGCTTTTTTGCCAGCCATCTTTTCACAGCTTCATCATTTAGGGCGTAATCGAGCATTGCTTTTACACTTTTTGTTTCCTCCAGATGCCCAAAGCGGTGAACTCGATATAAGTCAAAGGCATTAAGGAGCTGCGCATATGCGGGATCGCTGGCATGATTTGAGTACACAAACTTATCGTCATAAACCACCACGCCCGCTGTGCTGTCAGCGGGGATATAACCGTAGCGTCCACCTTCAGCAGGCTCATATATATCGGAGAGTTCCGACTCTATTAAAGTTTGAATAGGATAGTAGGCATTGTTAAAGGCTCCAATGATTCCATCCTTTGAGAGTGGATCGGCTTGGTGTTTAACTTCATGGCTGATTACTGCACTTTCCCGTGAAGAAGTGGGAAGCTGGGAGCAGTCTCGCCAGTTCGGGTGCTCTGCCAAATATTTATCCGGGTCTAGCCACTTACCATCAAATCGTTTGAATATATACTCGCCGTTGGATGGTGTTGTAGGCCAGTACATTAACTGATGGGGTCTATAGGAACATTCATCAAACTGGTCAATTTCCCAGTCAGATGCATAGTACCGGGTAATCGCTGCATATTCGTCTGAAGTTATGTCCCGGGTAAGGGGAATAATAATCCTAAGCCTTGGTTCCTCCGGTGTATGCCCATGAGTGGAGTAGAGGCAGGAAGTGTATTTGTTATCCCTTTCGTAATGGCTGACAAAATCCTTAGCAACTTTATCCCCATCAAGGGTCAGCATCGAGCGGCATTCCACCATTTCCCGCTTGCGCCTGCCATTTTTAAGCCAGCCCCCGACAAAGCCGCCTTTGTCTTTGACCCCGTCCCGCTCTTTTTTGGGGAGATGGGGGTATTCCTCCACCGTCTCAGAAGTGCGGACAGTATTTTCTAGGCGTTTGCAAAGCTCATCGAAGGTAATGGTCTTGTTTGACCATTTCTTAGCGAAGCGGCTATTGCCGTAGGCTATTTTTAGTTCATACATGGCTGGCACCCCGGTTTGCTTTACTGCCGCCTAAAAAGTCATCCCAAGCAGTGAGGGGGTAACTATTTACTGTGCCAAAGCGCTCATCGTTAGTTTCGCAAGGACGTATCTCTATAGCACGGGCCCGGCAAAATGCCGATAGCTGTTTTCCAATGCGTTGACACTCGGTCATAGTCCAGTTTTGTTTGAATACCTTGTTGTATTTAGCCACCGTGTAGAACTTAAGCGATTCATTAAGGGCAATTTCAAGACTTTCTTTTTCTTCAAGTAATCCGAAAATACGTCGTTCGGCATCTTCCACACGTCTGCGAAGGATGGCTTGAGCACGATCTATAACAGCATCAGGGTCATTCCATGCTTCTTCAACTGATATAAAATATTGCCGGAACTGTTTACCTTTTTCGGAACGTTGGAGCATACAGATTTCCTTAGCCATCGGGATAGAAAGCTGATGGTCGGTCCGCTGCTTTCCTGGGAGCCCATCAGACCTATTACTCAAAATTGAGTAATAGTCTTTTCCTTGTATAAAGCCGTAATCACTCATTCTTATAAACCAATCGTTATATCGTGTTTCAACACCCAGCGCCAAATGGAGTTCACGTCCGCTGACTGTTGGTTTTTCATTTTTGTAGTTGATAGCAATCAGTTCAGTCATCCCGTAACCTCCTCGCACTTATAGTTGAAGTATCTGATAGGCATGCCGCGTTTCTTTGCCTTGGCTATTTCCTGTGCCATTCCCTGAGAAATTTTATCGAATGCCCATAATTCATCACATTTGCCGAGAAGAATAAGGGCAAAGCTAAGTCCTAATTCCCGTTCCTCCTTGTCCTCATCATCCATAAATTGCGGATAATGCAGGTGCGGCGCTAGGGGAATACACCCCTTGCTAACAGCAAGCCTGCAGTATCCCCGGGCCCGTTCCGTGTTTCTTTCTGTGTCACCAGCATAAGGAGAAGCTATATACACAAGGGGAAGATACTTCTTTTTTACTTCTTCTTCCCTAATAACATTTGTTAGAGCTTCATAGGGAGTGGGATCATAGTAGCCTTCGGAATTCTTCTTATTGATACTCATAGGCCAGCCCCCACTTTTTTGTATCTCCCCAATTTTGATTTACTGCAATTTGGGCAGTAAACAGCCGTCCCGTAGAGGTCACTTTCGCCATCGCTAAATAATTCTGCAAGGTCAATCTCCACCTCGCACCCGCAGCCGGGGCAAATACAAAATACATTGTCATCGTGGAGCTCCACGGTTATATCAACCGTAGGGCTGATTTTTTCTTTTACATAAAACATAAAACTTGCCTCCTCTTATTTATTAGGGGCTTTAGCCCTTACTACCCACAGGACAGTAAAAGAGGTTTGGCAACTAAAAAATCAGTCTTTTTTATAAAAGCTGGTTTCATAACCGTCCGCTCTCAATAAAAGCCCTTTCGCCCAGGACGGGGGTTGGCTCATTATTTGACAAATATCTTCAGTAGTTATTTGGTTTTCGGCTTCAATAACAATTTCATCGTGGATGTGCATTACAATAGGGAAATGCCGAAGATTCTGCATGGCATGGCAGAGGAGGTCACGACTGAGAGCTTGTACGATATTCTCTACAAATTTAGGACCGTAGGATTGTAGCCGCTCCCATTTTTTCATTCCTCCGATACCTTCGTAAGTCACGCAATCTGAACCAAACTGGTTAATTCCAATTCGCGGCTTTACATAGGCAAGGCGTCTGCCGGAGGGTAGGGTTATAAAGAGCATTCCGCTCTGATAGGAAAAGCGACTATTGTGTGTTTCAGTTGTAGTCCGATCCCTAACTGCCTTTATTGCCGCCCGGTCAACATCCCACCAAAAGCGCACGATGTTTGAGTTAGCCGAGCGCCAAGAGTTAACCAGGGGCTTAAGCTCATCTTCAGTTAAACCCATCTCCAGAGCGCCCATTGCTTTTAAGGCTCCGACTGAGCCGCCGTAACCACAGGCTAAATCTGCCACTTTACCTTTTTGTCTTAATGGATCTTTTTTATCTATCTGCTCAATAGGCACTTGGAACATTTGGCTTGCCGTGGCTATATATAAGTCCTTTTTTGCTTTGTAGGCATCAAGCACCCATTTTTCACTTGCAAGCCAAGCTAAAACAATTCTCTCGATTGAAGAAAAATCCGCCACGATGAATTTGCAGCCATCCTTGGGAATAAAAGAGGTGCGTATAAGCTCCGACAATACCTCCGGCACGGAATCATAGAGCATTTCCAAAGCTGCAAAATTGCCGGAACGCACCAGACTTCGCGCCTGTGCAAGATCAGGGATTTGGTTGCGGGGCAGGTTTTGTAATTGTATTAATCTCCCTGCGAACCTACCCGTCCGATTTGCTCCATAAAATTGAAACATTCCCCTAGCACGACCATCAGAACAAACAGCGTTTTCCATTGCTTGATATTTCTTTACCGATGATTTTGCCAATTGTTGACGGAGTGACAGTACCTCACCAAGGGGTTCTATTGCAGTCGCAAGCAGCTCCGATACAGTTTTTTTGCCGAGAGTTTCTGTTTCTAGGCCATTGTCAGCCAGCCAATCTTTTAACTGCTGCACAGAATTAGGGTTATCAAGAGCAGTTAGTGATTTCATTTTTTCTAGCAATTCAGAGCGGGAGCGTTCATCTATTTCGATAGCGCGATTTACAAACTCCAAATCCAAAGCCACACCCCGGTCATTAATTTCCTGGTCGAGATGGTATTCATCCCAAATGCTCTCCGGCACAGGAAACCTCGCTAGTTTCGCCTGAATGGAGATTTCAGCTTCCACATCCCGGCGGTTATATACTTTAAATGCCGACCACTTATCTTGATCATGTATTGGCAGGTTTCGATTTCTTTGACCATTAGAAGTAGTGGGTTTGCATGGAGTGCAAAAGTAACGAATTAAATCCTTGCCCTCTATCAGCTTTTGTTTCTCCAGCCCTAATACTGCGCCTAAACCTTCTAACGATAAGGGAAGTCCCATATAGGCTGACCAGACCATGGTGCATCGCCAAGATTTTGGGGCCAGATACTCTGTAGTCAGGCCCAGCCATCTTGACAGGCAGATTCGTTCAAAATTGGCATTAAATGCCCATTTTGTTACGTCAAAATCAGTAAGAGCGTTTATAATTTTATCTGGCAGCTTTTCGCCGCAAGCAAGATCAACCACCTGAACCTGGCCACCATCAACGGAGTAAGCAAATAATAAAACCTCAAAATCCTCAGCCTCGACATAACGGTAAACGCCGGACTTGGCAAGGTTTACACTACTGAAGGTCTCAATATCAATTTCTAATGTTTTCATTAAACGCTCCTTTCCTTGTAATAGATTTAGGGCAGCGAAGATAAGCCTCGCTGCCCGTAAGTGTAAATTAGGAAAGGAAGTCCTCATCGGGGTCGGTGTCAAAATCATCCTCCGCTCTGGTCTTGCCACCAAGGGGTTCACCATCACGAATTTTTTGCAGATTATTAAGGCCGCAAGCAATCCCCTTATTGCCATTGCTATTGAATGCATATAGGTTAATACTGGCTCTGCCGTATACTCCGCTGTAAACTTCCGAACGTTCAAGGATAGGCTGAAGATCGGCATCAACAATGCCCGGTGCAGTAGCGGAGTTAGCATTAATAAAATAGGCATTGGCGTAAGCTGGGTCATCCGGCCTTTCGGCATCTCCATCGCGTAATGGTGTTTTAATAGCGGTTAGAGGAGGCACAGTTTTACCATTTCCTTTTAGCTTTGATTCGCCCTCACGGTAAGCAGCTTCAATAGCGGCTTTGATTTTAGCTAAAGTTTGAGTGTCGGACTTAGGGATGATAAGGGATACCGAAAATTTAGGTGTGCCCCCATTAATAGATTTTGCCTCCCATACATTTGTATAAGACCAGCGCGTATTGGGACCTGTAATAACCTTCATAGGGTTCTGGTTGACTTTTTTCGACATAATTTTTCCTCCTTAAATTTCTTTGAAATCATTGATTGCGGTATTTATAGCCGGTCGTTTATCACTCTCCGGCACAAGGGTTGGCTTGCCCTCTGGCTTCTCCACAAGCCCACCGAGCAGTTCGGCAAATCTGGCTTTACCGAGAGTCTTTTCCATGACGGTAATGCCTTTTATCTTGCGCTCGTAAGGATCATAACCGGCCTCATGTACTACCTTGGCGATAGTATCTTCATTGGTGTACCTGCGATTGCTCCTGCCTTCGACTAACTTCCAGCCGAGCCACTGTTTCCCGCCGAGAGCAGCTTGCAGGGCGTAGTCCTTGATGTCAGAGGCCCACGATACCAGTTCATCAATTTTACCGAGGATGGCTTCAACGTCTCCATCTTCCAAAAGCGGCGGCAGTTTAAAGTCATAGCGGGCAAGTGCCATATTGTACTCGGCCCTGGCTCGGCATTCATGTTTCGCTTTGCAGAATCTGCACCACTCGCCGCATTTGAATTCACCTTCCCCGGCGTAGGCAAGATGAGCAGTAGGCTTCAAAACCTCATCCGCCCATTGGTATAGGCTTTCTTTGAAAACAGTATGGGTGCTGATGTTGTCCCTGCGGGGCTGGTAGACGGACATAGAAACTGTGTTGATATCGTAGATGCCATCGAACAGTTCTAATGCACCCAAGGCATATAATTTCATCTGTGGATTGTTTTCCGCTTCCACTAAAACACCTTGGCCATGTTTATAATCCACAATGTGGAGAACCCCATCGGCGATAATGACGCAGTCGCCGGTGCCAAAGCCGCCTTCGACATATTTGGAGAAATCAAGGCGCTGTTCAATAAGGATCATTGGGTCGGCGCATTCCTGCTTTGCCTTTTCTAAAAGTTCTAGAATATAGGCTGCATAACCGATAGCGCATTCTTCCATTTCCTCGTTGTAGTAAGTAAGGCCAACGGTGGGGTCTTTAGCTTTTATGCCTAAAGCGGCTTTTAATTTGAACTCACCTAAGGTATGGGCATCTGCTCCTTCGGCTGCGTAATTGCTGCCCCTATCCTCATACTGCTCGCATAGCCTTGCGGAAGGCGGGCAATTAAGCCAACGGTGGCTTGAGGAAGCAGAAAGAAGTGCATGATTACCCATTCCCTAATTCCTCCGCTTCCGCAAGTAGAGCAGGGTACTGTGCCGGATCAATCTCGCTAAGCTTTTCTGCCCCATGCTTTTCCAGGAGAGCCTTAATCTCTGCGGTGTGGCCGTTGCGGGACTTCTCTGCAAGAATAGCTCTGACGGCCTCTAGTGTGAGCGGCTTTTCTTCCGGCGGAGAAGATGCTCTCTCAGCCTGTTCTTCTTCCTGGATACCGCCGCTGCCGGTAAATAAGTCAGCGAGAGAGTCTGCTGCACTTATGAGTGCTTGAGCAGCATTTCGCAGTTCTGTTACCACAATGGATAATTCACTCATCTTGCCCATCTGGTTTCTCCCCTTCCCCCTTGGATACGTCTTGCTGTTGAAGTACGAGCAGCTTCTTAGCGAGACGTTTTGACACAACACTTATTGCGGCGAGAATACCGGCGAGTTCTTCATTAAACTCGGGATCTCGCAGTTCTGCATCCGTGTTGTTTGCCTTTGTTTGCATATAGCTACCTCCGTTTCTGGGGGAAATTGTTCTCCCCTCACCATCCACAGGACAGCAAGGGGAGGTTTGGCAACCAAGGAAGGAGTTTTATTTTTTTGTTTCTATAATCACACGCAGCTTTTCTAAGATTATTTTCTTGCGCTTATTCACACTTTGACGTTTCAAGCCGATGTCTGCGGCATAATCCCGCTCAGTGCGGTTTTTGAAGAAGAGCGCATCTATAAGGGAGTGTTCTTCCGGGTCCAGTTCTTTTAATGCTGCATACAGCTCTTCGAGAAGCAGCTTGTCCGCAATAAGCTCGGCAATATCAACGGGGTCGGTTATCTCAAAGCCTTCTTCTTTAAATCTTTCTAGTGATAGAGCACTGCCTGTCCGCTGTTTACCACACTTACTGCAATCTTCAGTGCATCGTTTTGTTCTGCCTTTACCATCACTAATAATGTAGCGTTTCTCACGTTCTTTGCGCTTGTGTTCTGCCCAGGCCGGGCGTTTGTAAGCTCGGTAGACTTCTTCTGTAACATAGATTTTCTTTCCGTCAATTTTGATGTAGTGCTGAATCTTTGGCTGTTGATTGTCACTCTTTGGCATAAATTAGCCCCTTTCTCCAGCGAGAAAAGGGCATAACTATCAGCCAAAAAACTCGCCGTTTTTTTTAAACGGGAGCCTTTCGGCTGTCTTTTAGAAAAAGTACTTCTTATGCTTCTGATTTAATTTTAGTGGATAATGAACCGCTATAAGCGGTCACTACATGTCCGCTTATTGAAAGGAAAAGGTAGAGGTCTGTGTATGACCAGCCCTCAATACAGCACTTTTGAATAAGGTACTGCTGACGTTCTGTAAGCTGCGACATGGCATGGCTGACTGCTTCAGAACTCATAAGATCAGCAAGTAAGTCTGTACCGTCAGAAAAGAAGCGCACGTCCTCATAGGTAAAAGTGCTTAATTGGGTGTGGCGGTCAGGACGGCTATTGCGCCGGTCGTTGCTCTTCTCTGCTGCCACGGATTCCAAGTAGAAGGTTCCGACTTCCTCGGATACTTCCAACTCAATGGTTTTACCGTCTGCATCTTTGTAATTGATTTTCATTGTTTGGCTCCTTTCGGAGCCTGAACAAGCAACTACAAAGCAAAGAACGAGCCTAAACGCATAGCTTTACAGCTACTTGTCAGGCTCGTCCGTCGTATTTAATCTCTGCCGCTTATAGCGGCATTTGCGTCGTGCTCAGTACAAGGTACTCAGTGGTTATTCAATTTTTCTCAATCCGACTTCTGCTTTGCAGTGATAGCATTTAGTGTAGTAGTCCGCTTTCCAGGGGTCATTCTTTTCCATCACGTGCAACTCTGAATGTGTATTCTGCTCAGCATCAATAAGCCGACCGAAACCACAAGCTGGACAGGGTAATCGCTTTTTTTGAAACTTATGTCCGAAGGGCTTCATTAGCTTTACCGTATTTGTTTGCATAGGAACACCTCCGTTCTTATTGTGTCTATGTTAGCGAACTTGCGAACATCGGGGTAAAATATATGGAGAATCCTTAAGTTTAGAATTCTCCGAATTTAATGGAGCAACAAGTTCAAATCTTCAAGCCGTATCGACATAGCAGACTTGGACACATTATATATGTCGGCCATTTCCCTGATGCAGGAATCAGACAGGTACACAGGGGAGAGAGCGTCAACCGCTACTCCCAAACGTTCAGCCATCATCATCCTCACTGTCTTGGCAGGCATAATTAATGCAGCAGCCAGCCGATTCGCCTGCCATTCACGCACTTCCTCATCTGTCATAGGCAATCTCCGTGCACCATCTTCAATTTGATAAACGGCGCATAGGATTTTCGGTATTACATTTCCTGGCTTCTGGTAGTAAAAACGGTGATGAAGAATAAGGTGGGCACACTCGTGGATGATAGTAAAGCGGACTCTACCCTCAACTTCACTACAAAGAATCTCTTTATCAACAAATATATAACCCTTTTCAACCTCAAGCGGGTATTGTTTTGTACGGTCGTCATTCCAGACCATCAATACTCCATCGTTGAAGCATGTACATCCTAGGGTCTTTTTGTCCTGAGATAGGTTGGCGAAGTCAATCTTTGCATCCAAGTGAAATTCCGCAAAGTGGTCTACATCCATCGCCTGCGGTGTAACAAGAAGTTCCCCCTGTTTATATATTTTGAGAATCTCCTCAGCTTTTTTCTCAAGCCGTTCTGGTGAATAGTTGTGATACAAGCTGTTCCCTCCAATCATGGAATTGTCGTCGGCGGTCACTCGCCAATTTTTTTGTTAATTAGCTCGATGACCTCCCGCCAGCCCTCGTCCGAAAGGTTTCCCGATTTCGCCCTACGGAGGGCAACTCGCGCTAAGTCCTTCTCCATGATGTATTCAGGAAGGTCGGAGGACACGGTCTTTGTTTTGGTCAGTGCTGCCAAATCCAGCATATGGGCTTTTTCCTCCTCCTGCAGTTTCAGGATTTGGGCGATTTCATCCAGTTTCTTGTCAGGGGGATATCGACGCCCTTTTTCAATATCGCTCATATAAGCGGGTGCAATATCCAGTTCAGCCGCAAATCCCCTAAGTGTTAATCCCAGAGCCTTGCGTCTTTCTTCTATGAATTTACCGAAAGCAGTCTCGTTTTCGTTCATTATAGGCTCTCCTTTCATTTTGTGTATATGTTCGCTAACATAGTTACATTATACTCAGATCAAATTTGTTTGTCAATGCCCTGTTATAATATTGATACATTATTTCCTAAAAAAATAGCGACGGTTGGGTTACCGCCGCATTCTTGCCTGATTACTTTATATTTTTGAGAGTCGAGCGTGTACCAGGGGAAGAAGTATTTTATCGATTTCTATACGAAACTCCTCGTCCTCAAGGTATCTCTCGCAAAATTCTTGGTTCTTAGTCATACGGCTGAGAACGACATCCATAATAGTGTTGTCGTAGATGATTTTGAAGAGGTCAAGCGGATTCTTGGCACGTAGCACTAATTCGTCGATGGTAGCCATATCCTCCACTATCTGCTCAAGAACCTTATCCTCGTTAGTGAAATTTGTGCCGAGCCGTTCATTGAGTTTTGATAAAATCACTGAGAGATTTTCTTGCTCATCTTCAAGAGGAAGTCCCGTACCGGAAGTTTTGCCATACAACACGCCGTCCTCTTTTACTAAACTGATAGTTCCCTCGTATACCCTCTGAAGACGGTAATACTGAAGTGTCACATCGTTATCAAGGCTCGGTGTGCGTGTTCCTCCATCTTTTGGCAGCTTGCGAATCAGGCACTTAGCGTAAGCATAGAATTTATGGAGGTTCGCATCGCCAAGGCTGATTATATGCGTGAGGAATGAATACAGGCGAATGAACTTAGAGAGAGCGCCTTTGAAGTCCATTTTATCCTGTTCTTCGGTCAATGCCTCGTAACGGTCGACGGCAGGGTCAATGAAAGAGTTCAGCTTTGCCAAGTCGATGTTGCCCTGCGTCTTTGATTCCTTAAAGAACACCTTGGCGAAGGCATCAATCTCGCTGTCCGTATATAGCATAAAGCTGTCCAGTACATTTTTAATGTCGTAGATGGTGTTCGGGTCGGTTGTCTCGGCTACGCCGGTTCCCTGATAGTAATCCTGGAACGCTTTCTCAATATCCTCCGGGGAGTTGACGAAGTCCAATATAAAGGTCTCCGTTTTACCGGGGCAGGTTCGATTGACGCGGGAGAGCGTCTGAACCGCCTTAACGCCGGACAGCTTCTTATCGACATACATTGTGTGCAGAAGCGGCTGGTCAAATCCGGTCTGGTATTTCTCGGCGACGAGCAGAAGCTGATATTCCCCGGTCGCGAATTTATCTACCGTTTCCGTGTCAGGAAACTTGTTCAGATTTGCTTCTGTGTATTCCTTAAACTCTCCGGTCACATTGTCTTTAACCGTGCCTGAAAATGCCACCAAGACACCCAAGTCCGTGTAGCCCATTTTTTTGATGTACTTTTGGAACTCAAAAAAGTAACGAACGGCATGGAGCCGCGATCCTGTAACGAGCATCGCTTTCGCTTTGCCGCCAATACGGTGCTGAACCTGACTGCGGAAATGTTCCACAATGACCTCGGTCTTTTGGGCGAGGTTATGCGGGTGCAAGCTCATATACTTACCAAGAGCCTTGTTTGCCTGACTTTTCCCATAGACAGGGTCATCGGCGATTTTCTTTCCGATTTGGAAGTAGGTCTCGTATGTCGTATAGTTTTCGAGGACGTTGAAAATGAACCCCTCCTCGATAGCCTGTCTCATGCTATAAAGATGAAACGGTTCGGGTTTTCCAGCGGCGGTCTTTGTTCCAAATATCTCAAGCGTTTTTTGCTTCGGCGTAGCGGTGAACGCAAAAAACGAAAGATTATCCTGCTGACCATGCGCCGCCATTTCAGCCGCGATTTCCTCATCGGGATCCATTTCCTCCGCTTCGGCCTTCGCTTCCTCAACGGCATACTCGTGGAGCTTTTTTTCGATGGCGTCCTCGCCCTGTGCGGAAATGTCAGCGAGAACCTCCTTAAGCCGCTCACTCGCCTTGCCCGTTTGGGAAGAGTGCGCTTCGTCAACAATAATTGCAAACCGCTTTCCGGCGGTCGCCACATTTTTCACATCCACAAACGGGAATTTTTGCAAAGTGCAGATGATGATTTTCTCTCCCTTTTCAAGAGCGGTGGTCAGTTGTTTCGAGTTTTTATCGACGCGTACAACTACGCCAGGCTTGTGCTCCATATTGTAGATGTCTCGCTGAAGCTGTTTGTCGAGAACACGGCGGTCAGTAATTACAATAATACTATGGAACACCACTTCGTTGTTGGCATCGTGCAGGTTCGCCAGATGATGGGCGAGCCATGCTATAGAATTCGATTTGCCTGAACCTGCTGAATGTTGTATAAGGTAGTTCTTGCCTGACCCGTTTTTGAAAACGTCATCCACGATCTCGCGCACTGCGTCCAACTGGTGATAGCGCGGGAATATCAGCTTCTCTTTACCTGTTTTCTCGTCTTTTGTTAGCTGGACAAAGCGATGGAGGATGTCGAGCAAGCTGTCCTTCCGCATGACTTCCTTCCAAAGGTATGAGGTGCGGTAATCGCCCTTCACAGGCGGGTTGCCCGCTCCCTTGTCGTAGCCTTTGTTGAACGGGAGAAAAACTGTATCCAGCTTCTTAAGCCACGTTGTCATCCAGACTTCCTCGGTATCCACAGCGAAATGCACGATAGCCCGCTTTTTGGAAGCGAGCAATAATTCACGCGGGTTGCGGTCATTTTTATACTGGTCTATGGCGTTTTTGTATGTCTGCCCCGTGAGCGGGTTCTTGAGTTCAATGGTAATAATCGGAAGTCCGTTCAGAAAGATGACCGTATCGATAGAGTTTTCGTTAGCGGTACTGTATTTGACCTGACGTGTTATTTGGAGGACGTTTTTATCGTACAAATCCGAAAGGCTCTTGTTCATACCACTTCCCGGCTTGAAATAGGCGAGCCGAATGGGCACACCAAGATCAACGATTCCGTGGCGAAGCACATCAATCATCCCACGCTTGTCAAGTTCGGCGCACAAGCGCTTCAAAAACTCCCGCTCCACATCCGCGCCGTGACGTTTTTCCAAATCCACCCATGCTTTAGGCTGTGAATCTTTCACAAAAGCGATAACCGCCCCTGTATCCATCGCCAATTCACGGCTAAACGCGGAGGGACTGCCCTTGACGTATCGGTCGTTTTTTTTCGCACCGTTCGTCAGCCAGTATTCAATTTCCTGTTCAAAGGTTCGCTCTTTTGTATCTATAGTCATTTCCTATCCCTCCGTTACCTTAATTTTACCCGTGACCGCATCGTGGATGATGATCTGGCGGTATTGCTTCAGCTTTTCTATCTGCTCGTTGATGTCTGCGATTAAACCTTCAATCAATGGGATTTTGTCGTCAAGATACTCGACTATTGCTTGTTGTTCTTCAACTGGCGGTACTGCAAAGGGTATATTCTTAATCCGCTCGATTTTGAAATCCCACTGGTCGGTACGGATACCGTATGAATCCCGTCCAAAAAAACCAATATACTTCGTACTTCGTATTGCGTAATTAAAGAAGGCTGGGTTTGGGAAATTCAAGGCAAACACAAAGTACGCCGGGCTTACGATTCCGTCATATCTTGAAACTCCATAGGATCCGCGCCAAGCCTTCATCTTGTTCATAACAAAATCCCCTGTGCGAACAACCTTATAATTACTTAAGTCATCGGGAATGCGGTTGTGATTATTCTCCGAGCCTTCCGTTTCACGGTCAACAACGCCTTTCTCACGCTCGACTGAGAGCAATGGTAAATCGACACTATTCTTAACGCTCACGGCTTTTAGGAAGGCTCGCAGCGTGGTCATTTCCCAATGTGACGGCACTTTACCAATCCAATCTGCGCCGCTATCTTTTCGTAGTGCGGCTTTATCCAAACCACTTGTAACCACATCGGCAATGAGTTCCCGCTTGTAGCGGTCGAGCATCTTCGCTTGGGCGTGCAGGTCGGCGAGTAAGCTGTCAATTTCGGCGGTTCGGCGGTCGAGATGCTGCACGATTGTCTGTTGAATTTCAAGGTTAGGCAAAACAACATGCAGATTTTTTGCGATGCCAAGGTTGATTCTCGTTCGGGTTGTACCTGTGGCCAACAGTTCTGCTTCGTGTTTAACAAAAGAATTCAATGCATAAACGAGAAACTGTGGTAGACAGGCATTTGATAATTTTATCCTCACACAATCTGCGGATATGATATAACAGGGGTACACATCAGACACAATGGTCCCCCGCGCAACCGGATCAGCCATTTTTGCCATAACGACATCACCCGGCCAAATTCTATGCCGACTTAACTGGTCGGCTTTTTCTTCTGTAATAAACTTCAGATTTTCGATATTGTGGTAACCAATGCCAATGTTGTTTAATTGGATAATAGGAACCCCATCTAAGACGTATTCTTCGTTCTTGAGGTCTGATCCGAAGGGTCCATCCACCATTGAATTTGGTTCAGAAGCAACTATATGCTTAATGCGAACTATATCCCAAGAAGCTGGTATTACTCCAATCCACGGATATCGCTGATTGCAGTTATCCACACTCACACCTCCTCCGCAAACAACCGATTAATCCCTGACTGAATCCGCTCACCCAGCGAATGGATTTCAAGCAAGGTTTCTTCGGAATCGCCGAGTTCCTCATATTTATAGAAGTGACGCGTGAACGGGATTTCATAGCCTTTTTTTGTTTTGGAATAATCCACCCATGCATCGGGCGCATAAGGTTTGACCTCCCGCTCGATGTAATCGTCGATGGCTTCTTTTTCCGGCACTATTCTTGTGAATGGTATTTGCTCGGTGTCGCGCAAATCTGTATCAGGTTCAGGATTCCCCTTGGCATCGGTGCAAATTCCGGCGGTTTCGTCCTTCTCAGACAGTCCGGCAAGGATAGCTTTCATGAGAGGCGCTTTTACATCAAGCCCCGCTTTTTTCAATGCCTTCTGGAGCAGCTTGGAGAACTCGGCACGGTTCTTGTACAATACGGAACCGTCAATCGTGGTGATGGCGGCGAGGATTGCTTCCTGTTGCTTTACACCCTCAGCGACTTCTTTAGCGATTTCCTCCGCCTTGCGTTTACGGCTCTTGGCGAGGTTGGCAAACGCCGTTTGCTCACGGATACGCTCAATGCGCTCCGGCGAGGCTTGAAAATTCAGCCGGAGCGGGCGTTCCACTGTGACCTTCCAGTAGGCGAAGTCATCCTCATCAAATATTTTGCAATACTCACCATCCACAAAATTGCCGTAGATTTTAGTGAGTTCAGCGATGTGGGTTTCGTTCAACATCTTGCGCTTTTCGCCGAGTGGTTTCCTCATTCGCTCAAAAAAGGACGTGCCGTCAATCAACTGGATTTTGCCCTTTCGTATGCCCTTTTTGCGATTCGTCACAATCCATACATAGGTTAAGATGCCCGTGTTATAGAAAAGCTGATCGGGGAGTGCGATGATGGTTTCGAGCCAGCCATTCTCAATAATCCACTTGCGGATTTCGCTTTCACCACTTCCGGCATCGCCCGTAAAGAGCGGTGAGCCGTTGAAGACAATGCCTAGACGGCAGCCGGTGACTCCATCGGCTTCGGGGTCATATTCCATCATTTTGCTTATCATATGTTGCAAAAACAACAATGAACCGTCTGACACGCGGGGCAGTCCTGCGCCGAAACGCCCGGCGAAGCCCTTGTCCTCGGATTCATCGCGGATGAACTTCTCATACTTTTTCCATTCTACGCCGAACGGCGGATTGCAGAGCATATAGTGAAACCGCTCCATAGGCAAAGCATCCTCGGTGAAACTGTTTCCGAGATGAATGTTTTCGTAGCCATCGCCTTTAATCATCGTGTCGGATTTACATATGGCATAGGTTTTCTCATTCAGTTCTTGCCCGTAAACCCGTATGATGGCTGACGGAGAATGCTCTGCTGCATATTCTATTGCCGCCGAAAGCATCCCACCCGTTCCAGCTGCCGGGTCGTACAGCTTCGCCATAAACGCCGGGTCAATAATTTTATCCAAATCTGGGTTAAATAGCATAGATACCATCAGGCGAATAACCTCACGCGGAGTGAAGTGTTCACCTGCGGTTTCATTGGACATTTCCGAAAACTTGCGGATGAGTTCCTCGAAAATATAACCCATCTCATTATTTTTTACGCGGTCGGGGTGTAGGTCTATATCGTCCACAAACTTACAAATTACAAGGTACAGCAAGTTTGCCCTGTCGAGCCGCGCAATCTGCGAGTATATATCAAAAGACTCCAATATCGTCCGGGCATTCTCCGAGAAACCCTTTATGTAATCGGTGAGATTATCCGCGATGTTAGTAGCATCGTTTTTCAGTTTGGCAAAAGTGAATTCACTGACGTTATAAAACCTATAGCCTTCAGGCACACTCTCTGTTTTTGTTGCTTTCATTAAAAACGGAGCCTTGTTTTTAAATTTGCAGGTTCTGTTTACCTCCAGAACCGCATCTTTCGTTGGAGCAAGTACGCTATCCAAACGGCAAAGCACGGTAAACGGCAAAATAACATCACCATACTCGCTCTGCTTGTAATCGCCGCGAAGCAAGTCCGCTATTTTCCATATAAAGTTGGATTTTTCGGATATGTTAATATTCATTGATATCGACCCCCTTCTTTAGCAATCGTTCATAGCGAGCATTGGACATAACAACTGCGATAGGCTTACCGTTTTTTTGAATGAACGCCGTCTTGTCATCTGCGACCAGGCCTCTTATCAGCTTTGAGGATTGGCCACGGTTGAACTCTGCAATGTTGAGATGCTCCATTGGCATCTTTGATTTAGCTTTTTTCTCAACCAACTGGTTACTCCTCCTTTGCCTTAATATGGCATTTATTATAACATAAAGTAATTATTTTTACAACTTTAATATTAAATTATTTTCTACATATATTTTTAGTTGCTATAGTAATTACTTTTTAGGTGCAAAAACGGCAAACTGATCGCTAAAATCAGCAATCTTCTAACGATTATCCAATCTTTCAACGATTGACCCAAAATATGCACACCCCTGCTAACTTTCAACGATAACCTCTGTGAACTTTCTAGGTAAATTCAGAGGTTACTTCTTATGACCGCCGAAATAGACCCCAGTAAATGTTAAAGCCGATCCTCTAGAATAGCAGGAACGGCTTTATTGCTGGGCTTTTGGGCAAAAATAAAACCACCTGCTGATAAATTATTTTTTATCAATAGATGGTAGATTATTTGGTGGAGATAAGGGGATTCGAACCCCTGGCCTCCTGAATGCCATTCAGGCGCGATCCCAGCTTCGCCATATCCCCACGTTTAATTTTCGTTGCAATATATATATTAAAACAAGGCAAGACGTATGTCAAGGTCAAAGTCCAAAACCATTTATTTCATAGGTTCAAAGCTGCACCCCGCCTGGCACTGCGGTCTCTGTTCATATTGCCAATTAATGGTCAGAATATATTTTTGTTCCCTTGCGCATAATAGATAGCGAAGGGTCCATGATGGTTGAGCCAAGAGTGTTATTGGGTCCGAAAGGGCTCAATAATATTCGGCCAAAGATCAATACCGGATCAAGAAGGTTCGGTATTGGTCGGCGGGCAGAGCATTATATGTCCTCCAAGGCTGTATGCCAGCCCAACTGTTGGTATATGGTCGAAAAGGATGTATAATGTTCGAGTTAAGACTATTAAGGGTTCCAAATTTGCAGAAGTAATTTAGGCATGACTGACTGCCGGGACCTATTGCAGTCGAGAGATTGCAATAGGTTCCTTAGGTACTCTTAATAGTCGAGCAAAGGTTGGTGTATGTTCCGTAACGCTTGTATGCAGTCGAAAGATTGTATATAGGTGTGTAGGGATGTGCATCAGCCGGAGCGAAGATCATCATGGGCCTTCATTTATTTCCCTAGCATTCAATCATTCCAATGGCTACTTTCTTTATAGAGCCGCAGGCTTCGCATCCAAATATATGCAGGCACTGATCGTCGGGAACTCCATCCACCCTGCGGGTTATCTCCAGATCAAGATAGGGGCTGTAGTCATCTAAATATTCCTGTATAGCTCCCTTATCCTCCATGCAGTTTCCGCATCCTTCACACAGAATTACTTTCCTCTCCAGACCATTGCAAAGCGGGCACAAAAGCTCCATCCAATTCACCTCATATAATGTGCTACCGGTATTCTTGCCCATAGTCGGGTCAAATATTACTCCTTCCTGCCTTCATATTCAACCCTGTTTCGGCCTTCATTCTTTGCTTTATAAAGATACATATCGGCATCCCTTATTAATTGCGCTGCATCCGAGTAATTACCGGCTTTCATCCCTGCAATGCCAAAACTTACTGTAAGGCTTATACGATGCCCCTCTATTTCAAAGGGCTTCTCCTTTATAATCATCCTTAATTTTTCTGCAAGTACTACCGCCCCATCTATATCCGTGTTTTTTAATACTACTACAAATTCCTCCCCGCCATATCGCGCCAGCATATCCGCTCCTCTGATATTATCTTCAAGCCTTTTGGTAAATTTTTTGAGTACTTCATCCCCTATCTGATGTCCATAGGTATCGTTAACACTTTTGAAGTGGTCAATATCCGTTATAATAACCGTTAAAGCAAGCCCGTATCTTTTACACTCCTCAAAGGCCCCTTCGAGGTATTCTTCAAGATATCTTCTATTATGAACATTGGTCAGGCCATCATGCAGCGACAGGTTTTCAAGCTGCTCAATCAGCAGGTTTTTCTCTTCCAACAGCTGTTTGAGCTGGTCCTGAGCCTCCCTTAACCTGATATGCACATTTAATCTTGCCAAAAGCTCCCTTAACTCATAGGGCTTTGTTATGTAATCGTCCCCGCCGGCCTCTAATCCGGTAACCTTATCCTGGACTCTTCCTTTGGAGGTAAGAAAAACAACCGGGATATTTGCTGTTTCTTTACCATCCTTAAGGATTTTACAGAGTTGGTACCCGTCCATCCCGGGCATCATTACATCCAGAAGAATAATGCTTGGCTTTTTTTCAACAGCTGCCCTAACCGCATCCATAGGGTCGGTAGTGGAAATTACTTCATAGTATTCTTCCAATTGGTTTTTTAGTATTTTTACATTAAAACCGCTGTCATCAACTATAAGTACAGAATGCTTCATCCTCCTGAATCCCCCTTTTTCCCCCATGACCTAATAATTTCTGCGTTTCTTGTAAATATCCTTCAAAGCTGCACAATTATTATTCGGGCCTTTTGTCTCAATCTGTCTTTGTTCCTGTAATCAAACAATACGGTTACTTCCCTTTCATTGTCCCTGTTCTCAATTTCCGGTACATGCCCGCATATACAGGAATCAAAAACCTCAAAATGTACAAGCTTGTAAACTTGCTTTGGAGAAAGCTCCGCATAATCGGGAATATAAAACCTAATATTTTCGGGTCTGCCAAGGAAGTCAAAGCACCTTTGCTTGAAAAACGGGGTCTCTATTCTGTTAATCGGCGGCGGCAGCTTCAGGGCCCTTTCGGTCAGCAGAAAATCCAGTTTGAGCAGCTCATTAACAGCCGCCTCCGGCGCTTGTAACCGGTGCACACAGTAATCATAAAGCAGCGAATAAAGCTCCCTGCGGCCGTGCTTTAAAAGATGCAACCCTTTATTCTCCAGGTATCGGGACAGGTCCTTAAAAAATTCAAAGGGGCCGCCGGTAAAACAGGATAGTATAAATTTAAGTGTATTGTCAAAACCGTGGCTGTTATAGTAGTATTCCAAAACCTGCTCGATAAGCTTTAACCTGCGCAAATCCCCGTAGTCCATCCAATCATTGGCCAGGACTTCATAGGGCGGCTCTGCTGTAAAAACATATCCGTATTCCGGTGCCCTCTCCCTTATACCCGAACCTTTAAGCAGCTTCAGAAACCCCAGCTGCAGCATATCCGGAGCCAAACCAAAGACATGGTTAAAGGACTTTGCAAAGGAGGCCATATCCTCCCCCGGCAGCCCTGCTATAAGGTCAAGGTGCTGATGGATATTTCTGCCCTTGGAAATCTCCCCTATGTTTTGAAATAACGCCTCCTGCCGGGTATCTCTCCTTATTTCCTTCAAGACCTGCGGGTTGGTGGTCTGCACGCCCACCTCAAACTGGAAAAGGCCCGGCGGTGCGGTATCAAGAAGCTTAAGGAGTTCTTTATCCAGGAGGTCGGCGGTTATTTCAAAATGGAAATTTATATCGCCTCCCCTTTCAATCAAATGGCCAAATATTTCCCGGGAGAAGCTGCTGTTGCAGTTGAATGTCCTGTCCACAAACTTAACCTGCTTTACCCCAAGTTCCATAAGTCTGTCCAGGTCCTTTTTAACCCTTTCAACCGGAAAAAACCTTACTCCTTTAATGGTGGATGAAAGGCAGTACTGGCACTGAAAGGGACAGCCCCGCGATGCCTCATAGTATACTATTTTATTTTCAAGTTCGCTGTCAAACCCATAGGGAAAAGGAATAGAATCAAGTTCGCATATCAATTCCCTGTCCTTGTTTTTCACAACACTGCCGGCGGACCTGTGGGTTATCCCGCGGATATTATCTATTGGCCCTCTGCCTTCCACAATGTATTCCAGCAGTTCCCTGAAGGTCTCCTCCCCCTCTCCCCTCACTATGAAATCAATAAAAGGATGCTGCTCCATCAGGGCACAGTCGTCGTAGGACACCTCGGGCCCCCCGAGCACAATAACGGTATCCCGCTTAACCTGTTTAATCCTGCGGGCAAGTGTCAGTGTTTCGGTAATGTTCCATATATAGCATGAGAAGGCGACAATATCCGGGGTCTCGCTGTATATCTCCCCCGTTATTGTATGGATGGGATCGTTTATGGTAAACTCCCTGAACCCCAGGTTATAGGGCTTGTCCCTGCAATACGCCATCAGGTATCTAAGGGCAAGGGATGAATGAATGAATTTGGAATTCAGCGTTGTAAGCAGCACCTTCATGTCTGCACCTTCCTTTGCATATAAAATTTTCTATGCTTATATTTATTATACCTTTTTTATTCCTATTTCGTCGAAGGTTTTCATTTGGGTAATCGCCCTGGCCGCCGCTTCGATTATATAAAGGGCCAATACGGCGCCGCTGCCCTCTCCCAGCCTCATATCCAAATCCAGGTAGGGCTTTAGACCCAGACGCTCCAATACAATACTCCCGCCCTTTTCGGCGGAAAGATGGGAAGGAAACATATATCCGGTCGAAAGGGGATTAATCCTTGCCGCTGCCAGAGCAGCCACCGATGAAATAAAACCGTCTATTACCACAGGTATTCTCATATATGCAGCTCCCAGGTAAATGCCTGCCATGCCGGCTATGTCAAGGCCGCCCACCTTGCTGATGACATCTATTGCGTCACCGGCGTCCGGCCTGTTTTCCCTGATGGCCCTTTCTACCACCTTAATTTTACCGGCAAGGCCGCTTTGGTCAAGGCCCGCTCCCCTTCCGGTGGTTTGGGCGGGGTCCAGTCCTTCCAGAGAAGCCAGTACTGCGCTGCTGGAGGTTGTATTCCCTATGCCCACCTCCCCGGTGGCTATTATTTGGCTTCCCGAAGCTGCCGCCTCAAATACCGCCTCAATACCCGTTCGTATTGCCTGTACCGCCTCACTCCTTGTCATGGCCGGGCCTTCTGCCATATTGGCGGTGCCCGGCTTTATTTTTTTGTTTACTATACCCTGACAGCCAAAGGCCTCCTTCATGCCAATATCAATCACCCTAACGTTGACGTCCAGCATCCGTGCAAACACTGCCACCCCTGCGGTCCCATCCACCATGCCCCTGGCTATTAATGAGGTCACCTGCTGGGGATAGGCAGCAACCCCTTCGCAGTAAACCCCGTTATCCGCCGCCATAACTATTAGCGTTTTTTTGCTCATCTCGGGTTCCAAAGTGCCTGTTATACCACAGAGCCGTACGGCGATTTCCTCCAGCCTTCCAAGGCTGCCCAGGGGTTTTGTCAGGTTATCCACCCTTTCCCTTGCCTCTTTCATCTTGTCCCGGTCAGGCGGTCTGATACCCTTATTCACCTTATCCAATAATTTCATCAACCAATAACCTCCTTATATTGTTTGGTTTGTATCCCTGCACAGCAAAAAGCCCACAGTTCAACAGAACTGTGAGCTTTACCGTCACCCACCGGCATGGGTATCGCAGGCAGGTCTCCTGGCTTCCGCTTCATCGCCCCTTCCCGGACCTTCCCGGGCACAAAAACCCAGTGGCATCATTCAGGTTAGGCTCAGCATTACAGTGGCGGGTCCGCCCGGGATTTCCACCCGGTTCCCTATTCTCCCCATCGGGGCACCTGCAATCCATTGTCATTCATAATATTAAACTATCGGCAGCCGGCATCCGTCACAAGACACCTGTTATACATACCAGCTTTATTATATTATTTTGCTGCCAACACATCAATACCCTCTTATACTGCCAAGCATGGAAATTATCTCTTCCACCGATTTCTCATCGGCATTTATCATGGCAACAAACTTATTGTTGCCTCCGGTTTCAATATCGGTGGAATCCGCCCGGTAATCGTTATTGCCAAGGGAAGCCGAATAAATAATTGCATCTATTGTATCTCCCGTATCGTCAATATCGGTAACCTGATAGCCATGCCTTACCACTTCCTGTGTAATATTCTCCAGTCCTTTTTGAATGGCGATCTTTCTTGTAATATTACCACCTCCGCATCAACCCTTATCTGCATAAACCAACGTCTGCTTCTATTCGCCGCAGCTCTCTCCGGAGCTATATTTATTCTCTCCCCAAAACAAAAAAAAATCCGGCACCAGCCGGAATCCGTTAATCCAATCTCCTTATTACCGGCAGGGCGGCCAATCCGCCTGCCACCGCCGTTACAAACTGGGGCCAGCCAAACATAAAGCTTAGGGTGCCGGCCGCAGGCTGCGGTACAACCAGTATGTTTACCGCTGTACTTACCAAAAAATAAAGAAGCAGGAATTTGAGCCCCGAAGCCAGGGCTATTCCGACAGGCTTGTTCTTTCTGTACCACCAGCCGTATATAAGCACATAGACGGCATTGCCTCCGGCTATAATGGGCACAAGCCAGGGAAAAACAATGTGCTGCTGAAAAAGGGCTATTATTGGCGCTAAAATACTGATAACTATCCCGCTCCATGCCCCTACCAGGACAGACGCCGCCGCCAGTGATGCATTGACAAGGCTGCCAACGATAAAATTGGATGCCATCGGAGGAAGCGAGAGCAGAGGCCTTATCATCTGAAATGCTGCCGTCAGTGCCAAAAGCAGAGCTGTTCTGGTCAAAAACCTTATTCCCTTCATTAATACCCCCCCAACATTTAGTAGAAACAAAAAGAACCGTCCCTAATGTTTTTTGAACCGGCTGTTAAGAAACTCCGCAATAGTTCCTGCGCATTCTTCCACATTGTCGCTTCCAAGTTTTAAAACATAGTCATAATTTTTCTCGGAATGATAGTATTTGGGGTCATAATGCTCTGCCAGCAGAATACTTACAATCTTTTCGTAATTCCCTTGCTCCAGCAGTACAAGAAGTATATCTGCCTTCTTTTTGCCCAGTTCTCCCTTGAGCCTGTTTATCGAGTCCCTTATTTCCTCCAGAACATCATCCCTTTGTATACTTATGTATTCATCGACTATTCTTTTTATTCTCTGCTGCATTTTGCACTCCACCAGTATATGGATCCCCGTTCTCATTTTATCCACCAGGGCATTGGGCAGGTATACCCTTCCTACCCTTGGGCTTTCGGACTCCACTATAATATATTCCCCGTCAATTTCCCTTATCCTTTCAAAGAGCAATGCTTCAAAAGCCTTCTGATACCGGGGCCGGCCAAGCCCAACCGTGCCAAAGATTGAGCCCCGGCTGTTGGCCATATCCTCCAGGTCCACCGACGGGAAGCCCTGCCCCCGCAATATTTTGAGCAGCTCTGTCTTGCCCGTTCCGGTGTTGCCGTGGATAACCACAACCTTTTTCGAATCAATCAAGGCATTCAGGTTATCAAGAACGTATCTTCTGTATTCCTTGTACCCGCCCTCAAGCTGATGCACCCTGTGCCCCAGGGAATCAAGCAGCCGGACAATCGACCCGCTCCGCATGCCTCCCCTTGAGCAGAACACCACTATCTCCTTCCCCTTTTCCTCCTCTGAATCTATTTTCCCGTAGATATCCGCCAGCTTCGCCGATACCACTTCAATACCCCGTTTCTTTGCCTGTCTTGTACCTTCTTTTTTGTACAGGGTACCAATTAAATCCCTCTCTTCATCGTCAAAAAGTGGTATGTTCACGGCACCGGGTATCGAACCTTTTTGGAACTCACCCGGCGACCTCACGTCTACTATGGCATAATCTCCGTCATATATTTCGCTGACCTTCATACCTATCGCCTCTTTATAAAGTCATATACTTGAAATTATACATTCATCCGGCTTATCCAACTATATTATACCAGATATACTACAGCTTTATAAAGTTTACTTCGGTTATGCCATCCACCTTCTTTACCATGCCTATTACATCCTTGGGCACCAAACCGTCCACATTCAGCACCATAAGAGCCTTACCTCCCTTTGAGTTCCTGCTTACCCTCATTGTGGCAATGTTTATTTTGCTTACGCCCATAATGGTACCTATACTGCCGATAACCCCCGGCTTGTCCTCGTTCCTTATTAGAAGCATGTATGGTGCCGGTTCCATGTCAATTTTATAACCGTTGAGTTCCACTATCCGGGGCTCCCTCATGCCGAAAAGAGTCCCCGCCATGGTAAAGGTGCTGTGACCGTTGCTTACCTTAACCTCTATAAGGTCTGTATATTCGCTGGCGCTACTGTCCAGGCTCTCCAGCACGTTTATACCCCTGCTCTTGGCCAGGTGCTTTGCATTGACATAGTTAACCCTTTCCTTTACCACCGGCTCAAGCAGGCCCTTAAGATAGGCAAGGGTTAAGGGACCTGTCTTATGCTCCACAATCCCGCCGCGGTATTTAATCTCAACTTTGCTTATGGGCCTTTTCTCCAGCTGGTAGTAAAGCCTGCCCAGCTTTTCCGCCAGCAGCAGGTAAGGCTTCAAGTATTCCATATCCTTGTCCGGAAGGCTTGGCATATTGACTGCGTTTGTAACAAGCTTGCCCTCAAGGGCATCCAGCACCTGGTTTGCAATGTTTATACCCACCTTGTTCTGTGCTTCCAAGGTATCGGCACCCAGATGGGGAGTTACAACGGTATTGTCAAAGCTAAACAGCGGATTGTCCGGGCAGGGCTCCTGTTCGAATACATCAAGGGCTGCGCTGGCCGCCTTGCCGCTTTCAAGAGCCCTGTGCAGCGCCTTTTCCCCGATAATGCCGCCCCTGGCGCAATTGACAAGTCTCACCCCGTCCTTCATAATTTCAAATTCCTTATCCCCCAGCATACCTATGGTTTCCTCGGTCTTGGGAGTATGGACGGTAATTATATCCGCCCGGGCCAGCAAGTCCTCCAGCTTTTCCATCTTTTCAACCCCAAGAAGCTCAAACCTGCCTCCGGGAATGTACGGGTCATAGGCGATTGTTTTCATATTAAAGGCCTGGAGCCTGGAAGCCACCAGTCCGCCAATCCTGCCAAGGCCTATTATGCCAACCGTCTTGCCGTACAGTTCGTTTCCTTTGAACGGGCTGCGGTCCCAGTTGCCCGACTTAATATACTGGTTCGCGCTGCATGTGTTGCGACAGGACGCAAGCATCATGCCTATGGTATGCTCTGCGGCGGAAACCGAATTGCTTTCTGCAGTATTAACAACAACCACCCCCGCCTGGGTAGCCGCATCCAGGTCTATATTGTCTATACCGTTACCCGCCCTGCCGACAACCTTCAGGTTTTTGGCCGCTGCAAGCAGTTCGCTGTCCACCATGGTGGCACTTCGCACGATAATACCCTGGTATTCCTCTATTATTTTTAACAGTTCATCTCTTCCAATCTTAAGCCTTACATCCACATCCGCCTTTTTCTTGAGTATATCTATTCCGGTCTGTGCAATCCTTTCAGTTACTATTACCCTCATTATACTGTGCCCCCTGTGTCAATTATTTGTTTAGCCGCCGTGTATGCCCTGCCCCTATTGACAGGACAGCCCAAATCAATAAGAATCTGCTCAAGGCCCTGCAGGGTATCCAGGACATCCCTTTCGGATATATAGCCCATATGGGCTATCCTTATTATCCTGCCCTTAAGGTTTTTGTTGCCCCCTGCAATAACCAGTCCGAAATCCTGCTCCATACGCTTTACAATATCGCCTGCATTTATACCGTCGGGAACATTAACCGCCGTTAATGTATCTGATGCGCTGCCTTCCCCGGCAAACAGCCCAAGGCCCATCGCCTTAACCCCCGTCCTGGTCATATGTCCCATCCTTCTATGCCTGCGCCAGACGTTTTCCAGCCCTTCCCTTTGTATCAGCGTAATCGCCTCAAGAGAAGCCCTGACTAAGTTTACCGCAGGGGTAAAGGGGTGCTGGGGAGGTTGTTTGCCCATAAAGTCCACCACCTTGCACAGGTCCCAGTAGTGACGGCGGGATTTGTTTCTGCGCGCCGCTTCCATCGCCCTGGAGCTTATTGACAGAAAGGTAAGCCCGGGAGGGCACATGAGAGCCTTCTGGGAGGAAGTAACCGCAATGTCTATCCCCCACTTTTCAGGCCTTACCTCCATGCCCCCAAGGGAGCTGACGGCATCCACTATATACAAAACATCCGTCCCCTCAAGGGCTTTGCCTATGGACTCAATATCGTTGCAGGCAGCGGTTGAGGTCTCATTATGGGTGACGATAACCCCCTTTATGCCGTTATCAAGCCGCGCCATCACTTCCTGTGCACCAATGCCCTTCCCCCACGGAACTTCCAGCTTTTCCACCTTAAGTTCCATGCACCGGCATATGTCATAAAACCTTTCCGAAAACACCCCTGAAGATACAAGGAGTACCCTGTCCCCCGGACAAAAGCAGTTGGTGACAGCGGCTTCCATTCCACCGGTGCCCGAGGCGGTAAGGGTGGCCACCGTATAATCGGTGGCAAAAACATATTTAAGGCCGCTGTTAAGCCTTTCAAAAACTTCGGCATATTCCTTCGTCCTGTGGTGCAAAACCTGCTGCCCCAAAGCCTCTATTACCTGTGGAGGCAAAGGAGTGGGTCCCGGTGTCATAAGTCTCTTGTTCAAAACAATCGCTTCCTTCCTTTTTATAAAAGTATATATTCTGGATGTCCCTGATCCGAAAACTTATCAATCGGGGACAAAAAAACCCCGTCCCTTATAGGACGGGGGTATTTACCCACGTGGTACCACCTAATTTTAGCTTGCCGGCAACTCATGACCTTTAACGGGGTCAACCGTTAGAAACTACTTAATTTTCACTTCTAAGGCTCCGGGACGGATTCCGGCGGGCCGCATGCCGGTTCACACCTGCCACCGGCTCTCTGAAAATTAGCTCTCGCGTACTGTTTCCCTTCGCTGCCTTTGCCAAAAGATATTTTAAAGACAATTATGCAACATATATGCATAATTGTCAAGGGAAATTAATGGAATCACAAATAAAAAGAGCTCCGTTTATTACGGAACTCAACGCTCTCTGTCTATAATAACCATATCAGCCCTACGAGCTGCTGTTCACAAACTTAATCGGGTCCACTGCCTTTCCGTTCACTTCTACCTCAAAGTGAACGTGGGGGCCGGTGCTAACCCCGGTGCTGCCTACCCTGGCAATCACCTGTCCCTTTGAAACCCTGTCGCCCACCTTCACCAGGTTGGTACTGTTATGTGCATAACGGGTTATGATGCCGTATCCGTGATTTATTACCACCATATTCCCGTATCCGCTCTTCCTTCCCGAAAAGGTCACAACTCCCTTCCCCGGTGCCCTTATAGAAGTACCCGATTTGGCGGCGATATCTACGGCTTCATGGAAGTCGTATGCCCTGCTGAAGGGATGCCTCCTGCCCCCAAACCTGGAAGTGATTGTCCCGGATACCGGCAGGAAGGAAGGCCTGGCTTCAAGGTATTTGAGCCTGGCATCTACGTCGGTTAACAGCTTATCCAACTGTTCCTGCTGAACATCCATCTGGCTGGATAACACATGCACTGAATCCGCCAACTGCAATTGATTGACCGAACTCATCATTACCGGCTGTTGCACTCTGACCCCGGCAAACTCCGCACTTCCGTCCCCGGCAAACCTTTGGACACCGCCCCTGGATGCTATAAGCGTACCCTGAAACTCCTCCAGCCTCTTATCGCTGTCGCTTGTGAGGCCAACCATGCTTCTGACTTCGCCGTCAAATTCTATAAGGTTCTCCATCTTTTTCTTTACCGTATCGCTATAATTATATAGGCCTGCTATTTCTATGCTCTGCCTCTCGTTGTCGTTTTCCAGGTATTCAATCCTGTCAAGGGCGATTTTATGGTTTTGGTCCAAATACAAGTAACCCGTTGACAGGGCAACGCTATATGTTAAAAATACCGCTGCAACCAGCGCGGTGCATTTCAAAAGCACTTTGCTGATACGTATTTTTTTCACACCCTTATCGGGGTCAGAAATCAACACAACGGTTATATGGTTTTCCTGTGTTTTGGTAATTGCCTTCTTCATTTTTACCTCCGGAAGAAAATTAAGCAAAGCAAGAAAAAAAGTTCCACACTATAAAATTAAACAAAGATCCGGGAAATCCTTTAGAAAAATATGTAATTTATCAAAAAAAATAATGCAACAGGGAAGAACCTCTCCCTATTGCAATGACAGCTGAATGTGGTGGGGCGAACAGGGATCGAACCTGCGAAACCTCTACCATGTCAAGGTAGCGCTCTCCCAACTGAGCTATCGCCCCGAAAGATGGAGCGGATAACGGGAATCGAACCCGCATTACCGGCTTGGGAAGCCGGTGCTCTGCCACTGAGCTATATCCGCATCTTATTGTGCTACTATTATAACCGTTTTCGCGGTCATAATCAATATCATTATTTGTAATGTCATTGTTTGTCAGGGTCAAATATAAAATATTCAAACATAAAATCGTACTCTTCGCCCAGGGTCCTTGCATAGTAAGTCACACCCACCCCTTCGGTAAATGCGCGTTCCTCAACGTAAATCCCGTCGGGCATATTCTCCATAGGAACGGTGTACCTCACTCTGTAGACAATGGGGCCTTCCTCTTCCTCGGCTTCTGCCGACAGTATCTCGGCCGTAAGGTCAGCTTCCCCTTCGCCGCTTTTTACCGTCTGCTCCCACCTGCTGCCGGCCTCAAGGGGCAGCCTTAACAGCTGCAGTTCCTCGAATACATGGATAAGCTTTTCCCCGCGGATTATCCTCTCGGTCACAGTGTCCGAGGTTATTCTGTATTCCAGTTCAAGGCCGAAATCCCCCGGCCCTTCCCCGCCCGAAGGGTCGTCTACCTCTCCGGACACCTCGTAAACCAGGATTTCCTGGGTGTCGGTATTTCCCGAGATATTATCCAGCCTCATGTGATGGCTGTATTCCGCAAACCCTGAATAATACCATTCGTAACCTGTTCTTCCGGGAAAAATCTCAACCAATTGCTGGGAAACCCTGTCGTTTTGGTCTTCCGGGGGGGTCTGTAATCCGTTACCGTTTTCTCCGGTTTCCCCATTTTCGGCAGGGTTCATATAAACATATGCCAAGGCTATTACTAATGCTATAACAAGCGCTATTACTATGTATCCGCTTTTCATATTCTTACACCTCTGTATTGGTTTGTTATAAATTTTCCATATAGTTATATTATACTCTTTTTGCCAAACCGTTAACCATGATTAACCGGATTTTTCACCCAACCCTATGAGCATACCAATTCGGTCAGGAACATAAGCGGCCTTAAACCGTCAGATATTACAAAGCCTTAAGTGGAGTTAACCCGTTTTGGCTTATACAAAAAAATCCGGGGATAACCGGACACTACTGGCAGGCAAAAGCAAAAGTGAAACTCCCTTTCCACATTTCACTGCTTTTTCCTGACCATTCTTTTTTTTGCAGTGGAGGAATACGCCGCTTATGTGTAGAAAACCCTAATCAAAGAGAGAATAAAAACTGTCCCGGTAAAGAAAGGAGTATTTCTATGGATAACGCTTTGCTGTCCGATCTTAACAGAGAGTTTTTCGCATCCCTTTTGGAGCTGAAAAAAGCCTACCCCGATACCATAAACAGGGCGTTCATAAAAAAACATATTGAGAAAGCCTCCTTTGTCAAACAAATGGACAAAATGCTCAAAACCAGGGATTACAGCTGCAGCGCAGTCTTCGAGCTGTGCAGGGATATGCTTAATGAACTGGCCGGCAATGACGTCCCCGACAACTGGCTGGAATACATATACCAGTATGCCATAGGCAAATCCTTCCCCCAGGCGCTGGAAACCAGCTTAAACAACAGCCTTGACGGTGCGTGCAGCGTGTATCTGCAAATGCTCAGGAAAATTTGCAATCTGCAGCAATCCTCGGATGACGGCACCTGGCAGAGCAAATACCCCCTTGAACCATTATCGCCGGGTGAGCAGGCCGAGCTGGAAGACCCTGATGAATACCGGCTTTTCTTAAAAGCCTTTGACAGTGAATATATATACGAAATGATGAAATTAAATGGAGAGCTTATGGGTCACAATACCCTCGACCATATATGCGGGGTACATTACCTTTCCCTGTTTATAGCTCGTCAGTTCAAGGAATTGGGGCTGCCTACAGACCTCGGAAGAGTTTCGGGAGCCGCAGCAGGACACGACATTGGAAAATACGGCTGCAGAGGCGCCGAACTGAAAAGAGTCCCCTACCTGCACTATTATTATACCGACCAGTGGTTTAAAAAACACGGTATTGTATATATAAGAAATATTGCTATAAATCATTCCACCTGGGACCTCGAAATCGAAAATCTGTCCCTCGAATCCCTTATCCTCATCTATTCGGATTTCAGGGTAAAAACCAGCCCCTGCGGGAAAAACAAGGGCAGGATGCACATGTTTTCCCTGGCGGATTCCTTTGATATAGTACTCGGGAAGCTGGATAACCTGGATGATAAAAAGGAGAAGAGATACAGAAAGGTGTTTGCAAAACTCAAGGATTTTGAGGACTATATGGTAAGCCTGGGTATAAGAACAGACCCCGACACCCGGGCGGATACCCCAATCTCTCTCCCGAAGGCCAGGGGTTATTATGCCCTGATGCACGGGCAGCAGGTGGTACAAAATTTAAAGTACCAGTCAATACGACATAACATTAACACCATGTACAGGCTTCGGAACGAGTTTTCACTAAACGCAATACTGGAATCCGCCCGCAGTGAAAAGAATTGGAAAAGCTTGCGGGAATATTTGCGCATATTCGAGGACTACTCCACCTATCTGACGCAAAAACAAAAACTAATCACCATAAAATTTTTGTATGAGCAATTAACCCACCCGGAGGATGATATCAGAAGGCACTGCAGCGAGCTGATAGGAACGCTTATTGCAACCTTTGACGAGGAATACCACAAGGAAGTGCCTCCGGATGCAGTTCTGGACACTCCCGACATTACAAGCTGCCAGCTGCTGCAAAGGTATCTTGATGCCTTTATTGACCCCGACCATAAAATTATTCCCATTCATCGCAGCTGGATAGGATACGGTCTGAACGTAATGGTAGCCTCCCTTTTTGCCCAATGCAAGCCGCAAACGGTAAATAGTTATACGGAGATTTTATGCAAGTACTATTCCAAATACCCTGCAACCGAACTCCAGACTCAATTCTATTTGCTGGAGACGCTTAAATCCGTCCCCGCCGCTTGCGAGAGAAAGCAGCTGGAAATAATGACGGATTTCGCCCTTGAAAGAATTTTTTCAGCTGATAACAGTCTGCGTTTGTCCGCCCTTGATGCTGTCCGCAGCCTTATATTAAGCCTTGGAACAGATTGCAGGCAGGCACAAGGTTTAAAAGAGCTGTTAACCCAGAATACCAGCCGGTCGGACCTTCCTGCCGAAAACTATCTTAAGTTTAAGATAGCGCAGCTTCTTCGGCTTGGGCGCCCGACAATCGAAAAGTACAATGCATACTGCCGTGAAGACCTGGACAGTATTTCGGATATTTTTCTAAGCAACCTTAAAACTGCCACCGGCAAGATTGCAAAAAAGATACAGGTGGAGCTTTTACTGGAGCATACCCTGAGCAATGACAAGAACAACGCCTTTTATACCGCCATGCACTTTTGCAATCTTATAAAGGTCAGCCCCGTTGAAGATGTGCGTATTGGCGCAGGGGATGCGCTTATCCGCATAATCCCCCACCTAAACCTCGAGCAGAGAAACGATATTGCGGTGGAACTGGTCAGGTCCCTGGAACTTGAGGGCCACCAGTTCACCAAGTACATTCCTTATTACCTGGGACAGTTGATACTCTACCTTCAGCCGGTGGAGCTGGACGAGATTCTCGACTACCTGACTGAAAAAACCAAACAGTCAGGACTGGGTATTAACTCCCTCATACTCAAAACGGCAGGAATAACCCTATCCTATTATCTTAAATACAGGCAGCTTTTTCCCCAGGCCGACGAGTTTTACGAGAGCAGGCTGGCCAAGATGCTGGGAATTTTACTGGGCGGACTGGTCAATTACGACCAGCGGATCAGGCAGATTGCCTTCAGTGTAATTGGCAAGGAAATATACGGCTCCGAATACCTTGATATGGAGCAGAAAAACCATATATTTAGGCGGACCGCGAAAAAGATACTGACCCTGCTGCCGGACAACAGGGACAGTGAACTGCTGCTGTTTATCAATTCATCGGCGTTAAACAGTATATACAAGTTCATATCCGCCTATACCTTCCATTACGGCAGCATAGACCTTAAGCACCCGCAAAAGATAGCCTTTTTCCCGGGTACCTTTGACCCCTTTTCGCTGGGTCACAAGGAGATTGCAAAGGAGATACGCCGGCTTGGCTTTGAAGTATTCCTTGCGATTGATGAATTTTCATGGTCCAAAAGAACCCAGCCCAATCTTACCCGCAGGAATATAATCAATATGTCCATCGCCGATCAGCCCGGTATATTCCTGTACCCCGAGGATATACCCGTAAATATTGCATATCCCGAGGATTTGCGGGCTCTAAGAGAAAGCTTCCCCAACTCTGAAGTATACATAGTCGTAGGCAGCGATGTGATACTGCACGCTTCAGGATACAAGGATAAGAAAAGCCCGGATTCAATACACACCTTCCCGCACATAGTATTTGACAGAAGGAGCGCCCTTTCATCCGAAGAAGACGACAAAAAACTGGACAGAAAAATGGGCAGGATAGAAGGAGAGATAATAACGCTGTCACTGCCTCCGCAATATGAAGACATAAGTTCAACCCAAATCAGAACCTATATTGACCAAAACAGGGATATATCAATGCTGGTGGACCCTCTGGCCCAGAAGTATATATACATGAGCGGCCTGTACAGGAGAGAGCCCCAGTACAAAGCCCCTGTAAGCCCCGTGTCCATAGATATGGAAATTATTGAAAACCCCAGGCAGGAACTTCTTGAAAAACTTTCTGCCCAAATGTTTGCAGACAGCAAGGAGGCGCAAAAAAAGCTTACAGCCTTCTCAAACAAGTCCTCTCCCCGGGTTTTGCTGCTTAAGGAAAAAAATAACGGGGGCAGGATACTGGGCTTTTCACTATTTCACTGGGTGCGTCTGAGCATGCTTTTCAAAGAGTTCCAGAACAACATGGCCTCCGAGTATATAAGGGATAATACCGTAGGCAGAATAGTGGTAATAGACGGTATATTTACCGACCAAAAGTGCGGCCATGACAATCTTGAACAGATAATTCTCACCGAAACCCTCTGCTACTGCCTTGCAAAGGATTACAACTATGCCGTATTCAGAAACACCATTGAAGATTATTCTTCCCGGGCAGTGGAAGAAGTACTTGAGCTGCAGGGGTTTGAAAAGCTGTATTTTGGCAATCAGCACCAGCCCATATACCTGGTTGATATGAACGTCCCCTGCACCCTTAACCTGGACGTGTCAACGATAATTAAGGAATCCTTCAGGAATAACGACAATGTAAAACAGGCGGTTTGCCGTTCCAGGAAAAGGCTGCAAAGAGCCCTCTCCGGCCTGTACCCCGGGAAACTGCTGCTGTCCTTTGATATGGGAATGCTTAATCAAAATCTCACCAAAAAGATTTGCGCTGAAAACGGAGTGGATACTGTTCCTTCGGTCCCCAGAAAGCTGGGCTCCTCTGTGTGCGTTCCCTTTGGCACTATCCTGAACAATCAGATTGTGCCAAACACGGTGACCAAATCCCTCCATACCGAGAAGCTGTTTCAGCCACATATGAAATCCTTCAGAATTGGACCCTTCCCCTATTATCTGGACTTGGAAACCCAGATAAAAATGCTGCGCTCTTTCAACCGTCAAATAATACTGGTGGACAATCTGCTGCATAAGGGTTACAGGTTTAAAGCCCTCGATCCCTTACTTAAGCGGGAGGGAATTAGGGTTAAAAAATTCATAGTAGGAATACTGTCCGGACGGGGCAAGGAACTAATGGATATCCAGAACAGGGATGTGGACAGCGCCTACTTTGTTCCGAGGCTGCGGGCATGGTTCTATGAAAGCGCCTTATATCCCTTCCTTGGCGGGGATACCCTGTGGAGGGGCATATACCCCCAATGGAATCTTATACCCTCGGTAAATATGATCCTGCCCTATACCTCCCCCACCTTTATCAACGATGTATCCAACAGGTCAATTTTCGCGCTGTCCGAAACATGTATCAATAACTCCATTGATATAATGACGGCCCTTGAGGAAGAATACCAGGTGATGAATGAACGTAGTCTGACTTTGGACCTTTTGGGCGAAGTGGTCAACCCTCCCCGGTGCCCCGACCGCGGCCCCAATATAAGATACGATATTAACATAAATCCGTCCCATTACCTGCTTAATGACCTGGAAGCGTTAAAACGCATTGAACATACCATAATTAAGTGACGGAGGTAATCCCATGTTCTATTATGAATGCCAGGGCAAAATCCTGGTGTCAAAACACAAATACGCCGGGATAAAGGAAATATCCCAGGCCCGGGCATCGGACTGTACGGGCAGTGTTTATACCCTGAACAGCCTGGAGCCGTCAAGCTCCAGAAAAGCTTTTTGTGTATCCCGGCCCTCGCTGGCATTCCCGGACAAAGAGGGAATAGAAATACTGTTACGAAGAGACGGGCCTTCCAACCTGCCCGGCTGGCTGCTTGATGCCATAGAAAAAAGGAATGTAACATCGGTAAATACGACATATCCGAACTGGCGTGACCTACCTGCCTGCGCCCTGCCGGGAAAATGGAGGGTCAACATAGCAGGGCTTGGAGATGTGGGCGGAATGCTGCTTACCGGCCTGCGCCTGCTGGGGGGCAACCGCATATCCGGCATTGGAATATACAGCAGAAGCTTAAGCAATATGAAAAGATGGGAATACGAAGCCAATCAGATACTTGCCCCCGGTAACAGCGTCGCCGGCCCGCCGGTCTATATGCTAAAGGAGGATGAAGTCTTTGACTGCGACCTGTTTGTCTTTTGCATATCGGCGGGGGTGCCGCCGGTAGGAAGCGCCCCTGCGGATGTCAGGATGGCGCAGCTTAAGGGCAACTCACCGATAGTGGCCGCCTACGCAAAAAAGGCCAGAGAGGCCGGTTTCAAGGGTGTTTTTGCTGTGGTCTCGGATCCCGTTGATTTGTTATGCAAGACAGCCTTTACAGAGAGCAATACCGACAGCAAAGGCAGCTTAGACTTTGGCGGACTTGCTCCGGAACAAATTAGGGGCTACGGACTGGGGGTAATGTATGCCCGGGCCGCCTATTTCGCCATGCGCTCTCCCGAAAGCGCCCATTTTTCCGAAGAAGGAAGGGCCTTTGGCCCCCACGGTGAAGGGCTTGTTATCGCCGACAGCATAAAAAACTATAATGAGGAGCTGTCGCTGTTTCTTACCGAAAAAGCCTGTAACGCCAATATGTATGTCCGCAGCGAGGGTTATAAACCCTACGTGGCACCGGCCCTGTCGTCGGGCAGCCTGTCTCTTATAGCCCTGATAAAGGGCATGTGGCACTACAGTTCCACCTTTATCGGCGGGGTATATATGGGCTCCCGGAACAGGCTGCTGGGTTCGGGAACAGAGGTGGAAGCACTTGATCTGCCCGCACCTCTGTATGACAGGATTAAGAAAACCTACGAAAGGCTGGGTGAAATGCTGTGAAAACCGTATACCTTATTGCTCCCGGGCCTATGTCCCATAGGCTCTCTGTAATGGTCAAAGCGGCTACAGACGGTATTCCCGCAAGAACCTTAACCGGTACAGACAGCCTTCCCGACCTGCAGGGCAAAAAAATACTGTTTGCGGCAGAACTCGACCAGACCGGATTTAGCATTCCCATTATGCAGTTATTTGACAAGCTGTCCAAAAGGGGAAGGGATGCATTGCAGGGCTGCTCGGCAGCGCTCCTGATACACAGCAGCAACGACCTTTTTACCAAAAGTGCCGCGCAGAATATTATTTTTCTTGCAAACCGTTTGGGCTGCCGTTTTCCCGGCAATCCGGTTATTGAAGCAACAGAAGGCCTTACCAACTTGCTGACCTGGCAAAAAAAACTCGACCGGCCCCTTGAGGAGATTTGCAGCCGCCTTTGCCGGGACCTGGGGGAACGGCTTTTTCAGGATAATATTGCAACAATAGAAAAACCAAGGGTACTGGCTGTCCATGCCAGCTCCCATAATACGTCAAACACCCTTATGCTCTGGAATATGACAAAAAAACACCTGTTCTTTGATGATATTGCAGAGCTGCATGTGGAAAACGGCACGGTACTCGATTGCAAGGGATGCACCTATAAGACATGTAAACACTACAGCCGGCAAAAAAGCTGTTTTTACGGCGGAGTGATGGCAGAGGAAATACTGCCCGAAATTGAGAGGGCCGACGTGGTGGTATGGATATGCCCCAATTATAACGACTCGGTTTCGGCAAACCTTATGGCTGTAATTAACCGGCTCACAGCTTTGTACAGGAGAAAGAAGTTTTTTGACAAGACTATGTTTGCGGTAATAGTATCCGGCAACTCGGGAAGCGATTCGATAGCCAGACAGCTTATAGGCGCCCTGAACATTAACAAAAGCTTCAGACTCCCCCCCTATTTCGCAATAATGGCTATTGCAAACAACCCGGGAGAAATAGCAGCCGTTCCCGGTATAGAGGAGGAAGCGAAACTGTTTGCCGAAAACATGATGAGGGAAATAAAGAAATAACAAAGGCTGCCAGGGGGATAAATCCGTTGATATTCAGATGTCACCGGGGAAACCCCCTTGATAAACAGGCAGCTAATACGAGGATAGCTATATGCACAGGATAGAACCAGTATGCGGTATACTTGTTAAGTCTGATCCTGCCGATAAAACTGTCGGACAGATATATGGGTATCAGGGCAAAAATACTTCTGGCCTGGAAGAAGTATCCTTCAAGCCTGATTAATCCGTTATTGTAATACACTATATTTTGCCACACCAGGCCAAAGCTTGAAAGGCTTTCCCATATATCATAATGCTCCCCAAACCAGTTTAAGGAGTTTGCCGATAAAACCTTCGCACCGTAAACATAGGTGTATATAAAGGATAGTATAATATAACTCAAAACCGTTCTGGCTTTGCTGTCCTTAAACAGATGAAATATCATGACAAGCAATAGTCCGTAAAATCCATAATCCAGCCGGGCTTCACAGACAATCTCCAGCACTTCAGGAGAAATCACTGTAATAAAGGCTGCAAACAGAATACCCGCACCATAAATCACCTTTTTTATGTCTTTACTCTCCCTGTATTCTTTCAGCTTTACCCTGCCCAGGTCGTACAGGTAAACAACGCCCAATGCCAGCAGCAATGTAAACATTATATTCAGGTTAAAGGGCTTAAACTCAAGCTCCGGTGAAAAAAACGAATAGGGTATCTGGGATATGAGACCGAATATAAACAGCCTCTTCGCGTAGTTTTTTAAGTTTGATGTTTTCTCATAACCAACCGCCAGCTGATATGCAAATATAGGGAACGCCAATCTTCCAACCGACCTGAAAATTAAGTACTGCGGAAAAAACATATAGCCAATGTGGTCAATAAGCATCGTTGCCATTGCTATAAGCTTAAGAGTATCGTTTCTGGGCATCCGGGCCGGTACCTGGTTTTCATTATTGATTGTTTGCAGTATAACGCTCCCTCCTTTTCTCAAATTTTCATTTTTATTCCGGCATCGTTGTCTCTTTCTCCGGTTATTTTCTCTTTCATTTTATCATAAATACCCTCATATGTTATATTCTATACGGCCGGGGATATGTTCCTGCAAATAATCTGCAGTCTGAAAAATGGAAAACCCTGAAATCAGCTCCGGGCTGTTTCAGGGTTTTTCTGCCCCTGTATGATACAGGTTAAGGGATTAAAGTCCCGGGCAGACTGACTGCTGAAATAATGTTAATCAGGCGGGCACCACCTGTTTCTGTTTTTGGCGCGCCCAGTGACGGTGCCGGACTATGGCTTTTATGAATTCGCGGATGAAGCTGTTCATATCCGATGTGTTTCGGATTGTCACCACTCCCAGTTCGGTAACAGGCTGTCCATAGTTGTCGGTTCCGGCCAGTGCCACCCCCTTAATCTGTGAAGAAACGAGCAGGTCAACCCCTTCATTGGTTGCCCCAATTGCTTTCGCATGACTAAAGGCCTCGTTTACAAAGTGCAGCGTATCACCCTGTGCCGCAAGGCTCGCTGCGCTCTGCTGCCCCCCCGGCACATACACAGCATCGTACATAATTGACCCGGCAGTAATGTAGTTATTTGACGCCTCCAGCTGCCGGCCGTCGGCACCTGTTTTAATACCCAGGTCCTTGCTGATTATTTCCGCATGTATTCCGGCTTCCTTCAAAGCGTCCATCACCTGAGCCACCTCGGTGAAATTAAACCCGTTTTCAGCCAGAATGGCAACCTTTCTGGTCCTTGCATCCCTGATGGTGTTCTCCTGGCTCACCGCCGGTGATGAAGCGGTAATACCGGTCCCGCCGGGCGCCGCCGGCGCCGCTGCTCCGATACCCTGAGCAATTCGGGTTGCCAGCTGCCCGTCCACGTTGTTGAACATGTCCACAACCCTCTGCTTAACCTGCTTGTCTTTAACCTTGCCGACCTCGAAATGAAAAGCTTCTACTATATGCTGTTTCTCGTGCTCCGACATGCTGTTCCAGAAAAGGGTTGCCTGGCTGTAATGGTCATTAAAGCTGTTACTTCGCTGGCGTACTTTCTGTCCGTCCACCTTTTCGGCGTGGTGAATGTATCCGTTCTCTGTATCCGGTACCGGCCGGGGAGTGTTCCCCTGGAGGGAATTCGGGAAATAACTTACCTTGCCGCTGTCGATTGTCATGCGGTGGTAACCGTCCCGCTGGTTGTTGTGTACCGGAGACACCGGCCGGTTGATTGGAATTTCATGAAAATTCGGCCCGCCCAGACGGATAAGCTGGGTGTCGAGGTAAGAGAACAGCCTGCCCTGCAACAGGGGATCATTTGAAAAATCAATACCCGGTACAACATTACCCGGACAAAAAGCTACCTGCTCGGTTTCGGCAAAAAAATTGTCTACATTTCGGTTTAAAGTCATCTTGCCAATAAGCCTGACAGGTATCTCTTCTTCCGGCCAGAACTTGGTAGGATCGAGGATATCAAACCCGAAGCTGAACTCCTCTTCTTCCTCCAATACCTGCACTCCAAGCTCGTACTCTGGATACTCGCCCATTTCAATAGCTTCCCACAGATCCCGCCGGTGATAGTCAGGGTCCTTGCCTGCCAGCTTCTGTGCCTCGTCCCAGACAAGGGAATGCACCCCCAGCATGGGCTTCCAGTGAAACTTGACAAAGCGCGCCTTGCCCTGGTCGTTAATAAACCTGAACGTGTTGACTCCAAACCCCTCCATCATGCGGAAGCTGCGGGGAATGGCCCTGTCCGAGAGCAGCCATATAATCATATGAGCAGTCTCTGGCGTGCTGACAACAAAATCCCAAAAGGTATCATGGGCCGCAGAGGCCTGGGGCATCTCATTGTGCGGTTCCGGCTTTATGGCGTGAACCACATCCGGAAACTTAACAGCATCCTGGATAAAGAAAACGGGAATATTGTTGGCTACCAGGTCGTAGTTGCCGTCCTCGGTATAAAACTTTGTAGCAAACCCCCGGACATCGCGCACGGTATCAGCCGAGCCCCGGGAACCCACCACAGTGGAAAAACGCACAAAAACCGGTGTCTTTTTCGACGGGTCCTGAAGAAATTTTGCCTTGGTCAGTTCGTTCATAGGCTGATAGACCTCAAAATAACCGTGGGCACCAAACCCCCGGGCATGCACCACCCGTTCGGGTATCCTCTCATGATCGAAATGGGTCAGTTTCTCCCTGAAATGAAAATCCTCCATCAGGGTAGGTCCCCGTACCCCTGCCTTAAGGGAATCATCGGTACCCGAGACGTTCACCCCCTGATTGGTAGTCAGCTTGTCTTCCTTGTGCTCGGCACGGAAGCCCGCCAGCTGCTGCTCCTTGCCGTGTTGATGTGCCATATTCTCCGGCTGATGTTGTGTTGTATCCATTTCTATCCTGCCTCCTAATACGGACTTGGAAAACGCCTTTATTGGCTGCGTCTTCAAAAATCCTTGCTTTTAGTATTCTTAACCCTCTTAGTTTGCCTTCAGGACCCATGCTCTATTCTTCCGACTCAAAATGCCCTATTGGGTTAATTGCGTGCTTAGAGTATAATTTTAGTTGGCAAGAATAAGAAAAAAACAGGAAGAAGGCAAAA
>CAZVBE010000010.1:0-73973 GCA_964625335.1 uncultured Clostridium sp. | reverse complement strand
AACCCCGGACCGACCGGTTATGAGCCGGTTGCTCTGCCAGCTGAGCTAAAGGCCCCAAACATGCGACAACAAATAATAATATACAATAAAAATATTGGTATGTCAAGTGGGAGAAATTGCTGACCGCATATATTGCGATACTGTTTGTTTGCATCTATATAAAGAATGTGTTCCTTGCTATTATTAAAGAATACCAAAAATAAAGGTGTGTACCCTTTCATAATATATTATAATATATGATAGGAAGAATATTAAGGTTTATAAATTTTGCAGGGGGTGTATTAATGAAGGTAACATTCTTGGGAGCAGCTGAAATAGTGACAGGCTCCTGCTATTTAATTGAAACAGACAAAAAAAAGTTTTTGGTAGATTGCGGTTTATTCCAGGGCAAAGAGGAGGAACTAAACGATAAACCCTTTGAATTCGATGTTGATTCAATCGATTTTGCCATTTTGACTCACGCACACATAGATCACAGCGGAAGGATACCCAAGCTGGTGAAGGACGGGTTTAACGGCCCGATTTACACAACTAAGGCGACTGCTGATCTGTGCTCCATTATGCTGCCCGACAGCGGACATATTCAGGAGATGGAAAGTGAATGGAAGAACAGGAAAAGAATAAGAGCCGGTAAGGAATTGGTCCAGCCCTTATATACCGCAGAAGACGCAAAGCAGTCACTTCAATGCTTCCAAAATCTATTCTACGGTGATGTATTGGAAATAGACGATGATATTTCCCTAAGGCTTATGGATGCGGGACATATACTCGGCTCATCGGTAGTGGAAATATGGATAAAGGAAAAGGGAGAGACTTTAAAGCTTGTCTTTTCGGGAGATTTGGGACAAAATAACCAGCCTATTCTAAAGAATCCTTCAATAATCAAAGAGGCGGATTATCTTTTTATTGAATCCACCTACGGAAACCGCCTGCATGAAAAAGCTGAAGACAGCGTTGAAAGGCTTCGCGAAATAATAGACAAAACGGTAAAAAGGGGAGGAAACGTCATAATCCCATCCTTTGCCGTAGGCAGAACCCAGGAGCTTTTATATCACCTGAATGAATTGAAGGAAGACAAGAGCAACCAATTCCTTGAAGGGGTAAGGGTGTTTATAGACAGTCCATTAGCCATTTCCGCCACCAGGATTTTTCAGGAAAACCCGCAGTGTTTTGATGAAGATACTGTTAAACTTCTGAAATCGGGGGACAATCCCTTTGAATTCGACGATTTGTATTTTACAAGGGCAGCGGAAGAATCCATGCAGATAAACAATATAAAAGGCGGGGCGGTTATTATTTCCGCCAGCGGAATGTGTGATGCCGGCCGAATAAAACACCACTTAAAATACAATCTGTGGAGGCCGCAAGCCAGCGTTGTATTTGTGGGCTACCAGGCCCAGGGCACCCTCGGAAGGATTTTAGAGGACGGTGCTGCAAAGGTTAAAATTTTGGGAGATGAAATCGATGTTGCTGCTGAAATATATAAGATTGAAGGCTTCTCAGGCCATGCTGACAGGGACGGCCTTTTTAAGTGGTTGGAGGCATTTGACGTTAAGCCCAAAAAGGTTTTTGTGGTACACGGTGAAAAGGACTCGGCTTCAGATTTTGCCGGGCTGATCTCGGAAAAATTAGGCCTTGACGCAGTCGTACCCCAGATAGGAGAGACAATTGATGTAGAACTTGCACGGGCCGTAAGCGCCGGCAGAAAAGAAATCAGGGAAACTGTGCTCAAAACAGAAACACCTGAGATAAACGAGCTTACAGTTAAAATTATGCAGATGAAAGTACAGTTTATGGAGGCAATGGACAGTATTAACAAAAGCCTCATATCCGGTGAAATAAATATGAGAGAAGCAAAAGAAATGATTACCGAAATAGAAAGGGTTCTGGAAGAAGAAAAAGCCGGATAAATAGTTAAACAGCTTAGGATTCCTGCGAATTTATTCGATAATATGTATACATCCCTTTATGGAGACAGGGTAGTTTCTGGAAAGTTCAAAAAACATAGAGGGAAAATATGTATATATGTAGAAATTAAAACAATAAGATACCGGACAGGAGGCTTTTGGTTTTATGAATGATGAGAAGAAACTTTCAATTTCGCAGGTATCTGAGCTGATCGGCTATAAACCACATGTGATAAGGTTTTATGAAAAGGAATTTAATCTTATCATTCCAAGGAACAAGTCAGGGCACAGATACTTTTCCTATAAAGAAATGGAAACGTTGCAGTATATTAAACAGCTCCAGGAAAAGGGGCTTACGAATAACCAGATAAAGCTAGTATTGAAATCCCCTGAAATAATAGTAGGGGAGGACGGCCACAGCAGGGAGATAGCAGTAGCCGGAACAGCAGTGCGGCAGGAGGATAGTTCACAGCAGAAGCTGCAGGACAGCCTGCATAGGTTTAGTGAAGAGGTCAGGGAGGGGCTGGCGGGAATTACGCAGAACATCAGGGAACTCTCGGACGAGATCAGGTCTAAGGACAAGGATATACTTGTATGCGAGAATGCAAAACTCAAAATGGATGTCAAGAGAAAGGCCTACGAGGTTGCAGAGCTGAAGGAACAATTAAAGAAGGAAAGAAGCAGGAAGAAAACATTATTGGGAAAACTATTCTATAGATGAACCGGGAGGAAAATCCTTTGGATTTAGAAGCTATAACCTTTGATTTTTGGAATACTCTGGCGGTTGACAGTCAACCTGCGAGGGTACGGGAACTGGCGGCGGAAAAAATGACAACAGGGATAAGGGAGCTCGGTTTAAAAATAAGCAGGGAGGATATGTTTAAAGCCTTTTCAGAGTGCAGACAAATATGCTATTCCTATCAGGAAGACAAGGAAATTGATTTTACGCCTAAGGAACAACTGGATTGGATATTGGAGCACTTTGGAGTAAATACAACCCTTCCGATGTGGAACAGGTTATTTTTGTACTATACCACTTCGCTTTTTGATATACCACCTTTCTTTGCAGAGGGCTTGGAAGGCATCTTAAAGGAGTTAAAGGCAAAGTACAGATTGGCGGTTATATGCAATACCGGTCGGACTCCCGGGTGGGTGATAAGGAAGATACTTAAGGACAATGATTTGGAACAACATTTCGATGTTCTGGTTTTTTCCAACGAGATGGGCATTGCAAAGCCAAATCCGCTTATCTTTGAAATAACATCCCGGCTCCTGGAAACACATCCGTCACGGATAATTCATGTGGGTGACGACCTTCGTACCGATGTGGGGGGCGCATTAAGAGCCGGTTTTAAAACAGGCTGGTACAACCCCAAAGGGATAAAGAAAGAAGTGGATTGTGATTTTTTATTGAATAATTTGTCAGACCTTGTAAAGATACAGTAAGGAAAGACTTTCCTTACTGTATCTTTACATATTTTCCCCCTGTATTTCTGAAGCGCCCGCTTGCTACCCTCGCCTGATCTTCGTTTACCCTTATCACAACTCCAATGCCCCCATGGAATATTTTATCTGCATATGTGGAAGTGTGCTCTCTTTCTATACCAAAACCGGCAAGTTCATCCGAAATCTGCTCTGAAGTTTGGTAGCTGCTTCCATGAAAGCTCCCGGATGATATTATCTGCCTGTAAATCTGGGATCGGGCATTAGGATTGGATGTGGCATTCTCAAACTTAACCCTTTGACCGATTATTGATAATGTATCGGTGGGTATTCCTTCATTATTCAGCTCATCCCTTAACAGGTCTATCTGCGTTTGTGATTGAAACAGTCCTATAACAGTCTTGTCCATTGGCAAACCTCCAATTCTTGTTTACTCTATCTCATTACTGTATAGTTTAGCTACTCAATAAGAATAATATTCTTAAAGGCTTAAAAAATATTAAGGGGTGAGCTATTTTGAAACTATCGGAAATTATGACACGGGATGTGCAAAGCATAGAAAATACAAGTACGGTACAACAGGCCGCCCAATTGATGAAAAAGCTCAATGTGGGCTGCATACCTGTGACGGAAAACGGCAGGGTTGTAGGGATAATTACCGACAGGGATGTTGTGATGAGAAACGTTGCGGACGGGAAAACTCCTGAAAATACCAGAGTTGATGAAGTTATGTCCAAATCATTGATAACCGCCACACCCGATATGGATGTACACAGGGCAGCGGATATGATGGCCCAAAACCAGATAAGAAGACTTCCTGTACTGGAAAAGGACAGGATGGTAGGTATCGTATCAATAGGGGATCTGGCGGTAAGAAATATCTATGAGAATGAAGCAGGCGAAGCCCTGAGCAGTATTTCAAAACCAAGCAGACCCTCCCTCTGAAAAAAATCAGCCCGACGGGCTGATTTTTTTTGCACGAAAAAGAGGAATATAAAGAAAGCTATAGAATAAATTAAGTAATAGAACACCGTTCTATTATTGATAACACTAGGGGGTGCGTGCAATGGGTGGGAACTATTTTATTAATTCCATACAGAGGGCTTTTGATATCCTCGAATTATTTTCGTATAACGAGAGAGAGCTTGGTATAAGTGAGATTGCCCGGAGAATGGATTTGCACAAGAGTACGGTCCATCGCATTGTTACTACTCTGGAAAACAGAGGAGTGCTCGAACAAAATCCCGGCACCGAAAAATACAGGCTGGGGCTGAAGCTGTACAGGCTGGGACTTGTTGTCCACGACGACAACGAGTTGATTGCCGTAACCGAACCGTCGCTTAAAAAACTTACCGACAAGACCGGAGAGACCTCAAATCTTGTACTGATTGATGGAAGCAAGGCAGTATATATAGCCCAGAGGGAAAGCGACCGTATGATAAGAATGTTCACCAAACCGGGGGTTTGGGTATATCCCCACTGCAGTGGGGCCGGAAAGGTGCTTCTTTCTGAGATGGATGAGGAGGGCATTCAGTCTATAATTGATGCTAACGGGTTTCCCTGCTATACGGAAAACACCATATTATCCAAGAAGGAGCTCCTGGAAGAATTAAGGAAAGTAAGGGATAGAGGTTATGCAATGGACAATGGCGAGAGGGAAGAAGGGGTTATGTGCATAGCTGCCCCTGTGCGAGACAGACACGGCTGTATAGTTGCATCCATAAGTATTTCAGGGCCATCTGCCAGGTTTGGGGAAGAACGATTAGGCCTTTTTATAGAACAGGTTAAAGGCGAAGCTTTGGCAGTATCCCGGCGGCTGGGTTTTTGTGGCTAATGAATATTATATAAATAAAATATGAGGAGGATTTACTATGCAAAAAGAATTTGAACAGTTAAAACCGGGGTACAGGCTTTTGCTTGGGCCCGGGCCTGTCGAGACGTCGCCAAGGGTTTTGAGGGCTATGTCATCCAATATGTTGGGACATCTTGACCCGCAGTTCCTAGAAATCATGAATGAGACCATGGAGCTTTTAAGAAAGGTGTTTCAGACGAAAAACAGGCTCACTCTGCCCATGTCGGGTACCGGAAGTGCGGGAATGGAAACTGCTTTGGTAAACCTGACCGAACCGGGTGACAAGGTTGTAATTTGTGTCAAGGGGGTATTCGGTCAAAGGATGAGGGACATTGCCGGAAGGTGCGGAGCCGAAGTTTTTAGCGTTGAAGCGCCCTTTGGAAAACCCATAGATCCGGCACAAGTAAAAATGGCTCTTGAAAAGGCAGGAGGTGCAAAGCTGGTTGCCGTAGTCCATGCCGAAACTTCAACGGGTGTGCTGCAGCCACTTACTGAAATTTCAGAATTAGCAAAACAATATGGAGCCCTGTTCGTGGTGGATGCGGTAACGTCATTGGGAGGGGTGGACCTTAAAGTTGACGAGTGGGGAATAGATGCATGCTACAGCGGGACACAGAAAGCCCTAAGCTGTCCTCCCGGGTTATCTCCCGTTACATTTAACGAGAGGGCGTTAGAAGCAATCAATAAAAGGAAAGCCAAGGTACAGAGTTGGTACCTTGACCTAAGCATGATTCAAGGCTACTGGGGAAAAGAGAGGGTATACCACCATACTGCGCCGATAAACATGGTATACGGGCTGCGGGAGGCCCTTCAGATAGTGCTTGAGGAAGGGCTGGAGGTAAGGTTCGCAAGGCATAAGCAAAACTCCGAAGCTTTTATAAAGGGGGCAGAGGCAATGGGACTGTCCATGGTTGCTCCCGAAGGCTACAGGCTGCCCACCCTTAATGCGGTAAACATACCCGATGGGGTGGAGGATGCAGGGGTAAGGAAGCACCTGCTTGATAAATACGGTATAGAAATAGGAGGCGGACTTGGAGACTTCAAGGGCAAGGCATGGAGAATAGGTCTAATGGGCGAGTCCTCCAGAAGGAATAATGTGCTGCTGCTTCTGGCCGCACTGGCTGACGGTATGGGACAGCAGGGCCATAAGGTGGACGTAGGCGCTGCAATACAGGCTGCTCTTAAGGTATATAACGATTAGGGAAAGGCCGGCATTAGGCCGGCTTTTCTGTTTGGAACTAAGTTTTTCTTTCAATTCAAGCCAAAGGATAATAGAATATACATGTAAGTGTAAAAAGCATCGGGAGGTAGACTATGACGCAACTATTTAAGTTTTTCCTTGTCTTTTTGAAAATTGGAGCCTTTACCTTCGGCGGGGGGCTAGCCATGCTTCCTTTAATAGAGAGGGAAGTTGTTGATAAAAAAGAATGGATGGCCAGGGAGGAATTCATAGACATAATTGCCGTTACCCAATGTATGCCCGGGGTAATTGCCGCCAACACGGCCATATATCTCGGGTATCATCTTTTCGGATTTTGGGGCAGCGTTTTTGGAGTTCTGGGAGCAATACTGCCTTCCTTTGCAATAATGATAGCAGCCGCAGAGTTCTTCCTGACTTTTAGGGATAATCCGGTTGTCCAGGCGGTATTCATGGGCATAAGGCCCGCCATAGCAGTCCTGATTTTTTCTGCAGCGGTCAGGCTGAGCAAGGCGGTTGACAAAACCGGCTACAATATTCTGATAGCCCTTGGATCCTTTGCGCTTATCAGTCTATTGGGAGTACATCCGATAATCGTAATAGTTGCAGCAGCGTTGCTTGGAATAGCTTCAAAAAGGAGGGGTATGGGAAATGAGAATACTGACTGAACTATTCTATACCTTTTCTAAAATTGGAGCCTTCAATTTTGGTGGAGGATACGCAATACTTCCCCTGATAGAAAAGGAGATTGTAATTAACAGCGGCTGGATAACCCCTCAGGATTTCATCGATTTGGTGGCCCTGTCTCAGATGACTCCGGGGCCCATATCCATTAACAGCGCAACCTTCATTGGCTACAGGCTGGCAGGGTTTTGGGGTGCGGCGTACGGGACGGTGGGTTTGGTATTCCCTGCCTTCTTTATTGTCATATTTGCAGCCACAGCTATTCAAAGGTACAGAAACAGCAGGATGCTGGATTGCGCCTTTATCGGCATAAGGCCTGCGGTAATTGGACTTATTACGTCAGCCACTCTAAGCCTTGGCAGGACGTCAATTATAGATATAAAATCGGTGCTTATAGCAGGTCTTACCGCAGTACTTGTATTTAAAACCAAGCTTAATCCTGTTTTAATAATACTGGTTTCAGGAGTAGTGGGCGGAATAATCTACACCTTATAAAACAAGGTGCGTTGTATTATCAGTAAGGTATTACGGTCTTTTCAACCCGGTTCGTATTGTCGTCGTATTCAAAACTGTAAAAGCTTTCAAGGGGAATTAATACCATTACTCTTCCGGAGGCTTTTCCCTTTGGCGGCAGCAGAGTTTCGACAAAGGGATTGTCCAGATGCATTGTGTATTCGGAGTGATAATAATAGGCGGTGTTATCCGAAGTAATCAGTTTTACGTATTCGGGCTTTACCAGTACATCTTTTTCGCCCCCATTTATAATATTTACCCATAGTTTCAAAAATACTATATTTCCGCTTGTCTCTATAGGCACATTACCTATTGCAAATTCTTTGGTATATATATTGTCCAGCGCTATTTCCAAAACTCCTGTGCCTCCCTCGTAGGTCAGCATCTGTTTCTTTGCCTGCTGAATATCCTCCGGGGAATTAAGGTTGTCCTGCTTGCGGGCCGCTGTGCTTTTATAATGCTCCAGCAAATCCCGTACCGGCCGGCTGTTCCTGTAACCAAGGGCAGTCTCCAGAGAGGAGACAGCACGGTCGTACTCCTCTGCGGTATAATAGTCCCTGGCTTGGTTGACATTCTTTTCAAACAGCGTTTGGGTCAATTGGTCTATTTTGTTCCGGGAAAGGGAGTAGTGGGTTTCGTCGTCCGCATCCACCTGTTTAAACGCCTCCAGGGCCTGCTCCAACTTTCCTTCTTCATACAGCCGGACAGCAAGGCCGTATTGCCGTGCCGAAGGCTCCTGGGCAGTTTCAGCTGCGTCACTGCCGGCATTATTACCGCAGCCGGATATACCCATAATTGATGATATCAGTATAATTACCATTATTGCAGTTAAAAATCTTTTCATTGATTGCCTCCTGATAACTGAAGGATTTTATGTATATATTAACATAAGAACAAATATTTTTTAAGGCATATTTAACTTAAGTGCCCGGGAAATGACAATATTTCGACTCTGTTCTTGTGTTAAGAGTGGGCGGGGTATAGAATATTAAGGAAAGGAGAGGGATTATGACCGGCAAATCAAAGGGAAAAAAGTATATGATTAAGACCTGGGGCTGCCAGATGAATGTACACGATTCGGAAAAAATCGCTGGAGTAGCTTCCTCCCTTGGCTATAACGTTACGGATTCTGAAGAACAGGCGGATTTGATTGTTTTTAATACGTGCTGCGTTAGAGAACATGCCGAATTGAAGGTTTATGGAAACCTTGGCAGGCTGAAAAAGTTAAAGGCAGATAAGCCCGATCTGATAATAGCGGTATGCGGCTGCATGACTCAGCAAAGGGAGGTGGCAGAGCATATCGCAAAAAGATATCCCTTTGTTGATATAGTTTTCGGCACCAACAAAATACACATGCTGGCAGAGTATGTTGCCAACGCAGGGCTGACGGGAAGTACCATAGTTGATATAAAAGATGATACCGAGGGCAAAATAATAGAAGGGGTGCCGGTTGGCAGGGACGACGGAATTAAAGCCTGGGTTGCGGTAATGCACGGATGTAACAATTTTTGTTCATACTGCATAGTACCCTATGTAAGGGGCAGGGAAAAAAGCAGAAAAAAGGAACAGATTTTAAGTGAAATTAAGGAGCTCGGCCAGGCAGGGTATAAGGAAGTTACCCTCCTTGGGCAAAACGTGAATTCCTATGGCAGGGACTTGGAGGAAAAGGCAGACTTTGCATCGCTTTTAAGGGAAATTAACGAAATAAAAGGTATTGAGAGAATACGCTTCATTACCTCTCACCCCAAGGACCTGAGCATTGATTTGATTCATGCAATAAGAGATTGCCAAAGGGTATGTGAGCATATTCATCTTCCCTTTCAGGCAGGTAGCAACAACATACTTAAAATGATGAACAGAAAATATACAAAGGAGCAGTACCTTGAACTGGCAGAACGGATAAAAGCCGAGATCCCGGATATCTCCATAACAACGGATATTATAGTTGGTTTTCCCGGAGAAACCGGGGAGGATTTCAGGCATACCCTGGATGTGGTTGAAAGGGTCAGGTTTGATTCAGCTTTTACATTCCTGTACTCAAAAAGGAAGGGCACACCGGCGGAAAAAATGGAAAACCATGTGCCCGACAGGGTGAAACATGAGAGATTAAACGAATTGCTTGATTTGACCCAGCAGATTACGGCCGAAAACAACAGCTTACTGAAGGGAAGGATTATGGAGGTATTAGTGGAGGGTCCAAGCAAAACCCATACCGACCGTTTGACCGGGAGAACAAGAACCAACAAGATTGTCCATTTTGAAGGAAAGACCGACCTGACAGGCAGGTTGGTTCCGGTGAAAATAACCGAGCCCCAGAGTTGGTCTTTATACGGGGAGGCAGCCTATGATGAAGGAGAGAATTGAGTTTCAAAGGGCCAGAGAACTGGGCAGGGTTCTTGCGGATTCCGGGGAGCTATTCAGGCTGAGGAAAGCCCAGGCTGCCCTTCAACTTGACAAAGAGGCGGAGGGTTTATACAGGCAGCTGCAAGTAAGCGGCGAAGATATCCAAGACAGCCCGGCAAACCCGGTAATAGCCGAACTTTTATCAGCCCAGAAGGAGTTTAACGGCCTGCTTAAGGATGTCAATGGCATAATCGGTTTTTATGTGACCGGGCAGGAAAGTATTGAGATCAAAAGAGAAAATTGCAGCGGCTGCAGAGGGTGCAAAGGATAAACCCTTATATAAAAGGTGCGGATTAGTCCGTGCTTTTTTACTTTTAAATGGGTTGTGATATAATGTTTTTAAATCGTAATTGTAAATTTCAGGAGGGGGATTTGGATTGGCAGAATTGACACCAATGATGCAGCAATACCTTCAAATTAAACAGCAGTATAACGATTGTATTGTGTTTTTCCGTCTGGGTGACTTTTATGAAATGTTTTTCGATGATGCCATTCTGGCTTCAAAGGATCTTGAGATAACCCTCACGGGAAGGGATTGCGGACTTGAAGAAAGGGCACCTATGTGCGGGGTTCCGCATCATTCCGCTCTCACCTACATATCAAAGCTGATACAAAAAGGCCATAAAGTAGCAATATGTGAGCAGGTGGAGGACCCGTCCCTGGCAAAGGGTATAGTCAAAAGGGAAGTTGTACGGGTGATAACGCCGGGCACAATAATCGAACAGTCTCTTCTGGATGAAAAAAACAATAACTATATACTTTCTATGTATTGCGAAGAGGGAGTTTACGGCATAGCCTACGCCGATATATCCACAGGGGAATTTAGAACTACCTGTATAAGGGATGACAAAACGCAAAATGTCATAGATGAGCTTGTAAAAATAGATCCCAAGGAGATTATTGTTAACGATAATAGTATTATGGTTACCAATCTTCCTTCGGGCATACAAAATAGATTGAACATAGGCGTAAATGAATACCATGACTGGGCATTTTCGATTAGAAATGCCGGAAAGAGAATTAAGTCGCATTTCAAAGTGTCGGGCCTGGAAGGTTTGGGACTGGCAGAGAGTCCGCACTGCGTCAGGGCCATTGGCGCACTGCTCCAATACCTGGCGGATACCCAAAAGGTAGATATGAAACACATAGACAAGATAGATATATACCATAGAGAAGAGTATATGGTTTTGGACTCCTGGACAAGGCGTAATCTGGAGATTATAGAAACCCTGAGGAGTAAGGAGAAAAAAGGCACCCTTTTATGGCTTTTGGACAAAACGCAGACGGCTATGGGAGGGAGAATGCTCCGGAGGTGGGTAGAGCGGCCTTTAATAAGCTGCGAAGAAATACAAAAGCGGCTTGACGGAGTTGAGGAGTTAAAGAGCAGTATCCTTTTGATGGATGCGATAAAAGAGCATACAAGATCGGTATATGACATAGAACGTCTTATGGGAAGGATAGCCTGCAGCAGCGCCAATGCCAGGGATCTGCTGGCGTTAAAACAATCCCTGGATGTGCTGCCGGGACTTTTGGAAGTGCTCGGAAACTGTAAAACTAAAATACTATCAGAGATAAGGGATAATATAGACCTGCTGAAGGATGTAAGGCAGCTGATTGGCGTATCCATACATGAAGAACCACCTGCAGGTATAAGGGAAGGCGGTATTATAAAGGACGGTTATGAGCAGCAGATTGACAGTCTCAGGAGGGCCTCAAGGGAAGGCAGGCAATGGTTGGCCTCCCTGGAAAAGCAGGAGAGGGAAAGGACCGGGATAAAATCTTTGAAGATTGGATACAACAAAGTATTCGGTTATTACCTTGAAGTAACCAAATCAAACCTGGATCAGGTACCGTCAGATTACATAAGAAAACAAACGCTGGCGAATGCAGAGAGGTATCTAACCCCTGAACTTAAGGAAATGGAAAACAAAATACTCGGCGCCCAGGAGAGGGTTGTACTGCTGGAGTATCAGGCTTTCATGGAAATAAGGGAGGAAATTGCCGGACAGGTGGAGCGTATAAAAAGGACCGCCTTAAACTTATCAGTATTGGATGCGGTATATTCGCTGGCAAAAAGTGCATATGATAATAAATATATAAAACCCAGGGTTAACAAGGGAGAAGGTATTGAGATAAAAGATGGACGCCATCCGGTTGTGGAGGAAATGATGGATGCAAACCGATTTGTACCCAACGATACATATCTGGACTGCAGCGAAAACCGGTTGTGCATAATAACCGGGCCCAATATGGCGGGCAAGTCGACCTACATGAGGCAGGTGGCCCTGATAGTCCTGATGGCTCAAATCGGTTCCTTTGTACCGGCATCCTACTGCAAACTGGGTATTGCAGACAGGATTTTTACAAGGGTAGGGGCATCCGACGACCTGGCGTCGGGGCAGAGCACCTTTATGGTGGAAATGAACGAGGTAGCCAATATACTGAATAATGCAACTTCCAAAAGCCTTATTATACTTGACGAAATCGGCAGGGGGACAAGCACCTTTGACGGGCTCAGCATAGCATGGGCGGTTATAGAATACCTGGCTGACAAAGACAATGTAGGGGCAAGGACGCTGTTTGCCACCCACTATCATCAGTTAACCGAACTGGAGGGCAAATTGGAAGGCATCAAAAATTATTGTATCGCCGTTAAGGAAAGAGGCGACGACATAATATTCCTGAGGAAGGTAATAAGGGGCGGTGCAGACCAGAGTTACGGGATACAGGTGGCCGGTCTGGCGGGCCTCCCGAAGCAGGTGATCCGACGGGCTAAGGAAATTCTGCTTAAACTGGAGGAGACTGATATAGCAAAGAATGGACAGAGGGTTTTCAAGGCAAAAGAGGCAAACAAATCGGAGCAGCTGGATTTGTCAAGCTACAGATACATAGGACTAATCAGGGAGATATCCGATATTGAGACAGATTCAATAACTCCTCTGCAGGCGATAAACTTACTCAGCCGCTTAAGGGAGAAATCAATGGAATTGGTAGGTGATTGGACTTGCCGGGAAAAATAAATGTTCTCGAAAAGGCGGTTTCAGAGAGAATCGCCGCGGGTGAAGTGGTAAACAACCCGGCTTCGGTGGTTAAGGAACTTGTAGAAAACTCTGTGGATGCCGGAGCGACCAATATAACGATAGAGATCGAAAGGGGAGGCAAAGGCCTTATAAGAGTTATTGACAACGGCGAAGGTATTGAAGCAGAGGATATACAAAGGGCCTTCCTTAGGCATGCAACCAGCAAGATAAGCAGTGCCCAGGACCTGGACCGGCTGTGCACCCTTGGATTCAGGGGGGAGGCTCTGGCATCGGTGGCTGCGATTTCTATGGTAAGTCTGACAACGCGGACAAGGACTTCCATATCAGGGACAGTGTATTCGCTGGAAGGGGGTCGGGAAACAGAATACAGGGAAACGGGCTGCCCCGAAGGTACCTGTATAGAAGTACGCGAACTCTTCTATAATACGCCGGCCCGTTTGGAGTTTCTTAAAACCGATTCCTACGAAGCATCCCTGGTAAGTGACATTGTCACAAGGCTTGCCCTTTCAAAACCTGATATTTCCTTCAGGCTGACAAGCAATGGCAGGGTACTCCTAAATACGCCGGGCAGCGGCAGTCTGCGGGATGTACTTGCTGCGGTATACGGAAGGGATACATTGGAAAACATGCTCCCCGTAAAATGTGAAGGCCAGGGCATTATTATTAACGGCTTTATTTCAAAGCCCCATGGAGCGCGGTCAAACAGGGGCATGCAAACGTTTTTTGTAAACGGAAGATATATAAGGAGCAAAATTATAACCCAGGCCCTGGAGGAGGCATACCGAACTCTTCTTATGGTCAACAGATATCCGGTTGCTCTTTTAAATATTGCTTTGGATACCGGTGTTATTGATATTAATGTACACCCTTCCAAACTGGAGATAAGGTTCAGGGAGGAAGCCAGGATAAGGAGCTTCACCTATAACTGTATAAGGACAAATCTTGAAAGGGGAAGGTGGATTGCGCCAGGAATAATAAAGGGCACACACAGCTCTGCCCTCCCGCAAACCGTACACAGGCAGTGGAGCCCGTCCGGCAGTACACAAACCCACGGTGACGAAGGGCAGAATTACCGCCTATCCGAAGAAACTATTGAATATAATAGGATAGAAATGGATAATATTATAGAAGGTGACAACGGGAAAATACCCTATATGAAAATAGTCGGACAGTTTATGTCCACCTTTCTGCTGGCAGAGGGAGAGGAATGCGTGTATATCATTGACCAGCACGCTGCCCATGAAAGGATAATGTATGAACAGTTGACAGAAGACATAATAAAAGGCGGTGCTGCCAGCCAGAAGCTTTTGGAACCGCTGGTGATAGATATGGGCCCGGTTGAGCTGGAGATGTTAAGGGCAAATACAAAACAGCTGTCCGCCATAGGCTTTGAAATGGAGGAATTCGGAACCAATTCGATAGCTGTCAGGGCGGTGCCTGTATATTTTGGCAAACCCCAGTCGGCGGAGTTTTTGTCTGACTTGGCGGCCGGATTGTCAAGGCAAAATGAGATCAGCCATGACGGGCTCAAACAGGACGAGATAATTAAAAGGGCCTGCAAAAAGGCGGTTAAGGCCAATCAAAGACTGTCTGAACAGGAAATGCAGAGCCTTCTGGAACAGTTGCGAAAAGCAAAGATGCCCTACAGCTGTCCCCATGGCAGGCCGGTATTCATAGCCCTTACCCGATACGAACTGGAAAAGATGTTTAAGAGAATCGTGTGAAGGTGGGGGTATTCCAATGAATAAGCCATTGATTGTGATAGTGGGGCCTACGGCGGTAGGTAAAAGCGGGGCCGCCCTGTTGGTGGCCAGGGAACTCAACGGAGAGATAATTTCCGCAGATTCCATGCAGGTATATAAACATATGGATTTAGGTACGGCAAAACCTACTCAGGAAGAGATGAGAATGGTTAAGCATCATTTAGTGGACATAGTCCATCCCTGGCAGGAATTTTCAGTTGCTGACTTTCAAAGGCTGGCAAAAAGTTGTATCACAGAGATACAAGGCAGGGGTAGACTTCCCATAGTAGTGGGAGGCACCGGTCTTTACATAAATTCACTGGTGTATAACCTAAATTTTGCAGATACCGTATCCGACCCAGAGCTGAGGACATATCTTGGCAGTCTTGCCCGGGAAAGGGGGAACCAATACCTTTATGAAATGTTGAAGAGAATCGACCCCGACAGCGCTCTCAAACTGCACGCAAATGATATACGTCGCATTATAAGGGCCATAGAAGTATATCATTGTACAGGAAAGCCCATGTCAGTACAAAGGGATGATGCGAAGGAAAGAAAACTGCCCTACCAACCGGTCATTTTCGGCCTTAAAATGGAAAGAGACAGACTTTACAAAAAGATTGAGCAGAGGGTAGATAAAATGATAGCCGGAGGATTGGTGGACGAGGTGAAGGACTTGCTTGAAAGGGGATGCAAAAGGGAAATGGTTAGTATGCAGGGGCTTGGTTACAAGGAAATCATCGGCTGCCTGGAGGGGGATTACTCCCTTGATGATGCGATAGAGCTCCTGAAAAGGAATACCAGAAGATTTGCCAAAAGGCAGTTTACATGGTTTAAAAGAGATGATAGAATAATCTGGGTAGATGTAGATAGAATTGGAAATAGTGATGACATTGCCAATACTATTATTGAACACATTAGGTTCAAATTGAGTATATAAATTCACATTGGCGGAGGGGATAACATGAATAAAAATACCATAAATCTGCAGGATGTATTTCTTAATCAGGTTAGAAAGGAACATGTGCCAATTACAATATATCTGGTAAACGGGTATCAATTAAAGGGTTATGTTAAAGGCTTTGACAACTATACCATAGTTATGGAAATGGACGGAAGGCAGCAGCTTATATACAAGCATGCGGTATCGACAATAACACCTTTAAAAACGGTGGCCTTTATATTTGCCGACGGGGGTAAAGATAACGGGAAATAATGCATATAAACCAAAGGGGATGCGTAGTTATGCGCATCCCCTTTGAAGTTACCTCTTTGACAAAGAATATGAACTGCACCATCCCCGGCTGCATACAATAATTATAGCGATGCTTGGAGGGGTGGACAGTGATAGTTAAAAGAATACCTTCCATAGATAACAGGTATAAGGTAAAGCAGTACCAAGCGGGGTCGGGGACTAATGCCTGCGACAGCTGCGGCTGCGCGCCCGAAGAGAACAAGGACGACCTTAAAAGACTGCTTTCGGGCCTTAACAGTCTTATCGGAATGGACAAAGTCAAAAAGCTTGTAAGCGAAATAAAAGATTACATAACAATACAGCAGGAGAGAAAAAACAAGGGGTTGCTGGCCGAGCCCCTTGTATTACATATGATATTCAAGGGCAATCCCGGAACCGGAAAGACTACCGTGGCAAGGATACTGGGAAAGGCCTTTGCAAGAATGGGTCTTTTGTCAAAGGGACACTTAACTGAAGTTGAGAGGGCGGACCTGGTGGGGGAATATATAGGCCATACCGCCCAGAAGACAAGGGAGGTTATCAAAAAATCCCTGGGAGGCATTTTGTTTATTGACGAGGCCTATTCCCTTGCAAGGGGCGGAGAAAAGGACTTTGGCAAGGAAGCGATAGACACCCTGGTAAAGGCAATGGAGGATTATAAAGACGATTTGGTATTGATACTGGCAGGTTACAGAGGTGAAATGGAAATATTTTTAAGGTCCAACCCGGGACTTAGGTCGAGATTTCCCATACACATGGAGTTTCCCGATTACAAAATAGAAGAACTTGTTGAGATTGCGGAACTTATGACCAGAAACAGGGAATACGCATTATCTGCCGGGGCAAAGGATAAGGTGCGCGAAATACTTTATGACAATGCCGACAGAGGAGAGCTTATTATGGGCAATGCCCGGTATGTAAGGAACCTGATAGAAAGGGCCATAAGAAAGCAGGCAGTAAGGCTTGCAAAGGAAAAAAGGGTTACCAGGGAAATGTTAATTGCGCTTGAACGGCAGGACATTATGGAAGCTATGGAGAAATAAACAAAAAAAGTAAATTCTAATTGAAGGGATCTGAAAGGTCGTATATAATTAGGTGTGGAGCAAATTGAAAGGATGGACAGACCAGTGGATGTTTTCGGAATGCTTGGCAAAATTATTGAGATTGACGGTGATATACAAAGGCTGGACAGGCTGGTTGCCGGAGAGATAAGGGAAGAATTCGAAAGGATTGACAATATAAGGCTTATAAACCAGGCGAAGGTACTAAACGCCATGCGCCAGGAAAGGCTCTCCGAAAGCCATTTTGCCGGAACCACCGGCTATGGTTACGGAGATACCGGAAGGGATATAACCGACCGCATATTTGCAAGGGTATTCGGCAGTGAGGATGCACTGGTGAGGGTACAGATGGTTTCGGGTACCCATGCTTTAACCACCTGTTTCAGGGGGATACTAAGGCCGGGAGATACGGTTTTATCGGTTACAGGCAGGCCCTATGACACCCTGGAAGAGGTTCTTGGAATTAGGGGGAATGCCCAGGGCAACCTGAAGGAGTTCGGGATCGGGTACATACAGACCGACCTCAATAACGGACGGATAGATCTTAAGGCAGTTAACGAAAAAATGGACGATACTGTTAAGCTGGTATTTATCCAGCGTTCGACAGGCTATGACTGGAGACCGGCTCTTTCAATATCCCAGATAGAGAAAACAATAAAACACATAAAAGGGTTGAAAAACGGACTTGTGTTTATGGTTGACAACTGTTACGGTGAATTCCTGGAGGAACGTGAACCTTTGGAGGTTGGCGCAGATATTGCTGCAGGCTCTTTGATAAAAAATCCCGGTGGCGGAATAGCTCCCACCGGGGGCTATATTGTTGGCAGAAAGGAACTTGTTGAACAGGCGGCAGCAGCCCTTACCACTCCAGGACTGGACAAAAAATGCGGGGCTACCCTTGGTATTACCCGTTTGTTTTTGCAGGGGTTATTTCTGGCTCCGCATATTGTGACAGAGGCGGTTAAGGGAGCAGTGTATGCCTCAAGGGTTTTCCAGCGCCTTGGATTCGAGGTATCACCGGGATACAGGGATATGCGCAGCGATATAATACAGTCAATTAAATTTAAAGATAAAGAGCAGCTAATTTCTTTTTGCAGGGGGATACAAAAAGGCGCCCCGGTGGACAGCTTTGTTACACCGTATCCATGGGATATGCCGGGCTATGGCGGTCAGGTTATTATGGCGGCAGGAGCGTTTATTCAGGGCTCTTCGATCGAACTAAGCGCGGATGCTCCCATAAGGGAACCATACTATGGATATTTGCAGGGGGGGCTAACCTGGGATCACATGAGGCTGGGGGTACTTATAACCCTGCAGCAAATGAAGGATGAAGGACATATTAACCTGGACAAATCTTTCGGGAATGTCTATTGAATTGCGTTTATTCGGGACGCAGTATAAATGAAGATAAATACGCAGTGTGGGAAGGATGTGGTTATGCAAGCGATAATAAAGGCCAGCTCTTAATTTATTTCACTAATAGGAGGGGTAACAGTGTTAAATGAAAAATATCTGGATAAGCTAACCGGTATTATGAAGTCAGAAAATGTAGATGCGATGCTTATTGCGCCATCTGAGGATTTGGAGTTTTTATTGGGTTTCTCGCCCCATATGGACGAGAGATTTCAGGGGCTCTTTATCACAAAGGAAAAAGAAATGTTTTATATAGTACCACAGCTTAACAGGGAAGAGATGCAGGATGCTTTGAAAGGCAGTAAAGTTTATGACTGGGGCGACGGTGAGGGCTTTATGGATACCCTGCTGGGAGCCTTTGAGGAATTCAATATGAGAAGTAAAACCATAGGCGTGAACGGCACCACAAGCGCAGTAAGCGTGCTGGATATAAAAAACAGAATTGATGTTAATTTTATAAACGGAAAGCCGATTCTTGAGGAACTTAGGATAATCAAAGGTAATGACGAAATAGAAAACTTAAGAAAAGCAGCCCTTCTGGCGGATAAGGTTTTTGAAGAACTTCTTGGATACATAAAGCCGGGTCTTCAGGAAAAGGACATAAAGGAAAAAATACAGGAGTTATTTGAAAAAAACGGTGCGGAGGGGGCTTCCTTCAATCCAATAGTCGCTTCGGGACCAAACAGCTCAAAACCCCATTACAATCAATATAACAGATATATACAGGAAAAGGATGTAATAATACTGGACTTCGGATGTAAGTATAAGGGGCTTTGCTCTGACATGTCAAGGACAGTATTCGTCGGCGGCATTTCAGAGGAGGAAAGAAAGATATACGATATTGTATATAAGGCCCAGGATGCCGGTGAAAAGGCTGTTAAGGAAGGAGTAACCGCGGAAAGCGTGGATATAGTATCCAGGAATATTATAAAGGAAGCCGGCTACGGCGATTATTTCCTGAACCGGCTGGGACACGGCATTGGCTTTAGTGTGCACGAAGCGCCGGATATAAAAGAGGGCAACAAAAGGACTCTCGAGAAGGGAATGGCATTTAGCATCGAACCGGGTATTTATATCCCTGGGAAATTCGGCGTAAGAATAGAAAATATAATGGTAATGGGGGAAAACGGCCCCGAGGCAGTGAATAAGGCTTCAAAGGAAATAAAGGTAGTATAGCAAAAAACCAACGAATCAAAAAAGGGAGCAGTTTGCTGCTCCCTTTTAGAGTCTGCGGAACACGCCTGTTACTTTCCCCAGTACGGATACATCCTGTACGAGTATCGGCTCCATGTAGGGGTTTTCGGGCTGAAGCCTTATATGGTCTGTTTCCTTATAGAAGCGCTTTACAGTAGCTTCATCCCCTATAAGGGCTACGACTATATCACCGTTATTTGCGTGGTTCTGCTGTTTTACCACAACGTAGTCACCGTCCAGAATACCCGCCTCAATCATGCTCTCTCCTTTGACTATAAGTATAAAGTTGTCGTTACCCCGCAGAAAATTTGCCGGGAGCGGAAAGGAATCCTCTATGTTTTCTACGGCCAGAATTGGTTGTCCTGCGGTTACCTTACCCACTATTGGTACTTCTATCAGATCCCTTGCTATAGACAGGGGAGAATTGTCCAAAACCTCTATAGCCCTTGGCTTAGTCGGGTCCCTTCGTATCATTCCCTTTTTCTCAAGCCTTTCAAGATGACCGTGTACCGTTGAAGTGGACTTGAGGCTGACCGCTTCACAGATTTCACGTACGGATGGGGGATAGCCCTTATTATATAGTTCGCTTTTTATAAATTCCAAAACTTCCAATTGTTTACCGGTAAGAATCTTCTTTTTCAAAAAAACGACAACTCCCTTCCCAGCTTTGTAAAAAATTATATCACATACAGAAAACAATATCAAACAAATGTTCGTAAATTTCATTAATTTTCCTTGACAGTGAACATATGTTCCGGTATAATTATTACGAACATACGTTCAGGAGGTTGATCATATGAAAAAAATAATCGGTGCTGCACTTATAATTATTACAGTTTTCGGTATAACGCTGTTGGGTGCCCTTGGCCTGGGTACCAGCGCCAGGGGGGAAACGGTGGCTGCTTGTCAGGAATACAGGGTGAAACCGGGGGATACCCTTTGGAACATCGCAAAGGAGTACACCGACGGAAAGAAGGACATACGGAAGTACATATACAATATAATGAAGGAAAACGGGATGGAAAATCCCGACCTGATGCCCGGCCAGATAATTTTTATACCTATAGAGCACTAGATAACACCCAAACGATATACGTCTGAGCTTTTATCCTATTCCTATCAGCCAGGATGCTATGGCAAAATAGCTTAATAAGGCCACCGCATCGGCTATGGTTGTAATAAGGGGACTTGCCATGATAGCAGGATCTATGCCCGTGCTCTTTGCTATAAGGGGCAGTGCTCCTCCTATTATTTTAGCCGTAATTATCGTTATAAAAAGGGTCAGAGAAACGGTAAGGGCAATCCAAAGGTCTCCATAACCAAGCATAAATATTTGAAGGAAATTAAACACTCCAAGGGTCAGTCCAACAATAATGCTTACCCTGATTTCCTTCCACATTACCCTTAAAAGGTCTCTGGCCTTGACTTCACCAAGGGCAATGCTTCTGATAATCAGGGTTGATGACTGCGAACCGGCATTTCCGCCGGTATCCATAAGCCTGGGAATAAAAGCCGCAAGAATAACCATGGATTGAAGAAGGTCATCATATTTTCTTATAATATTGCCCGAAATGGTGGCCGAAATCATTAATATAAGAAGCCAGAGTATTCTTTTTTTTGCGAGGTTGAATATTCCTATCGAAAGATATCCCTCATCCGAGGGCTGAATGGCAGCCATCCTGTGAAAATCCTCTGTGTTCTCTTCGTCTATGACATCTATAATATCGTCTATGGTTATTATTCCGACAAGCCGGTTTTGCTGGTCCACCACAGGAACGGTCAACAGGTCGTATTTCTTGAAAACCGTTGCTGCCTCCTCCTGGTCGCTGTAGGTAGTTACATGTATTATATTGCTGTTCATTATATCCCTGACCAGCAGGCCGGGCTCGGCCAACACCAGGTCCTTGAGGGACACTATTCCTTCCAGGGTTTTGTTGTTGTCAACCACATAGCAGGTATATACCGTTTCTTTGTCGGGGCCGGTGTTTCTTATATGGTTTAAAGCTGTCTCTACCGTCATATCGGCTTGAAATTCCACGTATTCCAGTGTCATTATACTTCCTGCAGAATTATCCGGATAGTTTAGAAACTGGTTTATAAGATTTCTCTTCGATTCGCTGGTATTCTGAAGTATCCTTTTTACCACATCCGCCGGCATTTCTTCCAGGTAATCTATCATATCGTCAAAGTACAGGTCTTCAATAATCGATTTTAGCTCGTTTTCCCGAATCCGTACCGACAGTTCAGACTGTTTATTCGGAGATAGATGGGAAAATACCTCTGCAGCCATCTCCTTATCAAGCAAGCGAAACAGAAGAAGGCTGTCCTTGGTGTCCAAACCATTTATTATGTCTGCTATATCCGCTGTCTGCATGTTTACCAGCTCTTTTTTTGCTGCCTGAAGATTTTTACTGCTTATTAGTTCTTTAAGCTGCAGTGTCATATTATCCCTCCCCGTAATATATTAAAGCCCTTCACAAAAGCGGGAAGGGCGAATCAAATCCAAGGCATTATAAACGGTGCTGCCCGATCCCCACTCGTTGAGCTTTGGCACTATACAACTTAGGGTTCAAACCCAGCTACATTAGGTAAAACCTTATTCCGGCAGTACCTGCTAACCCATTGGCATCTTTCGATGTTTCCGGGCAGTAGCATATATTTGTATAGGAACCTCACCTAACGGAGTAATTTATCTGCGCATATACATTTTATTAGCTGCAGGTATTTTTTGCAACCCCATATATTTTTATTCTTTCCTTTTTATATCAATTTACAATAACCGGGGCCATGGAATACTCAGTCCCGGATGCAACGGGGGAGGGCAGCAATACAAATTATGCTACAAAAATTACGAATTATTGGATATAATAAAAGAAAAAGAAAGAGTTGATACAATGATAAAGCAGTGCGTTTTGGAAGACAGACCCTGTAACGACTGCGGTAAGTGCTTGATATGCGACCTTGACAGCGGTAAAATTTGCGATAACTGCTGCCGTTGCATTGACCGGGATGCCGATTATATATCCGTGGAAATTGATGAAATAATGGACGAATAGTAGGGTAATAGGGGAGGTAATTCTATGGAAAGTGTTATAAGGGATATTAGCCTTGCGGAAAGCGGCAGAAAGAAGATAGACTGGGCGAAGAATTTCATGCCGGTGTTAAATGGCATTAAAAGGGAATTTGAGAGGGACAAGCCCTTTAAGGACATAAGGGTGGCCATATCAGTGCATCTTGAGGCAAAGACCGCTTACCTTGCGCTGGTCCTTAAAGCAGGGGGAGCAGTGGTTTATATTACCGGGAGCAATCCTCTGTCGACCCAGGATGATGTAGCAGCAGCCCTGGCCGAGCAAGGGCTCAATGTGTATGCATGGCACGGAGCAACTCCGGAGGAATACCGGCAGCATATAGAATACACCCTGTCAGCAAAACCCCATATTGTAATAGACGACGGAGGAGACCTCATGCATATGCTGCATACCCAAAGGGAGGACCTGCGGGTTAATGTGATGGGGGGCTGCGAAGAAACCACAACCGGCGTATTAAGGCTTATGGCTATGGAAGAAAAGGGTGACCTTAAGGTTCCGATGCTGGCGGTAAACAACGCCTACTGCAAGCACCTGTTTGACAATCGTTATGGTACCGGACAGTCGGTATGGGATGGAATAATGAGAACAACAAATCTTCAGATAAATGGTAAAAACGTAGTGACGGCGGGCTATGGATGGTGTGGAAAAGGGGTGGCAGCAAGGGCCCAGGGATTGGGCGCCAGGGTTATAGTATGTGAAGTTGACCCGATAAGGGCCCTGGAGGCTGCCATGGATGGGCACAGGGTAATGACCATGGAGCAGGCTGCAGCCCTGGGGGATTTCTTTATAACGGTTACAGGGTGCAGCGGGGTGATTAACAGGGAGCATTTCCCATCCATGAAGGATGGTGCCGTATTGGCCAATGCCGGACACTTTAACGTGGAAATTGATATATCAGAGCTTGAAGCCCTGTGTGTTGAAAGAAAGTCTGTAAAACCAAATATAGAAGCTTTTAAATTGAAGGACGGGAAAAATATATTCCTGCTGGGGGAGGGAAGGCTGGTAAACCTTGCAGCAGGGGACGGACATCCCATAGAAATTATGGATATGAGTTTTGGTATACAGGCCCTTGGCGGTAAATACATATTGGAAAACAGCGGAAGGCTTTCAAACAGGGTATACGAAATACCCGGGGATATAGACCACAGGGTGGCCCTTATGAAGCTGGAGGGCATGGGTTTGAAGATAGACCGCCTTGACAGCAGCCAGGTAAAATACCTGCACAGCTGGAAATAATGAAACTTCAATAATCTTGGGGGAAAACTGATGAGATAAGGTTTTAATGATGCCAGTTTCATATAAGAGGACAGGGGAGAAGGATGCCTTTTTATTCGGAGGCATCCTTTTTATCATAAACTCAAAAAATATGTATTTTAAAAATACTCTTATGAAACGTTGATGAATTCTAACAATTTTTGATAAAGTCTACTTCTGGATGAGTAGACTTTATTATGTTTTTGATGTTATAAAATATAAAAATAAAGTTCATATTTTTTGCAATTAATATCATCAAACATTCCGTTTCAAAAGTCCATTTTGGTGCCATTGCATATTTGAGCAAGTTTGTTCTTAATATCCGAAATATTTACATAATCCTCTGCCTCCGTTTAGTATTATATTGTATTTCAGACTTCTAAAAAAATCAATATTATTCACGCATATCAACTTCAGGTTGTATTTGACCGAAAGGGGCTCAATTACACTCCGGCGATGACAGATGTATTATGAGTAACTGGGTAAAACACCAGTCATTTAACTTAGATTACGGACTTACTAAAATACCAAAAGGCCGTAGGTTCGAAACCCGCCAGGCATACCGGTAAAACCAAGGTTTCAACAATGCGGCTTTTTTTATTTGGCGACAACCTGACAACAATATAGAAAAAAGAGGTCTATGCAAAATGTAGCATTTTAACATCTATACATATTATATATGTTTTATAAAGAGAAGGTTTTATTTGAACTATATGTAAATTACTTGCATCACAAAGCCTATTATGGGAAATTATGTGATATAATTGGGATGGGTGTATCGAAAAAGTATAATATTCGGTTGGAATATCCACTGGATGTATATATGATTAATAGAGGATAATCGAGACTAAACAAAGAAATTATTGAGAAAGTAAAGTGATACAAATGATTATGGAAACTCATTGAGATATTATTGAAAAAAGTCCTTATTGTTATTCATAGATGGAGATCTAAAGTAAGTATTCCCGACATAGTATCGCTAATTCAACTTATAAGAGCTTTTTACGGCATATAGTCGATGATACTATAGCTATGTGAAAGAATGATCCTATACATGGATGGTGATAAAAATGAAGAAAAGAGTGTTTCTATTAAGTAAAGCTGAGGAATACGAGACAGAAATTATACCAGTAACAAGCTATAATTATATCCAACATATCAATCTAACATATGATAGAGAAAGAAGTATCCCCACAGTATTAATGGAATCATCTGGACCAACACATTCTAAGACTATGAAATGGCCATCAGATGATGATCCGGATGATGATCTATGCTACTAATAATTACTAATAAATCAGATTTAACCTCTGATTACTTAATTATAAGATTAGTTGAACGTAAAATACCATTTTATAGATTTAATACTGATGACTATTATCATAAGGCACTGATTAATATTGAAATTTCAAATTCGAAACAAAAAGCTTTAATACAATACATGAATGATATCTTGTGTTTAGATGAAGTGGAGGGGGTTTACTTTAGACGCCCAATTCCACCAATACTTAGTTCAGAAATACAGGATAATGATCTTGGATTTGCCCAAAGAGAAATAACTGAAACATTAAGTGGTCTTTGGAGGTTATTTAATAATACCATATGGATGAATAATCCGAAATTCCTTTATTTAGCAAGAAATAAAATTGAACAATTAAAGGTTGCACAAAGCTTAGGGTTTAATATTCCTAACACATTGGTTTCCACTAGTAAAAGTTACATAAGGGATTTCTATGAAAAAAATAAACCCATTATTATTAAAGCGGTTAAACATGGATTCTATGAATACAAAAACAGAATAAAAGTAGCTTTGACGAATGAAATCACTCTTAGTGATATAGCAAAATTGGACGAGTTTGCTAGTATCCCAGCAATTTACCAGAAAAAACTTGAGAAAAAGTATGATATTAGGATAACAGTAATTGGTAATGATGTATTCTCTACTGCATTATTTTCGCAAGAACACCAAGCTAGCAAGGTTGATTGGAGAGCTTGGGACTTATCCGAAAATTTTGATTTGAGACATGAAAGGATTGTATTACCTGACGATATAATTCAGAAGTGTATAGAAATTACTACATATTTCAATTTATCTTTCTCTGCAATCGATATGGTTTATACAGTAGATGGTGAATATGTATTTCTTGAAATGAACCCAAGTGGGCAATGGGCATGGATTGAAGAAAAGCTTGGATATCCCCTTCGTGATACTATTATAAACTTTCTAACGAGGGGAGCGATTTAATGGACTATAGAATAGATACCAAAAATATAATATCAAGAGATTTAGATGTTTTACAAAGGTCTCTCTACATAATTAATGAACACTTAGAATTGGAAAGAACGAGAGGAGCATCAGCAGAGACACGTGCTAATATTTTAATACCCTTTATTACTATTGGAGCAAGTGTGATTTTGGGATTCAGTACAAGCATTGGAGTATTATCAAGTCCTATAATTGTATTAATTAGAGTTTTATATACTACGACCATAATATTCTTTGCAAAATCAACTTTCTATACGTTGGCAAGTTTTAGAGTAGTACATCACAAACGACTAACTCCACAAATGGTGAATGATATACAAGAACTCGAACTAATAGATGCACTTGCCTACGAAGTTAAATGGAAAATATGGGAATACAATCAGTTAATACCCGTTAATACTCAAAAACTATACTACATTTACAGAGCTCAACAGAATCTCATGTTAGCTATTTTGAGTGTTTTGTTACTTTCGCTAGCTCAATTTATATCACAATATATTAGTTGTCAATCGGATTGTTTTCATGACATTCAATTTTTAATTGGAACGCTGGGAATAATTTTTGGGGTTTTCTCAGACCCACTGATAGAAAAGAAAAGTTTTTGGAATAAAAAAGATTAATCCTTTCATAGCATAACAAAGCGCTCGTGCAAGTGGCACAGCAGGGGGAAAGGCTCTGGAGTTGATCAGGAGGTCATTCTGCCCACATCCACCAGTCAAAAATAAGAGCTATCAAAGGCTGGCGGACGTCACGAGTGATAGACGTTAAATGAAATTGGTCGCAGGAGATACCGCTTGTTCTAGCGCTGGATTAGAGATTGCAATGAAGTTCAGAATTATAATCATATTGGAGGATGAACTATGGATAATCTGTTTCAGCAATTTGGCAACTTAATTGATCCATCAACGACCTTAGGCGCATTTGTTATTAGTATATTTGCTTCTTTTATTGGAGGGTTTTTTACAGGCAAGAAAGTAAAAAATATTCAAAAATCACATGAAGTGCATGGTGATATGTATCAAAACCCCAAAATATACAAGAGGTGAAAACATGAGTGAAATAAATATTCAAAAAGTCAATCAAGTTGACGGGGATATGCTTCAAAACTGTACAATTATTAAGAATAGTACTATAGATGAAATACACAAAATGATGAAAAATGGAGATATTACTGGGGCTATTGATTTATTAAAACAACAAAACAAAATACTAGGTACATATCACCCATATTATCCTGATTATAGTATTGAGATTAAGAAAATTTTTGACAAAGAAATCCCTTACAGCAAACCAGCATCTAAACATGCATTAAAAAAATATCCACCATTATTAAAAGGAAAGTTCAATATTCCAACTAAGTATTATGGTTTTAGAAATCTTAATGAATTGCTAAGTTATTCATATAGAACTCAAACAGATATAGAGATAGATATGGTTGAATTAAAAAAAATGCTAGGTGAAGTTGAGGATCCCTATCAAGATGAAATAACTACAATTTTAGATATTCCAGGAGGTAAATGGAAAATAAAACCTAAGCAATTTCCGGCAGCAAAGCCATATCGGATAGCAACAGAAGATTCAGAAGAATCATTTGATTATGTACTATTAAGAACTACTAAAATTAGTGACAATAGTGAAATATTTATGTCAAATATCGAGCAAAAGACAAACCTTTGTATTGAATTAGTTTTAAATCTAAGATTAAAGAAGATCGTTCTAAATCTTTCGATAAATGATGAAGAAGATAGTGACAAAAAAGCCACACTAAAATTTCTGAAGTTTATTGAACAAGCTGGTAAAGGAAATAAACTGAGCATAATATCGCTTGAAAAAAATATCGTTATGGCATCAGGTGTGTTAGATAATGTTAATTATAAAAGTGGATTCAATAGTATTCAGGAAGAAATTAAGTTCCTAGAAAATATTATAGTAATTGAAGAGAAATATAGAAGGAAGATTAAAATTCCTAAGTATATTGACCAAGATGATTTCAATAGTGTAGAGTATTTAGCAACTGGAATTAGAGATGGAAAAGTAATCGGTAAATGGAAGGATTTTACGAACGAAATTGAACTCGTTCAAGAGAGTATGGATTTTTGGAAAAGTATTAATGAGATACCTTTCGAGATAGTGTTGAGGGCAAAAATAGAGATAATAATTTTTGATGAAAGGTTTGAAGTTCCTAGCCTAACTAGGGTGCTGAAATCAGCAACATTCGATAATATTGATGTTTTAAAAAACAAGATAAATGTATTAGAAACTGGTGATATTTTAAAAGTTAAATTGATACCAGGTTGTGATAATAATTTTGAAGACATACTAGATTTTAATAATTATGCAATTACCTAAAAGTAGTTTTTGATAGGTTTTATTATACGTATGTTAACAGGGCCTCCGTAATGGGCTTAGGTTTTTGAGGCGTCGACATCCTGCCGCCTCAAAATATATGGTGAACAACTTCACCTACACTGTTTTCCCACACGGCGCGAAAAGTAGGGGCAACGGGGCTGGAGAGCAAGGCTGAAGCCGCGCGCTACACCTCTTGACTGTACCGGGTGCAAGCACCGCCAGTTAGTGTCCGGATAATTCCGGTTTAGCCGTCTGGATACGCCGGAATATGCAGGTGTCAACAGTTTAGCTGATACTAACCCAGATTTAGCAAAGGAATTCAGCCCAAACGAAGAGCGTAGACCATCTGAATTTAACAAAAATAATGTATATTCAATTAAATGGTTATGCGCGACATGCGGTGGGGAGTATAGCTATCCTATAAACAAACGTGAAGTCGGTGATGATTCTTGTCCTTACTGCAAAGAAACAAGGATATTACCGGGATACAATTCTTTTAAAGTAAAACATCCTGATTTAATGGAAGAATGGGATTACATAAATAATTATTTATTATGTGATGCAGACCATATTCTAGCCAACAGCACCAATAAGGTCTGGTGGAACTGTATGGGTTGCAATCACAAATACTATATGTCTCCAAAGCAAAGGGTGTATTACCAGAAAAGACATATGACATCATGTCCATATTGTAAGGGATTAAGACAAAAGAAAAAGCACTTCTTTTAAAAATATAGTACATAATAGAACTGTTTCGTATAATTAGTATTTTTACATTTAACTAATATAAAGTTCACAATATTTATATTATTCATCATTATTTTTTTTTACATTTGCATCCTTTTTATCATTTGAGAGGGGATTTTTCTTCATTGCATCCCTTAGCCTTTTATCGTCCACATGGGTATATATCTGGGTGGTGGATATGCTCGAGTGCCCCAGAATCTGCTGCAGGGCTCTGATATCTACGTCACCGTGTTTGTACATGAGGGTGGCGGCGGTATGCCTCAACTTATGGGCAGAATACTTTTCGGTATCCAGTCCCGCTTTTTCCACATACTTTTTAACTATATGCTGGACTGTTTTATTGCTTATCCGCTGCTTTCTTTTGCTGATAAACAGGGCATCCCTGTCTTTTACACCGTTCCTGGGCCTCACCCTGAGGTAATCCTCTATGGCTTTAAGGCAGGCTTCATTGAGGTAGACAGTTCGCTCCTTATTGCCTTTTCCGATTACGGTCAGGGTATCGCCCCTGATATTGCTTATATTGATGCTTACGAGCTCTGACAGCCTTAGTCCGCAATTCAAAAAAAGTGTCAGCATGCAGTAGTCCCTGTCCCGAAATTCGCCCTCTACCGCATCCAAAAGCTCCCTGGCTTCCATTAGGGTAAGATGAACAGGGTGGCGGGATGAAATCTTGGGCGTCTCCAATTCATCGGTTGGGTTCTCATCTATCATTTTCATTTTGGTGTGCAAAAATTTAAAAAAAGAGCGTAGGGTAGAGACCTTGCGGGCTTTGGCCGAGTTGTTGTTGTGCCTTACAAAGCTTACATAGGAGATAAATCCGTACAGCTCATTTAAAGTAACGGATTTAATGAATTCTATATCAATATCATCTATGCGGATTTTTTCAAATTCGGCAATCTTGGGTACAAGACCCCGTTCAACCTTTAAATAGCGAAAGAAGGTACGCAGGTCATAGTAGTATTCCTTTACCGTGCTTTTTGACTTTCCTTTAATGGTCTCCATGTAATTTAAGAAACTTATAAGGGGTAGGGGTATATTGTTCATATTCTTCCTCCTAATTATACAAAATGGATATTTTGTATAATGGTAGTTATACACAAAAGACGCAATTTCCCTGTGGATAAACCGCGCCTTCTCTATTATAACATAAATTGTAGATTTTTGTATTCACCAATTTTCGACTGCCCATAAGCGACATTATTATGCTTTCTATGCTGTGCTAAATATATTACAGCAGTTTTCCCATCTAAAAAATGCCTGACGAAAAAGTTTAATACTATTAATATACAATAATAGTATTATGTAAAACTACGCCCCTATCAAAACTTTTTATATTTCATAGGAAGAAACAAAAAAACAAACTGCTTTACGGTTCTTTCAGACAGTAAAAATGAGATGCCGGATATAAAAGCATTATACACCAACATCTCTGTAGGCTCACTGCCTGGACGGAGCTAATATTTTATCCTTCAAAGGGCGCCAGGGCTTCTTCTATTAATTCCTTGAATTTGCCACTTGTTGACGTGGCTCCGGTTACAGTATCGATTTCATCGGTATTTTGCTCATTTATCAATTCTTGGACGAGCTGTGGCCTTGCAAGCTGCAGGTTTGACCCGCTGCTTTCCTTCCAGTTTGCGTTGTATTCATCATCGTAGCTTTTAAACTTTCGGGTCCCATCGTTTACTTCATCGTAATAGGCATCTGTAATCCTGCCATCCTCAACTATGACTGCAACGAAGGGTTTCCAGCCCCGCTCATCGTATTCACCTTCGGCTTTTTGTAATCCATCGTAATATCCGGCCTCTTTTTTTGACTGGGGAGATTGCTCCAAGGCATCCGATATTAATTGTTTGAACTTTTCCGAGGTGCTTGTAGCTCCGGATACCGTATCAACCTTGTCTGGATCTTGTTGCTGTATAAGAACATCTGCCAGCTCGGGGCCGGCGGTCATAAGGTTTTCTCCTGAGCTTTCTTTCCAACGCTCAAGATATTCCTGGTCAAAACCTTTTAACTGGTTTTCCTCATTTATTTCATCATAATAGGCTTTGGTGATTTTTTCTCCCTCAACTACTACTGTAACAATAGGTTTCCAGCCACGGTCGTCAAATTCGTCTTCCAGTGAATATACTCCATCATCATAGTCTGCCTGTGGCTGTTCGGTTTGGCCTGGCTGTTCTTCCGGTTCTGTTTCGGGTTCGGTTCCGGCACATGATATACCCGATAACAATATCAGTAAAGATAACAGGAATATTAAAAAAGTTTTCTTCATCAGCATACCTCCAGATGGATTTCGTATTCGTATATTCTAGTTTTTGTAGCTCCAAACAGAATACACATTGTAAAATCTATCTTGCAAGCAGTTTTTTTACTTACAAAGAAAAAGAAGGCCTCTAATCGGCCGTATAAGGCGATAAATGATAGTGCTGCATATCTTTGGTATATAATATGACATAATCTGCTTAAAAAGCCTTTGGAGGCGTTATCGCCAAAGCAAGGGAATATAGACGCCAAAACAGCAAAAAACCCGGCGTTATGCTAATAACGCCGGGTTTTTTTGCTTCTCATCCTCCTGCCAGGGGCTGTAATATCTTAATTACGTCACCCTCGGCGACAGGTGTTTTATCGAACATGTCGTTTTGTATGTGTTCGCCGTTTTGTGTTACAACAAGTATAGGATAATTGTATTTGGGATACTCAACAAACTTAATTGCGTCCTCAACCGTCATTCCTTCCTGCCACTTCATATCCTTATCGTTTACCTTAACCATATTACCTCCGCCCTGCATATAATTCTACAGATACTGTTTAACCACCGCGACAACATCCGGATAGTCTATGCCAAGCTGCTGCAGTTTTTCCACGGTGGGTATTGCATTATTTGTCCAGCCCCGTCTTTTATAGACGACATCAAGGAGTTTTTTGTATCTGTTTTCCCGGTAGTCTCTCAAAGCTTTAATCTTGTCCTCTAACGACATTCCGGCCGGGTTGACTCCTACTAGATCTTCCAGTTGTTTGTCGTAGCGCTCCTTGCGGGACTCGTATTCCTCGACTGTAACCGGCCCCACGGCGCGGTAGGGTATATTATCATAGCTGCGCAGGCCCTTACCCATCTTCAGGCAGAACACCTTCTGCAGATTATAAACCCTTTCTGACTGCAAAAGCATTTCTTCCTGCGAAAACTCCTTGCCGGTCACCGCCTTAAACAGTTCCACATAGTTTTGAACATGCTCGGGGACCTTTCCCGGTTCCTCCTGCTGATGGTTGTCTGCGGGCTCTATGTCGTTCCAGGGAAGTTTGCAAAGCCCTACTATGCTAAACCATGTCCTGAACAGCGGGAAGTAATAAAGAGCCTCGGCCTTGTCGTTAAAAGTAGGCATAAGATTCCTGATCATGTCCGAGAATATCAGCCAGTTTTCATCGTGCTGCGGTCCCTTGTTGGCGGTCCCGTAGCCGCCCTGTTGGGCAAGGGATTCCTTTGAAATGTACTCGGAAAATTCAAGGCCCTTTGCTTCCATCCCGATATCGTTAAGAAAATCCTTGTCGGCCCCGTACTGCTCGACAAACATTTTTTTCATACGGTGAACACCCTGACCTGCGACAACGCCGAAGCCTTCACCCTTTGCCATCTGATGGAGCAGTTCCATCTGGGCTTCCCAGTTACCAAATCTTAAATCAAGCCCTCCGGTAATTTCCTTGCTTATGACGCCCCTTTCAAAGCATTCCATAACAAAGGCGCAAAGGGTACCAAAGGAAATGGTATCAACTCCGTAGGTATCGCAGTAGAAGTTAGTTTCCACAACGTCTCTGGGGTCGAATATGCCGCAGTTGGAGCCGCAGCCTGCTAGGGTTTCATATTCCGGTCCCTCGGCAAACACTTTTTGACCCTTATAGGGTCCTGTTTTTATTTCAAAGTCGGTCAGCGCATGGGCACAGGCCAACGTGCAGCCGTACCAGCATCCGTCGGGCTTGCCAAGGTCAAACATCTTTTCGAAGCTTTCTTTTCCTAGTTTTTCGCCCTCGGGATGTTTTCCAAACTGGAAATTATTAACAGGCAAAAGGTCGTGGGCGTTCATGGCATTAACAAGCTGGGTGGTACCATGTACCCTCATTCTGCACTGCTTGTCATCGTTATCATGTATTTCCCTGTGCAGCTTTATACCTGTCCTTATTATTTTGTCCAAATCTGCGGGATTGTTTGTATCGCCCTTCACGCCGGTTTTCTTGACCACCAGGGCTTTAATTTTTTTGTCTCTGAAAACCGTTCCTATTCCGCCTCTGCCCGCCTGTTTCATCTTGCATTTTTTCCGGCGCAAATCATAATGGGAAAAGTTTAGCACGCCGATGCGGGTATTTCCGGCAGCTGTTCCTGCAGATACCACCGAAACGTTTCTTTTGTCCTCTTCCGATTCCGAATACATCTCTGTCAAGGTTTCTGCGAGAATATGGCTGTTAACGCATTCGGCCGGAGCTTCCTCTATTGCAACCCTGTTATTGTCCCCGTCAATAAATACAATTACGTCCTTTTCCGCCTTACCCTGTATTTCAAGGGCATCAAAACCGCAGAACTTAACCAGGGGACCAAAATATCCTCCGACATTGCTGTCTACCGGTATGTCGGTTAATGGCGATATTGTTACCACGTAGGATTTCCCTGATCCCGGGTATTGAGTTATACCCCCTATAGGTCCCTGGGCAATAATAATCTCGTTTTCGGGGCTGTTCCATTTGGTGTCGGGATTCACCGCATCCCAAAGGTACTTCATCCCGTATCCCCTGCCCCCGGTAAACTTGGCTTTCATATCCTCCGAAATGGGTTTTACCTTAACTTCGTTTGTTGACAGATTTACATATAAAGACCTGTCGGCATATCCTTTATTTATTTTCTTTGCTTCGAAACTGCTGCTCTGCAGCAATTTATGCGTTTTTTTAAGCTCTTCCACACTTATATTACCGGTTTTTTTGCATTCCATAGATTATCCCTCCTTTACTCTAAACTTCTTTCATGAAGATAGCACCGGTAGTGCATTCTCTGGTGCATGCGCCGCATGATATGCATTTAAACGGCCCGGTTATGTCTTTCTGGTACCTCATGGCCAGAATCGGGCAAAATCCCACACAGGCATAGCAGTGTACGCATTTGTCCATGTCAATCATTACTGTACCGTTTTTGTTTCTTGAAATTGCCTGGACTTGACAGATGTCAATGCATTCTCCGCATTGGTTGCAGACATTGATATCATATCCGCTGTCGCTTTTTTGTGTGATTCTAATTGCGGACTTTTCAGGGTTGGTATCCTTAAACAGTACCTTTGAACAAGCTTCCTCACATGCCTTACAACCAATACATAGTTCTGGTTTTGTGGCTACAATTTTCAATTCTGACTTGCCCCCCTTCATTGTTATATTAGAACTGCGTCAGGGAAAGAATTATTATATTTTCATTTTTCCCGGCGCCTTAAAGGATTGGAACTATATAATGTATAATGATATGTCTAATCCGGATTCATTATATTATATTACTAATATGTTTTCAATATTTCAATATTACTAAACTACAGAGGGTTCAAGTAATAACTCTCCCTTTTCAAACCGGTCAATACCCAGCATGTGTATCGGAATAGTCGGTGTTTCACCTAATATTGTTTCTGCCATTACCACACCGGTAACCGGTCCGAACATAAATCCATGGCCGCTGTATCCGCATGCCAGGTAAAAGCCCTCTGCATCCTTTACGGTTCCATATATAGGCTGGCGGTCGGGTGAAATATTATAAAGGCCCGACCATTGGCGCACCATTCTTAAATCTTTTAGCGGCGGCAGGAATTTAATGCAGGTCTTGGCCATCTCCTCCAGAAACTCCCAACCGGATGTAACCCTTAAATCCCGGGGCTCGTTGGGGTCCCCCCTGCCCATAATGAAGCTGCCGTGGGGTGTCTGCTGACAGTAGATGTTCTGTGAAAAGGACATAAACATAGGCCCCTGCATAGGTTCAACCGCTTCTGTTACAAGTATCTGGTGCCTTTCGGAGAATATGGGAAGGTTTATGCCCACCATTTCGCCTATTTGTTGCGAATGTCCGCCGGCGGCATTAACAACAACAGGGGTGCTTATAAAGCCCTTATCCGTTTGTACGCCTTTTATCTTACCGTTTTCAACCTTGATGCCGGTTACCTCTGTATAGGTCATAATTTCTACCCCCAGCCGCTTTGCCGCATTGGCATAGGCCTGGGTTGTATGGAAGGGATCTAAGTGTCCGTCCTTTGGGTTAAAGGTTGCTCCGATAATTTTGGTCTCGTCCATATGGGGTACTATTTCCTTGGCTTCAAGGGGCGTAATAAATTTTGAAGGGATACCAAGGCTGTTTTGAAGCGCTACGTTTTTCTTAAACTGAGTTACTTCTTTTTCGGTAGCGGCAATAATAAGGTAACCGCCCTGTTTGAAGCCTATATCATACTCGTATTCCAGTACTTCATTTGCGGTTTCGAAAAATTCAACGCTGTATTTTGCGAGCTTGCAGTTCATCTCGGTTCCCCACTGCATACGTATACCTGCTCCGCATCTTCCCGTCGCGCCGCTGCACAGGTATTCTTTTTCTAGAATTACAATATCCTTCATTCCCTTTTTTGCAAGGTTGTATGCGATGGCGCATCCGGAAATACCTCCGCCTATAATGACTGCGCTGGCAGTTTTATTCATTTTTTTCACCCCCGACAAGCTGACCTAATTTTATTGGTACCGTAGGAGGCCTATAGGTAGGCACTTTCAGGTCGGCTACATTTTGCCCCGTCGCTCTGGCTATTTCCTCCATAATCAACGGGCCGCATGTTCTTCCCTGGCACGGGCCCATCCCGGCTCTGCTGATTCTTTTTATTTCATCCACCGTCTGATAACCTTTTCTTATATATTCTCTTATTTCTCCAAGGGTAATTTCCTCACAACGGCATATTATGGTGTTATCGCTGTAATAATCCTCAAGGCTCATGCTCCTTACTTCCATCGAAAACTCTTTTGGAACTGCAAGGGAAACCACCGGTGTTCTATCCTGGGCCTTTCCATTTTGAATCTTAATTACCTTTGCCCTGCATACGGGTTTACCGGCCCTGTCAAGGCCTGTTACAAAGGCGCCCTCATCCGGTAAAGGGAAAAATTCATAGGGCAGCTTTATCAGTGCCTCTGTTTCCGAATAAGCCTCGTCTACTACGAAGATTGCAAGTCCGGGACAGTTTGAAATACATACGCCGCAGCCGTTACATTTATCGACATCCAGTTCCGGGCGGTCGTTTATGTCGGCGAATTCCTTAATGGCTCCTCTTTTACACGATGTATAGCATGGGTTACACGGAATTTTTTCAAAGCATTCAATTACAGCCACAGGACCCTTTAACAGCCTTTCCTTGGCTGGTATTACCGTTTCAAGGTCCTTATTTGTGGCTATACCGGTACTCTTTAGCATTTTTTCCCCTCCTTATCTTTCAATTTTTGCAAGGCCTCTGCGAATGGTTTCGCCTTCGGGGCCCGACCTTAAGTCATGAAGCTGTTTAAAATAATTTTCTTGCAGAGCATCAAAATCGGGATTAGCATGCCCGAGTTTTTTTGCACAGCACAGGCCGGCCAGCCTTCCTTCAACCATAGCGCTGCTTGCTTCTTCAATGCCGGCCACATCTCCGGCCACAAAAATGCCCTGTACGCTGGTTTCCAGTTCTTTGTTTCTTACGGGAACGTGTCCGCTCAGCTCCCGGACATATTTCATTTCACAGCCTATTTGCCATAAAAGCTCGCCCAGGGGTGTTAATCCTGTGGAAATACAAAGCACATCCGTTTCGATATCAAATTCGGTGCCCGGAATTTCCTTTTTGTTTTCGTCGAGTTTTATCAAAGTAATTTTCTCCAGTTTGTCTTTTCCGTGGGCATAAATAATACGATGCTGAGGCATAATTGGTACTCCCATCCTTCTTAACTTTGAAGCGTGTACGGCGTACCCGCCATATCTGGGGCTTCTGCATATTACGCCCTTTACTTTTATGCCCGCCTGCAGCAATTGATAGCTTACAATAAGCCCTATATTACCAGCACCCGCCATAAATACGCTGTCTCCCGGTGCAACGCCATACACATTCATTAATGTTTGGACCGCACCGGCGCCATATATGCCCGGCAAATCATTGTTGGGGAAAGCGGGGAATTTTTCCGAAGCGCCTGTGGCGACAATAATGGCTTCGGGTGCTATTTTCATGTATTTGCCTGCCTGTTCAACGGTCAGAACCCTGTCTTCGTACAGTCCAAGAACCGTTGCATCCAGCATGACTGTAATTTTATCCGAAAGCCTTTCCATTTCGGAGTTAAGTATCATTGGTATATCTATACCTCTTTTTGATGCGTGCTGCTCATTAGACCCGAAAAACATATGGGTCTGCTTAACAAGCTGCCCTCCAAGATGATTGTCCCGGTCCAGAAGGATAACCTCTGCCCCCGATGATGCGGCATTAATGGCAGCGCATATACCTGCCGGGCCCCCTCCTATAACAGCGATTTCTGTTTTTATCATTTTAAATCACCTTTCCCTTTTTGTGTTTCTACAACTGTGCCCTCTGCCAGCTTTTCAACACAGGTTCTCACATTGGGTTTCCCATTAACAACCATTAAACAGGACGAACAGTTACCGATTGCACAGTAAAAACCTCTGGGTCTTTTACGCACATTACTGTAGCCGAGCACCTTTACACCCTGGGCGTGCAGTGCCGCGGCTATGGGTTCTCCTTCATATCCCTCCATTTCCTTTCCGTTATAAGTGAATTTAACTTTCCGGCCCTTCTGAAAGGTGAGAATTGGATGGTTCTCAATTCGCATTTTTTTACCTCCTATCCTGTGGTATGAAATTAAATCTATTTAACTGCATGCTTTTTATAATTTACTTAGTATATATTCTCAAATAATTGCAAAATTCCTGCTAAAAATTTTATATTACTAAAATATTTATATAAAATCTATATCCCATATACAACAAATCCACATTATAGCTTTTGTGGACAGTACACAAATACTATAATGTGGATTAAGAATACTATCAGTTTGATATTATTAAACACTAGGGTGTTATTCTGTTAAGTGTTCTCGCAAAGGGTATGGTTTCCCTTATATGGTCAATTCCGCAAACCCAGGCCACAGTTCTTTCCAATCCCAGCCCAAAACCGGAATGGGGCACGGTTCCGTATTTTCTAAGGTCCAAATACCATTCATAATCCTCCAGCGGCAGGTCTTCCTCCTTGATTTTTTTAAGAAGAAGATGGTAATCGTGAATCCTTTGGCTGCCGCCAATTATTTCACCGTATCCCTCCGGAGCAAGTAAATCAGCGCCCAGTATCAGTTGGTCGTTTTCCGGGTCAGGCTCCATATAAAACGCTTTTATTTTGGCCGGGAATTTTTCCACGAATACAGGCCTGTCAAACTGCTCGGCAATAAAGGTTTCATCCGGCGCTCCGAAATCACCGCCCCATTCGAAGTCAAACCCGTTATCCTGAAGCATTTTTACAGCCTCGTCATAGGTAATCCGCGGAAAGGGGGCTTTAACCTTTTTCAGGCTGCTTGTATCCCTTTTTATAGTTTTAAGCTCCATAGGATATCTTTCAAGAACCGTATTTATAATATACTCTATCATGCGCTCCTGTAATTCCATGTTTTCATGATGGTTGCAATATGCCATTTCCGGTTCTATCATCCAGAATTCATTGAGATGCCTTCTTGTTTTGGACTTTTCCGCCCGGAATGTTGGCCCGAAGCTGTATACCTTTCCGAAGGCCATCGCGGCGGCTTCATTATACAGCTGACCTGTCTGGGTCAGGTACGCTTTTTGATCGAAATAATCCAGTTCAAAGAGGTTGGTGGTACCTTCGCAGCTGTTTGCCGTGATTATCGGAGGCTCTACCAGAACAAAACCTTCTCCGTCGAGGAATTCCCGTATAGCCCTGTTTATACCTGCCCGTATGGTGATTATTGCATGCTGTTTTGGGTGTCTCATCCACAGATGGCGCTGGTCCATCAGAAATTCCACGCCGTGTTCCTTCATGGTGATTGGGTATTCCGCCGACAGTGATACCAGTTGTATATCTGTTACTGATATTTCATAACCGCTGGGAGCCCTTTCGTCCTTTCTCACAATTCCCGTTACCTGTATAGATGATTCCCTGGTTATTTCTTTACACAGGCTGAAGGCATTTTCCGGCAGTTCGTTTTTTACTGCCACCCCCTGGACAAAACCTGTTCCATCCCTGATCTGCAAAAAAGCAATCTTACCGCTGGACCTTTTGTTAAATAACCACCCCTTAATCAATACTTCGCTGCCTTCGTGGTCTTTCAGGTCCCGTATGGTTGTTTCCATCATACTGCTCCCTCCCTTATGGTAGTGTTCATTAAACTTCGAGCCCCTCTTCTGTGTCGGGTATGTGTTTATATCCCGCCAGCACAGGCTGAATATGCCCGTATATGTATTCTTCAACTTGTTCTGCTGACCTGCCGGTAAACCTTCCGGGTTCCAGCAGGCTGTTCAGGTCTCCTTCGGTAAGCCCAAAGTCTTTGTCGTTTTTTATTGATTCTATCAGGTTACTGTTCAATCCTTCTTTAAGCCTGCGACTGGCCTGCATGGAATATTTCCGGATTTTTTCATGCAGCTTTTGCCGGTCGCCTCCACCCTTTACGGCTTCCATCAGAATATTCTCTGTGGCCATAAAGGGAAGTTCACTCTGCACATGGGTTTCTATAACTCTATCATTTACTACCAGTCCCTCTGCGATGTTTTTACAGATAAGAAGAATGGAATCGGCGGTCAAAAAGGCTTCGGGTATGACAATCCTTCTGTTTGCGGAATCATCCAGGGTCCTTTCAAACCACTGCTGGGAGGCTGTTATTTGCGGGTTTACAGACATCGCAATCAGCATTCTTGCAAGAGAACTCATTCTTTCGCTCCGCATGGGATTTCTTTTATAGGCCATCGCTGAAGAGCCTATCTGATTTTCCTCAAAGGGTTCTTCTATCTCTTTCAGATGCTGCAAAAGCCTTATATCGTTGCCAAATTTATGACAGCTCTGCGCAATACCGCTTAATATATTTAATACCCTTGCATCCAGCTTCCTTGGATAGGTTTGGCCGGTTACAGGAAAGGAGGAAGCAAAACCCATTTTTGCCGTGACCAGCCTGTCAAGCTGCGCAACCATGTTATGGTCGCCATCCAGCAGCTTGAGAAAACTTGCCTGGGTGCCGGTAGTTCCCTTAACGCCTCTGAAAGGTATATTGTCGATTAAATACTTAAGGTCCTCTATGTCTATAGCCAAATCCTGCAGCCACAAAGCCGCTCTTTTGCCGACGGTAGTCAGCTGGGCCGGTTGAAAGTGGGTAAACCCGAGAGTAGGCATATTCTTATATTTCAAAGCAAAGGCGGCTAATTTTCTCATGCAGTTTACCAGCCTTTTCTGAACCAGTAAAAGGGCCTCCCGCATCAGTATTATGTCAGTATTGTCCCCCACATAGGCACTGGTAGCTCCCAGGTGGATTATAGGCCTTGCTTCGGGGCACTGCATCCCGAAGGCATGGACATGGGCCATAACGTCGTGCCTTAACTCTTTCTCAAATTTTTTTGCGTCCGAAAAGTTTATTTTGTACTGGTATTCTTTCATTTTATCTATCTGCAGCTGGCTTATATTAAGCCCCAGTTCTTTTTGTGCTTCGGCAAGGGCTATCCACAGGCTTCTCCATGTTGAAAACTTCCTCTGGTCCGAAAAAATTTCTGACATTTCTTTGCTGGCATACCTTTCAAGCAGTGGATTTTTATATTCTGTATTCATTGACGGTTATCTTCCTTTCAGCAAGTTATTTTTCCGCCCTGTTACGGTTATTGTCTGAAGCGTATTTTAACAGTTCTACAGCCCTGTAGGGTACCGTAACGCTCCCTATTAGCCTTGCGCCGTCATAGCCGCATTCTCCGTGGGAATCCGAACCGCCCGTAACAATCAGACCATAACGGTTTGCAATGCTTTCAAACCGGTTGGACTGAAAATTCTGGTGGCTCGAATGATATGCTTCCAGACCCTGTATCCCATAGTCTATACACGTTTCTATATACAAGGGGCTGCTGAGTATTCCCGGGTGGGCCAGCACCGGCACTCCCCCGCTATTCTTAATCAGTTTAACGGCCTCTTTTGGTAAAAGTTTTTGTCTTTCCACATATGCAGGGCTGCCACGGCCAATATGCTTTTCAAAGGCCTCCCTGATGCTTGAAACATAACCATTTTCCTGCAGGACCCTGGCTATGTGTGGTCTCCCCATGGATGAAGCATTGCCTGCATTAGAGCGCACCTGACGGTATGTAATATCAAAGCCCAGATTTTGCAGTTTGCATATTATCTTCCGTATTCTTTCCTGCCTTGCTTCAGTAAGCTTTTCAAGAAACTCAATGAGGTGTTTGTTTAAAGGATCAATATAATAGCCCAGTATATGAAGTTCTCCGTTGTCTGCACTGGTGTTTATCTCAATGCCCGGAATTACTTCAACGTCAAGCCGCCGTCCGGCACTTATTGCTTCATGGATACCGTCGGTTGTGTCATGGTCTGTAAGGGCAATCGCTGCCAGTTTAAGCTTTGCTGCCTCTTCCACAACCCCTGTGGGAGAAAGAAGCCCGTCTGATTTATTGCTGTGTAGGTGTAAGTCGGCTTTTTGCATTTTTATCCTCCCTGATGAGGAATATCACCGGCAAGGGCTTGTTTAATTACTCTGTGGAAATTGCCTCCCATTATTTTTCCTGCTTCTAAATCCCCGTATCCCCGTTTTAGCAATTCCTCATATATTTTCGAAAAACCTTCCGCTCCGGATATTCCACGGGGCAGCTCTTCTGTACCGTCAAAATCGCTGCCCAGCCCCACACTGTCAATCCCTGCCTTTTCTATTATGTGTTCAATGTGGTCCGCTATTCCGGAAACGCTGCTTTTGTCGCTTCCAAGAAAATCGGGAACAAAATCGACACCGATAACCCCGCCCAGTTTGCCCAGTGCCGTTAGCTGCCTGTCATCCAGATTCCTTACATGCCGGCATATCGACAGGCAGTTTGAATGGGAAGCAATAACAGGCCTGTCGGTTAGTTCTATTATATCCCAAAAACCCTTCCGTGATATATGGGATACATCTATTAACATGCCCAAATCATTTATTTTCTTAACTGCTGCTTTACCCTGCATGGTTAGCCCCTTGTCCGAACTGTCACCTATACCGCCGCTTAATCCGTTTCCCGGGTTCCAGGTAAAGGATATGCAGCGTACTCCAAGCCTGTACAATTCCTCAATACGGTGCAAATTATCAACTAAAAGATACGCACCTTCCACTGCAAGTATAATGCCCAGCCTGTCATATTCCACACAACTCGCAAGGTTGTCGTTATTTTCTATTAAAACCACGTCCCTTTGACCTTGGGATAATTCTCTGTAGAAATAATCTATTAATTCCATTACCCCATGATAATGCTCTGAGGTCTTGAAACTATCGCAAAACAGTGCAAGGAACTGGATATGCGGTTTAATCGTTTTAAGGCCGGCAATATCAATATGCGTAACTCCGCCGTTATCCAGGAAGGTAACTCCCTGCCTGTATGACTTTAATACAGTATCACAATGTGCATCTATGCTTAGAATTTTCTTCATTAGCCTGTCTCTCCTTGAGTTCCTCGGTTTTTTCATAATAAAAACCTGCTTTAACAGCAGGTTTTTAATGATCGTAAACAGATCTATCTGGGCTCAACAATCAACTTAATAGCTGTCCTTTCTTCACCGTCAATTTGGATATCAGTAAATGCGGGTATGCAAATAAGGTCCATTCCACTGGGAGCAACAAATCCCCGAGCAATTGCCACTGCTTTGACTGCCTGGTTTAAAGCACCGGCTCCTATGGCTTGCATCTCAGCATTCCCCTTTTCCCTGAGAACACCAGCCAATGCTCCGGCAACCGAGTTCGGATTTGACTTCGCTGATACTTTTAGTATATCCATCAATAAAGCCCCCTTAAAATTAAATTAGTACATACTATTTAACTATTCTACAGATAGCAAAAAAACCCTTTTTATTGGACAATATTTTAGACACCGGAATACAACACGACATTGTTTTTATGTAAATCCTATATACTGTAAAGCTTTCGATATTTGATTATATGGCTTTATGGAAAAGCTGCGCAAAATAAAAGGGCTTACTCAGCCCTTTTACTTTGCATATTCAATTGCCCTTGTCTCTCTTATTACGTTTATCTTTATCTGTCCAGGGTAATCCAGTTCCTCTTCAATTCTCCTTGAAATTTTCTTAGCTATAAAGGTAATATCCGTATCCCCGACGTCCTCGGGTTTTACCATAATTCTTATCTCTCTGCCTGCCTGTATTGCATAAGACTTATCTACACCGTCAAAGGAACTTGCTATTTCTTCAAGCTGCTCCAGCCTTTTTATATAAGCTTCGAGTGTTTCTCTTCTGGCGCCGGGCCGTGCAGCCGAAATAGCATCTGCCGCCTGCACCAATACAGCTTCAACGGTGGTTGGTTCTATGTCGTTATGGTGTGCTCCGATTGCATGAATAACTTCTTGGGACTCCCTGAATTTTTTGGATATACTTACTCCAATCTGTACATGGTTTCCTTCCATTTCGTGGTCTACTGCCTTACCGATATCGTGTAAAAGGCCTGCTCTTCTGGCAAGTTTGATATCTGCGCCCAGCTCGGCAGCCATTGAAGCAGCCAGTTGAGATACCTCTATAGAATGTATAAGTACATTCTGGCCGTAACTTGTGCGATAATTCAGCCTGCCAAGCAATTTCACCAGTTCCGGATGTATTCCATGGACACCTGTTTCAAAGGTTGCCTGTTCACCGTGTTCTCTTACCTTCACATCGACTTCTTTCTTGGCTTTCTCTACCATTTCCTCAATCCTGGCAGGGTGAATTCTGCCATCGGATATCAGTTTTTCCAGGGCAATCCGTGCAACTTCCCTTCTAATAGGGTCAAACCCGGACAATATTACCGCTTCCGGAGTATCGTCTATTATCAGGTCAATCCCGGTCAGGGTTTCAAGGGTTCTTATGTTTCTCCCTTCCCTCCCGATTATTCTTCCCTTCATTTCATCATTCGGCAATTGAACTACAGAAACGGTAGTATCTGCAACGTGGTCTGCCGCACATTTTTGTATTGCACAGGTTATTACTTCCCTTGCTTTCTTGTCGGCTTCTTCCTTAGCCTGTGCTTCTATTTCCTTAACCATAGCAGCTGCATCTTTCTCGGTTTCTTTCCTTATATCATTAAAAAGAATCTCCTTTGCTTCCTCGCAGGTTAAGCCTGACATCTTCTCAAGTTCTTTCTTTTGTTTTTCATAAATATTATTAATCTCTTCCTGGCGTCGTTTTGCGTTTTCGTCTCTGAGATTAAGTAGCTCTTCCTTTTTTTCGATGGTTTCGATTTTTTTGTCAAGGGATTCTTCTTTTTGAATAAGTCTTCTTTCAATTCTCTGCTGTTCATTTCTTCTTTCTCTGGATTCTTTTTCTAACTCGTTTCTCAGCCTGTGAACTTCTTCCTTTGCTTCAAGGAGTTGTTCCTTTTTAAGGGTTTCTGCTTCCTTTTCAGCATCGGAAACCAGTTTCTTAGCCAGTTCCTCCGCATTGGTAATTTTTGCTTCCGCAATTATCTTCCTTACCAAATACCCAATAAAAAAAGCTACCAGAGATGCTATGAATGCTATTATCAGAATATCTATGCCTGAACACCTCCTCTATTCAGTTTTTGTGGTTATATTCTTAAAGGTTCTTGATTACCGGAAATAGTAATACTTTAATACTACCGTATCGTAATAATTTTATATTTTTTTGTTATTTATGTCAAGTAAAGCAGGGACATCTTTCCATTAATGATTATGAAAATTCATTATGATGCCCCAATACAGAGTTGATATTTTCAAAACCAAAACCCCTTCTGATTAAATAATTGATTATCCTTCTTTTATCCTTGCTGTCATTTAAGTTGTACCGGCTTAATTTTCTGTTTATTAAATCCTCAATAACAGGGATTTCTTCAATGCAATTATATTCATGGTTATTCTCTATAAGGTTTTTCTGAACACCCTTTTCCTCCAGTTCTTTTTTTATTCTGAACCGTCCCATAGGATTAAACTTCATTCTGTCCTTAATATAACATGAAATATAATTATCATCATCGATATAGTTATGCGCCTTTAGCCTTTCTATGACTTCCTCAGCAAGCTCGTCACTGTAAAGTGATCTGAGTTTTTTTCTTACTTCCGCTTCGGTTTTCATCCTGTTTGCAATAAACCTGAGAGCTGTGCCATACCCCTTGTTGAATTCAACCATCAACTGCACCTCTATTCAACGCATTATCAGTAATATTTTAATAAAGGGCCATCCCCGTACTATGGACAGCCCCTGTTATTTCCAATCCACCTATTGAAGTCTCATTTACTTGCCTGGGTTTTTATCCTCCGGTTTTTCCTTAGGCGGTGCGTTCAGATTATATTTTTCCCTTACCTTGTTTTCTATCTGAAGACATAGCTCAGGGTTTTCAGACAGATATTGTTTTGCATTCTCTCTGCCCTGTCCAAGTCTTATATCCTCATAAGAGTACCATGAACCGCTCTTTGCGGCAATTCCTTCACTGATAGCAGCATCAAGTATTGCTCCCTCCCGGGATATCCCCTTTCCGTACATAATATCGAACTCTGCCTGTTTGAACGGAGGGGCTACCTTGTTCTTAACAACCTTAACCCTTGTGCGGTTTCCTATGTTTTCGTCGCCCTGCTTGAGTATTTCTATTCTGCGGACATCCAGTCTCACCGAGGCATAAAACTTTAAAGCCCTTCCTCCGGGAGTGGTCTCAGGGTTTCCAAACATTATTCCTACTTTTTCACGAAGCTGATTAATAAATATTGCTGTGGTTCTTGATTTGTTTATTGCCCCTGCCAGTTTTCTGAGGGCCTGTGACATGAGTCTTGCCTGTAGTCCAACGTGGGCATCCCCCATTTCGCCCTCTATCTCGGCCTTTGGAACAAGAGCAGCAACGGAATCTATTACCACCACATCCAAAGCACCGGAACGTACAAGGGCTTCGGCAATCTCAAGGGCCTGTTCCCCGGTATCCGGCTGAGAAACAATCAGGTTTTCAATGTCTACGCCGAGGTTTCCCGCATAAATCGGGTCCAGGGCATGCTCTGCATCAATAAATGCCGCATTACCACCGGTTTTTTGAGCCTCTGCAATAATATGCAGTGCAACGGTGGTCTTTCCGGAGGATTCCGGGCCAAATATTTCAACAACCCTTCCCCGCGGGACTCCTCCTATACCCAGGGCTATGTCCAGATTCAGGGCCCCGGTAGGAATTTTTGATATATTAAGGCTGGCCTTTTGGTCCCCCAGTTTCATCACCGAGCCCTTACCAAATTGTTTTTCAATCTGGTTTATAGTCAATTCAAGAGCTTTTATTTTTTCATTGGACATATAAAACACCACCTTTTAAATATAAGAACAAATGTTCTATCTAGTATTATATATCATATAATTCATTTGTCAATACTTGCTATATGCCCCGAGCAGGTAAAGCCTCAGATGGTTTAATGCGTTCTTAGCAGCGTAGGTGCTTATTTTTTCCCGGTTGCCTCCAAATCTGATCTCCCAGCACTTAGAACAGTCATCTGCCGACAGGGCTATAAATACAAGGCCTACCGGTTTCTCGTCGGTACCGCCCTCCGGTCCGGCAATTCCCGTAACAGCAAGGCCTATGTCCGAATGGCACACCTTTCTTACCCCGGAAGCCATCCCAAGCGCCGTAGCTTCGCTTACCGCTCCGGCCTGGTCAAGGGTTTGTCTGGCAACGCCCAGCAGGTTTTCCTTAATATCGTTGCTGTAGCTCACGACCGTCCCCTTGTAGGCTTTAGAAATGCCCGGTATCGAGGTTAGCAGACTGCTTATCCTGCCCCCTGTGCAGGATTCTGCTATTGCCAGGGTTTTTCCCCCTTCCAGCAGGGCATTTGCAGTAACCTGCTGGATGGTATTGTCTTCATAGGAGTAAATGTAATTGCCAAGCCGTTTCTCAATTGCCTTTATCAGTTCGGTAATGGATGGTGGTATTGCCTGATTGTCCTTGGCTCTGCTTGTCAGCCTCACTTTGACATCCCCTTCGCCGGCGTAGGTAGCTATGGTTGGATCCGACTGGTTTATTATCAAATCGGACAATTCATGTTCCAGTGCGGATTCTCCAATACCGAAGAACTTTAAGGTTACCGATACCAGTGTTTGTTCTGACTTTTTACGCAGGTACGGTACAATCCTTTCCAGAAACATAGGCTTCATTTCGGACGGCGGTCCCGGCAGCATAATTATTGTTCCCCTGTCCAGTTCCAGTATAATGCCAGGAGCCGTTCCGTTATCGTTTGGTACAGCTATGCTTCCCTCGGGTATATATACCTGTCTGAGATTGTTGGGAGTCATCGGCCTTTTCATTCTTTTGAAGTAATTTTCCAGCTTTTCAAGCTCCGCCTCATCGGCTACCAATTTCCTGCCCGCAATTTTCGCTACGGTTTCCTTGGTAATATCATCAGTGGTAGGCCCAAGCCCCCCGGTGGTTATAAGAATATCAGACCGCCCAAGAGCTCCGTTGAATGTATCTTCCAGTCTGGCCGGATTGTCCCCCACTGTAATGTGATAGTACACGTCTATCCCAAGCATGGCCAGTTCTGAGGATAGAAAGGCTGAATTTGTGTTAACTATGTTTCCCAGTAATAATTCGGTGCCAATAGATATAACTTCTGATTTCATAGGAACTGTCCTTTCTTTAATTATTTATAACAAATTTTTTAATACTTAACGGGAATCAATGAATATTTTTCTGCTTTTATAAAGATAGTCAATCATCGAAAATATTGTCAAAGCTACCGCAATCCATATTGCTATTTCATCAAAGGGTATATCCCAATATTGGAAAGGGAAATTATTCAGTATTATTGCAACTATGGCAACGATTTGAGCGATTGTTTTCAATTTTCCCCAGATGCTTGCTGCTATCACATGACCCTCAGATGCAGCTACGCCCCTAAGCCCGGTTACGACGAATTCCCGCGCAATAACAACCATAGCTATCCACGCGGACAGCTTGCCCATCTGTACCAGTGAAATCAGGGCGGCGGTTATTAAAAGTTTATCTGCGACAGGGTCCATAAGCTTGCCCAGTTTTGTTACCTGGTTGTGCTTCCTGGCTATATAGCCGTCGAAGCTGTCGGTCAGAGCTGCCAGAATAAACACCGCTGCTGCAATATATTCCCCATGGGTTATTTTGTTTAGCAGAAAAACCATAAACACCGGTACCAGTACAATACGTAAAAGTGTCAGCCTGTTTGCCCAATTCATCCTACCACTCTCCCAATCAAATCGTATTCAAGAGCATGTTCAACTCGTACCTTAACAAATTCTCCTGCCTTTAATATGCGGTCGGAGGTGAAGAGTGTCTGGTTATCAACTTCGGGGGCGTCACCGTAGGTCCTTCCGTAATATAGTTCATTTTCCTTCCCATCCACAATAACCCTTATCTCCATACCTATTTTGGAATGGTTTTTCCTAAGTGAAATTCCCTGCTGCTCCAGCATAAGTATTTCCCTTCGTTCCATGGACACTTCGGGAGAAATATGTCCCTTCATGCGGAAAGCGGGAGTGTTTTCTTCCCTTGAATATGTGAATACCCCAAGCCTGTCAAAATAGCCCTTTCTGACCAACGACAGTATACTATCAAAATCCTCACTGCTTTCACCCGGAAAGCCCACAATAACAGAGCTTCTTATAACTAGACCGGGTATCTGCTCCCTTAATTCATACAGCAGCCTTTCAATCTCAACGCCGGTTATTTTTCTGTTCATACGTTTAAGGATACTGTCACTGGCATGCTGTATGGGTATATCAAGGTACTTGCATATTTTGTCCTGGTCCCTCACGGTATTTATTAATTCTTCTGTTATGCCTTCGGGATAGCAGTACAAAAGCCTTAACCAATCAAGTTTTTCTATGCTGCAAAGCTTTATAAGGAGTGCGGGCAGTCTTTTCTCATTGTACAAATCCCTGCCGTATCCTGTTATATCCTGGGCAACCAGTATTATTTCCCTGGCTCTGCCGGACACCAGAGTATTTGCTTCTTCTATTATATCCTTCTCTTTGCGGCTTCTGTATTTGCCCCTCAGCTTTGGGATAATACAATAGCTGCAGTAATTATCGCAGCCCTCTGCGATTCTTAAGTATCTGTAATGCAGGTTTTCACCTTGTACCCGGGGCAAACCTTCCGGGATATCCATATTTTCATCCCTTATACGAAATCCCCTGTTTCCCCGCAGCGAATCCTTTATAGTATCAACTATATCGGGAAAACTTGTTGTGCCGACCACGGCATCAATTCCGGATATTTCCTGCATTAGCTCCTTGCCGTATCTTTGCGAAAGACAGCCGGCGGCCACCAGCAGCCGGCAGCTGCCGTTTTCTTTATACCCGCTCATTTCCAAAAGAGTATTGACGGATTCTTGTTTTGCATCCTCTATGAAGCCGCAGGTGTTTACAACTATAATATCGGCCCTGGATAGATCCTTTTCCTCTTCAAACCCGTTTTGGCAGAGCAGTCCTTTAATAATTTCGCTGTCCACCTCGTTCTTGGGACAACCCAGTGTAACAACTGCAACCCTTAGCATGTTTTTGTTTCCTCCCTTAGCTGTCGCCCTTGATTGTCTGGTTAATTGTTTCCCTGCTTACCAGTAACCTGCGTGGTTTACTTCCTTCAAAGGGTCCTATAATACCCCTTTCTTCCATTTGGTCAACCATACGGGCAGCTCTTGCATAACCTACCTTAAGCTTACGCTGCAAAAGTGAAGCGGAAGCCTGCTGGTATTCCAATACTATTTCAATGGCATCCGGCAGCAGTTCGTCACAGTCATCATGACTGGTTTCCTTGGGCTGGGCCGCCTCCAATACCTCTTCGCTGTACTGGGTATCAACCTGTTCCCTGACATATGCTACTATCTTTTCTATTTCCTCTTCTTCCACCAATGCACCCTGTACCCTTACGGGTTTATATTCCCCTGTTGGATGGTACAGCATATCCCCTCTTCCCATCAGTTTTTCCGCTCCCGCCATATCGAGGATGGTCCGGGAATCCACCTGGGATGATACCGCAAAGGAGATCCTTGACGGGATGTTGGCTTTAATTATTCCTGTAATGACATCAACCGAAGGCCTTTGGGTGGCGATTACCAGATGTATTCCGGAAGCCCTTGCCATTTGGGCAATCCGGCATATGGCATCCTCTACCTCAGCCGGTGATACCATCATAAGGTCAGAAAGTTCGTCTATTATGACAACTATTTGGGGCAGATATTCATCCGAGTTCTCAATCTGTTTTACCTGATTATAGCGATGTATATCCTTAACGCCTATTTGTGCAAATTCCTTGTACCGGTTAGTCATTTCCTGAACTACCCAGTTCAAAACACCCGTTGCTTTCCTTGGTTCAGTAACAACCGGTGCCAGTAAATGAGGTATGCCATTGTAATGACTAAGTTCCACCATTTTTGGGTCAATCAGAATCAGCTTTACATGGGCAGGCGAAGCCTTATATAAAAGGCTGGTTATAATGCCGTTTATGCAAACACTCTTCCCCGAACCCGTGGCTCCGGCTATTAGCAGGTGAGGCATCCCCGAAAGGTCTATAACGACTGGGTTTCCGGCAATATCCTTGCCTAAGGCAACGGTTATTTTTGATCCGCTGTTTTTAAAGGGAACGCTTTCAATGAGTTCTCTGAGGGTCACCGGTACTGTTTCCTTGTTTGGAATCTCGAGCCCTATAGCCGATTTTCCCGGGATTGGGGCTTCTATTCTCACCGAGGTGGCCGCCATGCTTAACGCTATATCGTCGGAAAGGTTTAGTATTCTGCTTACTTTGACGCCGGGGCTTGGATGAAGTTCGTATCTTGTTATGGCAGGGCCAACGCTGACCTGCACAACCTTGGCAACTACTCCAAAGGTATTTAACGTATCTTCCAGCTTTCTTGCGTTGTTAAGCAGTTCCTTTCTATTCCCGCCGGCCTTGCTTTCGTATTCGGAAAGAAGGCTTACGGGAGGAAGCCTGTAGCCAATGAATTCGTTTGTAAAGCTTGTCTTATGTAGTTCTAATTCCTCTATTTGTGCGGCAGCTGCCTGGCCGGCGGCTGCGCTCTCATTAATGCCCTTAAGTACATCCTTGGAATCAAATATTTTAATCCTGTCCTCCTGCTTTCTTTCAGGCTCAGTATTATCATTGCGTTTGTCTGCATCAGTGATTGTGCTGATTTCTATTTCCTCCTGCTGCTCCTCTGGAACCATTATGAATTCCTTCAGCGCCACCGCACTGTTTTTGGCTATTTTCAGTACTCCCTTACAGAGCTTAATAAGCAATGAAACGATGGACCTGTCGGTTAAAATCACAGCGGATATTAAAGCAATGGCCGTCGCCAGTATTTTGCTTCCGACCGAGCCAAACACCTTATACAACAGTACTGCACAAACCCCTCCTACTATGCCTCCGCCCCTTTTTTCCATTCCGTTAAGAAATGCTATCTGGGCATTTTCTTTAAGGTTCTCCCACAGGCTTAAATTTTGCCTTACTGCAACCAGCTGTCCATGCCCGGAAATAATATGAATTAGTATCAGTATCGAAAAATACAGAAGAAACAGGGCTATTGCTTTGTTTTCCATGTCCCTGATATTAATTCTCATAATATATATAACACCCGTTAACATTATAAACAGCGGTATCCCATAGCCTCCTATACCGAACAGGCCGAAAACATAGTCCCTGAACATGCTTCCAAAGACACCGGTCCCTCCTTTTTGCAGCCCTAACAGAACCAGGACGGATAAAGCAATAAGGCCTATGCCTATAACCTCACATCTTATTCTTTCTTTATTTTTTTTGGTATTCTTTCTGGTTCTTCTGGCTGCCAATCCGCATCACCCCAATTGTTATTTCTACATATAGAGGTAGAATCCTCTTATACGACCTATGCAAAAGAAGGCGCAGCCGCCTTCTGACTATCCGGTGATTTGCTTAAAACCCGTCAAGGAACAGGAATTCATATACCCATGAACAAACCGGCGATAAGGCTTCCTGCTCCCACAAGCCAGCAGTAATAAGAAAAATAATGGAGCTTTCCCTTTTTGAGCATTTCCACCAGGAACCTGATAGCTATAGTTCCCGCCACCGCTGCCGCAAGCATACCGGCAAGGGATATTGTAAGACCATCGGTGAAGGTGGCGCGATCGTAATATTTCGCCAGCTCCAGCACTGCAGCTCCTAATATCGCAGGTATCGACATTATAAAGGAAAACCGTGTAGCCAGTTCCCTTGTAAAACCACGGGTCAGACCGGCGAAAATGGTAGAGCCGGATCTGGATATACCGGGGGTTATGGACAGACCCTGGAACACTCCCACAATAAGGGCGTCGGATATCTTCATATCCGCCGGTCCCTTTAAGCCGGGTTTAATTTTGTTTGCTATGTACAAAAGCGTACCGGTAATCATTAGCGTAACTGATACTACCCTAACCGAGCTAAAGGCTATTTCAAAAAAATCGTTGAACAGGATACCCATTATACCCGTTGGTATTGAAGCCGCAATTACCATCAATACCATTACCCTGTGCGGACTTTTTTTTAGCTCTAACCCCCTGCCCCTGATGATATCAAGACCCATACCGAAAAAACCTGTTATCATCTGAAGTATATCCTTATAAAAAACGAATACTATTGAAACAAGCGTCCCTATATGCAGCATCACTTCAAAAACGATGCCGGTATCCGTTTCAATTCCGAGTATGCTGCCAAATAACACCAAGTGACCCGAACTGCTTACCGGCAAAAATTCTGTAAGACCTTGCACAATACCCATAATCACTGACTGAAGCAAAGACAAAAGCAATATCCCCCTTCTACAAAACAAATAGCAGCTTTTCTCTGAAAACCATTGCAATTATATCATGATTTATCATATTCCTCAATCAGTTGCATTAATTTCCCGAAGGCCTCCTTAAGCCCTCCCACTTCGTCGATTATTCCGTGTTCCACCGTTTCCTTGCCTACAAGTATAGTGCCTATATCATTAGCCAGTTCGTCGGTGGCCGACATTAATTCGCGAAGCTTTTCTGCATCAATTCTTGAGTGTTTAATAATAAACTCGGTTATACGCTGCTGCATTTTGTAAAAGTATCTAAAGGTCTGGGGTACTCCAATCACCAGGCCGCTCATTCTTATGGGATGTACGGTCATAGTTGCCGAAGGGGCAATAAAGGAATAGTCGGCTGCAGTTGCCAGGGGTGCTCCGATACTGTGGCCCCCTCCCAGTACCAGTGAAACCTTGGGTTTGGAAATGCTCGCCACCATTTCTGCAAGTGCAAGTCCAGCCTCCACATCTCCGCCGATTGTGTTTAGAAGAAGCATAAGCCCTTTGATTTGGTCATTTTCCTCTACATTAACAAGCTGTGGCATTATATGTTCGTATTTTGTTGCCTTGTTTTGTGTAGGGAGCAGGACATGTCCCTCTATCTGGCCAATTATGGTAAGGGTATGTATAGGGCTGGTGGGATTAGGAGGGATATTAGACACCCCCAGGGATTTTATCTCCTCTGCGATATTTTTTTGTGTTTTATCAGCTTCTTTGGTTTTGGTTTTTTTGACGTTAACTCTTTTATTTTTCTGCAAATTTTTCCTCCCCATTCTTCCGAATCTCTAGCTATTATTATTAACCTTAACCAATAAAATATTATTTAATTAACAAATGCGCACCTTTTCCCCGGTACCGAAAAGGTGCGCATAAATATATCATATGTTTTTTTATTAAGAGTATATGCCAGATTTACTTATAGTTTAAACTCATCATGAAGTACCATTACCGCCCTTTCGGCCTGGTCCCGCTTAACAAGCACCGAAATTGTGGCATGGGAATCCGCCGTTTGGTATACTCTTATGCTATTTTCGTTCAATATTTTGAGTATCCTTGCCATAACTCCGGGTACCCCTCTGATTCTACTGCCTATTACAGTTATTTTGCTGCAGTCTCTGGTAATACTGAATACTGCTCCTTCTTCCTTAAGAAGGACTGCCACCTTGTCACAGTCCCTGTCATCTATTGTGAATATCTTCTTGTCTGTAAATATATTGATTAGATCTATGCTGATGTCCATATCGGCCAGTCTGTCAAGTATATTATCCCTTAAGCTTATTTCCGGGTTATCCGAATAATCTATAACAACCTGGGTCCTGTTATGGAGATGGGCAATGCCGGTAAGAAGCCCCCTGTCCCCCATGGAAATTGTATCACCGTCTTTTTTGAACTGAGTGATTATGGTTCCGGGGGAATTAGAAAAAGTGTTTTTTATCACAAGGGGAACGCCTGATTTCATTGCAATTTCCACTGCCTTCGGATGAATAATTTTGGCTCCGTAATCGGCCATCTGAAATACTTCGTTATAATCCATACTTTTTATTACCCTTGCACTGTTAATGATCCTTGGATCGGCGGTCATTACCCCGTCCACATCGGTATATATCTCTACTGAATAAGCATTTAGAGCATCGCCTAATACAGCCGCCGTGACGTCGCTGCCGCCTCTTCCCAGCGTTGTTATATCACCGTACTCGGTTACCCCCTGAAAGCCTGTAATAACGGGTACCCGGCCCCTCTCTATATGTTGATAAATCTTTTTGGTCTCTACCTTTAACACAGAAGCATTTCCATAGTTATTATCGGTAATTATTCCTGCCTGCTGGCCCGTCATTGCCACTGCATCAATGCCTATTGCATTAAGCTGGGTAGACATCATAACTGCCGATATAATCTCTCCACAGGAAATCAGCAGGTCCTGATCCCTCGGTTTAATATCCTTATCCCTTTCGTCCGCCAGCTGCAAAAGGGTGTCGGTAGCATAGGGCTGGCCCTTTCTTCCCATTGCAGATACAACTACCACAGGAAAATAACCTTCCTTCCTTGCTCTTTTTATTTTTTCTATTGCATTATTCCTGTTCTCGGGTGTCGTAAGAGAGGTGCCGCCGAATTTCTGCACAATTATTTTCATAGATATCCTCCTTAACCGCGAAAAATATGTTTGGATTAAACTGATAATAATTCATTATATCTAATGATAACATTATTGGTGAAAAAAAAAACCCCTTTATTTTAGGGGCTTACACTTAACGGGCTTTTTAAAATATTTTTCTTTTTTTCCTTTCGTCCTGCTCTATGATTATCATGTCGTTCCCTATTTTCTTGACATTTTCCCACGGAACTTCAATGTAATCCCTTTCCCCAAAAAGGGAGAATTGGGTTCTTTCTTCGGGTATCAGCAGTTTTACAATATTACCTGTCCTTTCATCTATAACCAGATCCGCTTCCGCAACTATGCCAAGCCTTTCTCCGGTATTGAGGTTAACAATTTCCTTTCCGCCAATCTGACTCAGCCGCATAAGACTACCCCCTTTATTTAATTCTATGCGGCATTGTGCAGCTATAGACCAGTATGTCCAAATCCACCGCTGCCCCTGTCACTGACATCGAGGGTTTCCACCTTAACAAGGTCAATCCTTTCATATCGGCAAATTACCAACTGAGCTATCCGGTCACCCCTTTTAATAATAAAGGGTTTATCTCCCAGATTAATAAGTATTACCTTGACTTCTCCTCTGTAGTCGCTGTCTATCGTGCCCGGGGTATTCAAAACCGTTACCCCGTGTTTGGCTGCCAACCCGCTTCGGGGCCGTACCTGGCCTTCATATCCCGGGGGTATCTGTAAATGTATGCCGGTAGGTATCAGCCCGAAACCCCCCTTGGGAATTGTGGCTGTATCGGCCACCGCAGCGCATACATCAAGTCCGGAGGACCCTGCGCTCATATAACGGGGCATCGGTAAATCTCTCGCCTCTTCACTTTGGTACACCTTAACCTTTATCATACAATCATCTCCAGGGTCTTCAAAATATCATGGTCGGCCTTGCCAAGTATAGTTGCCGCCATATTTTCAAAATCTATGGTATGATTTATGATTTCCTTTATGCTGCAGCTGCTTATTCTGTCTATTCTATCCAATATTTCTCCGGGGGAATAAATTCTGTCCAACAGCAGCTCCGATTTCCCCATGGTAGACATCCTGCTTCCCGTGCCTTCCAGGCTTAATATATAGTTTCCCTTCATCTGTTCTTTAATTCTTGCCAGCTCATTTTCCGGCACACCATTTTTCCTTAATGCTTTTAATTCTTCCATAATAGCCCCTAACACATTTTCTAGTTGTGACGGATTTGTTCCTGCATAAATGGTCAGCATTCCGATATCCCTGTAGGTTGTAGGATAGGAGTATATCGAGTATACAAGTCCCAATTCTTCCCTTACTCTTTGAAACAGCCTTGAACTCATACCTCCACCCAACAGGTTGTTGAGCGCAAGGAAGGAATACAGGCCTTTGTCCCTCTGGGTTAGTCCCTTAAACCCAAGGCAGAAATGCACCTGCTCTGTGTCCCTTTGTTTTATTTTATGCTCAAAACTCATAGTTGGCTTACCGGCGGCCGCTATTGACCGGTCTTTGTCGCCCCAGTCCGAAAAATACTCAAGGGCCAGCCTTTCAATATCATGCAGCGTAACATTTCCTGCAACCGCAATAACAGTATTGTCGGGACGGTAGTTGGCCTTTATATATCTTAAAATATCTTCCCTTTCGATACCCTTAACGGTATTTTGGCTTCCCAGTACCGGGTATCCCAGGGAATGTCCCTTAAACACATTGGATGCAAATATATCGTGGACAACTTCCTCCGGATTATCCTGATACATATTTATTTCTTCAATAACCACATTCTTTTCTTTATCTATTTCGGCACTTGTGAAGGAAGAATCGAAAAGCATATCCGAAAGTATGTCAAAGGCAAGAGCCATGTGATCGTTCAAAACCCTTACATAATAGCAGGTACACTCTTTCCCGGTAAAAGCGTTAAGCTGGCCGCCGACGTTGTCAATTTCTTCTGCTATATCCCTTGCGCTTCTTTTGCCGGTGCCCTTAAAGGCCATATGCTCAATAAAATGGGAAATTCCGTTGCATTCCGGCAGTTCATTTTTGCTGCCTGCCTCTGTCCATATTCCGATACTGACTGACCGTACATAGGGAATCTCTTCAAAGACAATTCTCAATCCGTTAGGTAACACAATTTTTTTATACTGCATATCTGTCCTCCTGGTTTGACTTATCAATACTAATTCTTAAATTATATGGGGCTGCAAGTCTTCTCTATTATATAGCGGCCTATGCTAATTTTCAATTGAATTCACAATATCCTCCAGGGATAATATTTCAAACCCCCTTTCTGTTATATTATTGATTATGTCAGGCAGCGCCTCCAGTGTCTGGTCGGTAGGATGCATGAGAATTATGCCTCCCCCGTGAAGTTTTTTGTCTACCCTTGAAACAATCCTGTCAACTCCATCCCTTTTCCAGTCAATTGTATCAATGCTCCACAATATAACCTTGCAGCCCAAATCCTCGGCGGCCCTTACTGTATCTTTATTATAGGCCCCGGAAGGCGGAGCAAAATATTTTGGTGTTATTCCGGTAATTTCCTGAAGCACCTGCTGGGCTTTGGCAATTTCGGATTCGTTCTGCCGGTAATCCAGCTTTGAATGGTCCCTGTGGGAATAGCCGTGGTTACCTATGGTATGCCCGTAGTCTGCAATAAGTCTGGTCAGTTGTGCGTTCTCTTCCGCCCACTTCCCGGTAACAAAAAAGGCAGCATTAATTTGCGCAACTTTAAAGACTTCCAGCATACCGGGTAAATACTCACTGCCCCAGTCTACATTGCAGGTAATCGCCACCCCTTTCGATTTGTCGGAACCTTGGTATATCGGCTGACCAAACACAGGCTGAACCTTCATATAGTATTTGAAAGCGTTGAATATTGCTGCAGTTAAAAGGATTAATGAAAGTGCCGTTATAATAATGGTTTTTCTGCCGGTTAAATTTTGAATACGTGTCCTCATACTAATCCCCCTCTCTACTTATAATAAAGCATATTCAAAACCCCGGAAGATTATAAAAAGAACAAAAAAAACAATGACCTGCCTTATATTTGACAGGTCTGTTCCGGTATAAATACTATTTGGGAAAAACATAAACCCTTTGTTTATGTTTTTAGTGCTTACTTTTGTTTTTGTTATCTTTGCCCTCCTGGGGTTTTTCTTCCTTTGGCAGTGCATCCTTCCGGGACAGGTTTATCCTTCCCTGCCTGTCTATTTCTATTACCTTTACCAAAACCTCGTCCCCCAGTTTGAGCACATCTTCCACCTTTTCCACCCTGTTATGGGCCAGCTTGGAAATGTGCACCATTCCTTCTTTTCCGGGGGCTATTTCCAAAAAGGCTCCAAATCCTGTGATTCTCAATACCTTGCCCATATAGAACTCCCCGATTTGTATATCCTTTGTAAGGGTTTCCACTATCTTCACTGCCTTTTCGCCGGATTCTTTGTCTGGAGCAGCGATAAACACCCTTCCATCATCTTCAATGTCTATTTTAACACCGGTTTCACTTATTATTTTGTTGATGGTCTTGCCGCCGGGACCTATTATATCGCGTATTTTTTCCGGGTCAACAAGCATTCTTATAATCTTGGGAGCATAACTGGAAAGCTCCTTTCTGGGTTCAGGTAAAGCTTCAAGCATTTTTCCGAGAATATACAGTCTTCCCTGTCTTGCCTGTTCCAATGCTTTTTTTACTATATCCCTTCCGATACCCAGTACCTTTATGTCCATCTGTATTGCCGTAATGCCTTTTTCGGTACCTGCCACCTTAAAGTCCATATCTCCCAGAAAGTCTTCCATTCCCTGTATATCAGATAGTATCTGAACTTTTTCTCCGTCTGTGATAAGTCCCATAGCTATACCCGCTACCGGTGCTTTTATCGGTACCCCCGCATCCATCAGCGCCAGAGTGCTTCCGCATACGCTCGCCTGGGAAGTGGAACCGTTTGAGCTCAATACTTCGGATACCAGGCGTATTGTGTAGGGGAATTCATCTTCGTCGGGTATTACAGGCTCAAGTGCCCTCTCGGCCAGTGCTCCGTGTCCAATCTCCCGTCTTCCCGGTCCCCTTAGGAATCTGGTTTCTCCTACGCTGTAGGGCGGAAAATTATAGTGATGCATATATCTTTTAAACTCTTCCAGTCCAAGGCCGTCAAGTATCTGTACATCTCCCATCGCTCCCAGGGTTGCTATGGTAAGGACCTGGGTCTGGCCTCTGGTAAACAGTCCTGATCCGTGGGTTCTGGGCAGCAGCCCAACTTCGCATGCTATAGGCCTGATCTCGTCCGGTTTTCTGTCGTCCGGTCTTTTTCCCTCTTCAATTATCAGCCTTCTTACTTCTTCCTTTGTAATTGTGTACAATATTTCCGAAACATTTGAGTTTGTTTCGGGATATTTTTCCTCAAAATACAGCAGTGTTTCTTCCTTTACCCTGTCTATGTTTGCATTCCTTTCGAGCTTATCCGGCGTCTGTATTGCATCAATAAGACGGGAAGTTGCAAACTCCCTAACTTCTTTCTCTATCTCCGGGTCGTTCCCGGCCGGCGTTAGTTCCATTTTCTCCTTGCCAACCCTAGATGCTATATCCTCAATAAAACCCACTATCTTTTTTATTTCTTCATGGGCATACATAATAGCCTGCAGCATGGTATCTTCTGAAACTTCGTTGGCTCCTGCTTCAACCATCATAACTGCATCCCTGGTACCTGATACAACCAGGTTCAGGTCACTGTTTTCCTTCTGTTTTATATTGGGGTTGAGTACCAGTTCTCCTTCTACCAGTCCCACTTCCACCGACCCGGTAGGTCCGAAAAACGGAACCGGCGAAATTGAAAGGGCAGCGGAAGAACCAATCATAGCCGCTATTTCGGGGGAATTATCCCTGTCCACCGACAAAACGGTTGCAATAACCTGTACATCGTTTCGTAAACCCTTGGGGAATAACGGCCTTATAGGCCTGTCAATCAATCGCGAAGTAAGCACAGCTTTTTCTGTGGGCCTTCCTTCCCTTTTAATAAAGCCCCCTGGTATCTTGCCTACCGAATACAGCTTTTCCTCGTAATCACAGCTTAAGGGCAGGAAATCTATTCCTTCCCTTGGCTTTTCGGAGGCGGTTGCAGTTACCAGTACCGCTGTATCTCCATACCTTACCAGGACTGCTCCACCGGCTTGTCCTGCCATTTTTCCTGTTTCTAAAATAAGATCTCGGCCACCCAAGTGCATTTTATAGGTTTCCAGCCTGTATAAATTCTCCATTGTATTCCTCCTTTATATCTTGCATTTCAAATATAATGGAGCGGTATGACCCGCCCCATGTTACTTTCTCAGACCCAGTTGACCAATCAATTTCCGGTATCTGTCTATATCCTTATCCCTGAGATAATTCAGCAGCCCCCGCCTTTTTCCAACCATCTTCAGCAACCCCCGCCTCGAATGATGATCCTTTTTATTAATCTTCAGGTGTTCGTTCAGCTGGTTGATTCTCTCGGTAAGTATAGCAATCTGTACTTCCGGGGAGCCGGTGTCCGTTTCATGAATTCTGTAACCGTCAATTATTTTTTGCTTTTCTTCATTATTCATACTGTTTCACCTCCTCATTCAGTAACCCCTGGAACCAAGCAGAAGGTTGGAGATTCCTTTAACCTAGTTCAAGGTTCATATGACATCTAAATTCTATCATACTATATATGGAATTGTAAACATTAACCTGGGATGGGTTGTCTCCTCTATTCATTTTGATAACAATAGTTTTCCAAATATTTTATATCTAATTCTATTTGCTTTCTCAACTCCTTCTTATTTTCAAACTTTTTTTCGTCCCTGATTTTTTTGAAGAATTCCAGATATATCAAACTGTTGTACAGGCTGGAGTTAAGCCCGTTAATATAGGTTTCTATACCCATTTGCCCGTCCGAAAAGGTAGGGTTTGTACCCACATTTGTTATACTGGAAAACCGCCTGTTCTGATAGACGGTATTTGTAATATATACACCCCTTGCCGGATACAAAACATCCTGCGGAAGTTTGATGTTAGCAGTGGGAATTCCCATTCCGTTACCCCGGCCCTTTCCCCTTATTACCCTGCCTGATACGGTATATTTACTCCCGAGCAGCGAATTTGCCTTTTCAATATCGCCATTCCTTATCAAATCCCGTATAAAACTGCTGCTTACAACTTCACCGTTTAACTCCACCGGGCTAATAACGTCTACCCGTATACCTTTTTGCTCCCCTGCCCTTTTGAGCAGATTTACATCTCCTGCTCCACGGTACCCAAACCTGAAATTAAATCCTACAACCACATAACCTATATCGTATTTTTGTAAAAGGGCCTCTTCCAAAAATTCCTCAGGAGCCATCCTTGATACGCGGATGTTGAACGGGGCCATTACTACCTTGTCCACACCCAGTTCCTGAAGCATTTTATACTTTGTTTCGGATGTGTAAATAAGCGGTATGGGGTTATCGGGATTTATAACGTTCAGTGGGTGCCGGTCGAAGGTATAAACCATTGTTTTTAAGCCCAACAGCCTGCCTTGGTCGCAAAGCTTTTTTATTAGTTGTCTGTGACCTATATGAACTCCGTCAAAATATCCGAGGGCTATTGCCCAGCCATTGGCAGTCATTTCAAATCCCCTTCACAGCTATTAATTAAGGTTTTTTTACAGATTGTGCATCAGCATCAGTTAAAAGCATTTGTATTCTGAAACAGGGCGGCTGCGTATCGCAGTTGTAACTGTATATACCCAGCAGTGTATGTCCGTTATACAACCGAAGCTGCTGCCCATGGTTATAATCCACGGAGTTAGTTGCTAAATTGTGGGCATATAATCGATTACCGTTTAAAGCATACTTCAGGGAACTGTCTTTAACAAAAACCTTGGGCATATGCTTAAGAGGGTAGTCTATTGGCAGCATCATCCTATCCAGCTTCCCCTGGCTTTTGGCATTTTCCAGCTCAACAAGGGTAACGGCATTGTCCAGCCGGAATTCGCCGGCGGACAGCCTGGTCAAGCTGCTCATTATGGCACCGTAACCCGACATAATTCCTATGTCATGGCATAAAGTTCTTATGTATGTGCCCTTTGAACATTCTATTTCTATAACTGCCCTGTCGGGCGGGAAATAGTCTGCAAGTTCCAGCCTGTAAATTTCAATATCCCTAGCTTTCCGTTCAACCTCAATCCCTTTTCGGGCCAGTTCATAAAGCTTTACGCCACCTTGTTTTATTGCGGAATACATAGGCGGTATTTGCCGCTGCGGTCCCTTAAACTCCTGCAGCAATTCTTCTATTCTTTCCTTTTTAATGTTTGCCCTGCACTCCTTTAAAACTTTTCCGTATTTGTCCTGGGTGTCGGTCGTTACTCCAAAGGTAATCTCTGCACTGTAAACCTTGCCCGAATTGGTTATTAACGCAGACAGTTTTGTTGCTTTGCCGAGGCATATTGGCAATACCCCTGATGCACCCGGGTCAAGGGTGCCGGTATGTCCGACCTTTTTATTCCCGGTCAGCCTCCTGACCCTATTCACCACCTGGGATGAAGTAGGTCCTACTGGTTTTAGCAAATTTATAAATCCATCCATACTTTTTTACCTGTAACTCTTTTCTATTTCTTCGAGCAGCATTACATATGCGTTTTCAATCGTAGTGTTTATGGTACACCCGGAGGCTTTTTTGTGTCCTCCGCCGTTAAAGGTGGCGGCAATAGCCGTAGTGTCCACATATTCATTTGACCTTAAGCCAACCTTTATTCCGTCATCCTCTGTTTCCCTCAATAGGGCAGCCACTTCCACCTCTTGTATATCCCTGGCAAATTCTATTACCCCCTCCAGGTCCTGTGGCCCGCATTTACAGTCTTCAATATCCTGTTTTGTCAAAGACATGATGGCAGTTTTGCCTTGGTGGAAAACCCTTATGCTCTCTATTGCCTTTCCCAGCAGTTTTGTTTGTTCCTGGGTTCTTAAGTTGAATATACGGTTGCATATCCAACTGGTTTTTACTCCTATATTAATCAGTTCCCCCGCAATGCTGTGGGTTACCGAAGTAGTATTATCATATCTAAACCCGCCGGTATCGGCTGCTATTGCCGTATACAGGCATGTGGCAATGTCAACGTCTAATCTTATACCCATAAGCTTAATTATCTGATATATCAGTTCGGCTGTTGCAGCAGCGTTGGTATCCACCAGGTTTAAGTTGCCAAACATGGTATTGCTGATATGGTGGTCAATATTAATAACGTTGGATGCTCCTTCATAGGCCTTTATTCCGCTGCCCAGTCTTTCAAGGTCGCCGCAATCCAAAACGACCAAAGTCTGGCTGCAAGGGGGTGTCTTGTTTATATCCCTAATCAAGTGCTCCCCCGGCAGAAAATCATATTTGCCGGCAGCCTGGTCATTTTTGAGAATGAATACATCTTTATTCATTTTTATAAGCGACAGGCCGAGGGCCATAGAAGAACCCAAGGCATCACCGTCGGGCGATGTATGGGTAATTATGCCTATCTCCTGACTTGTCAACAGGTGGTTAACTATATCAGTCAGCATCATTTTCTTTTATTTTCTCCTCATCACCCATAACTTTTTTTAGCAGTTGGTTTATATGGGAACCATGCTCGATTGAATCGTCCAAATAAAAAGTGATATCGGGGGTGACTCTCTGCCTTAGGTTTTTTCCCAGTTCTCTTTTTATAAAACCCTTGGCTTTATTGAGCCCTTCAAGGGTTTCTTTTCTTTTACCCTCATCACCCAATACACTTACGAATATTTTAGCATAGCTTAAATCGTTGCTTACCTGTACCTGTGTAATGCTCAACAGGGAAGTAATACGTGGGTCCTTAATCTCGTTTCTTATAATCCCACTTATATCCCGTTTTATTTCTTCAGAAAGTCTCTGGGCTCTCCTTTTCATAAAATCACCTTTCTCTATCGGGGCACCTCTTGACTAATAAAGCACTCGAGTATATCCCCTTCTTTTATGTCGTTAAAATTTTCAATGCTAATGCCGCATTCATATCCCTGCAGCACCTCTTTTGCGTCATCTTTAAACCTTTTTAGCGATTCAATTTTGCCCTCATAGACCACGATGCCTTCCCGGACTACTCTGATGCCGCCATTGCGCTGGATTTTTCCTTCCTGTACATAGCAGCCTGCGATTGTTCCTATCGAAGATGCTTTAAATATAGCCCTGATCTCCGCCTTGCCGGTTACCACCTCTTTGAATCTAGGCTCCAGCATTCCTTTTATAGCTGCTTCCAGGTCATTAATTGCATCATATATGATTCTATAAGTTCTTATATCCACATCTTCATGGTTTGCCATCTGCACCGCGTTGCTGTCCGGTCTGACATTAAAGCCAATTATTATTGCATTTGATGCGGCGGCAAGCATTACGTCCGTACCGGTAATTGCACCCACTCCGCTGTGTATCGGGTTTATACGTACTTCTTCATTGCTTATTTTTTCAAGGGATTGTTTTATGGCTCCGATAGACCCATATACATCCGCTTTAATTATTACGTTCAGTTCCTTTACCTTTCCCTCTTTTATCTGGTTGAACAGGTCATCCAGGGATACTCTCTGGGTTGGTTTCAACTGGGCTGAACGTATCCTGTCCCTTCTGTCTTCGGCTATATGTCTTGCCGTTTTATCGTCATCAGTAACAGCGAGTTTGTCGCCGGAATTAGGCACATCAGAAATACCTATCACTTCTACCGGTGTGGACGGGCCTGCCTTAACAATCTTTTTCCCCTTATCATTGTTCATAGCCCGCACTTTACCAAAGGCGGCACCGGTAACTATTGAATCTCCAATTTTTAGTGTGCCTTTTTGTACCAGTACCGTAGCAACGGGACCCCTTCCCTTGTCCAGTTTAGCTTCTATAACCGTACCGATTGCTTTTCTGTCGGGATTTGCCTTCAGTTCTAACATGTCGGCAACAAGCAGGACCATTTCCAACAGGTCATCTATGCCTTCGCCGGTATGGGCAGACACCGACACTCCAATGGTATCGCCTCCCCATTCCTCCAAAAGCAGCCCCTGTTCAGCCAGTTCCTGTTTTACCCGTTCGGGATTTGCATTTGGTTTATCTATTTTGTTTATTGCTACTATCAAGGGTACATTGGCCGCCCTTGAATGATTTATTGCTTCTATGGTTTGCGGCATTACCCCATCGTCTGCCGCCACCACCAGTATGGCTATATCGGTAACCTGAGCGCCCCTTGCCCTCATTGCAGTAAAGGCTTCATGCCCGGGGGTATCCAAAAATACAATTGTTCTGTCCTCGATGTCTACTTTGTATGCTCCTATATGCTGTGTGATACCTCCGGCTTCTTTTTCGGTTACCTTTGTCTTGCGTATTTTGTCGAGCAGTGATGTCTTCCCATGGTCAACGTGACCCATAACCGTAACAACCGGGGACCTTGGTACCTGTTTACCGGTATCGTCTTCCTCATCGGCAAGATAGTCAAATCCCGTGTCGGTTTTGTTTACTGTCATCTTTATGCCATAATCCTGTCCCAGCAGCGCAGCAGTACCGCCTTCAATATTTTGGTTAAGTCCCGCCATAATCCCCATTGGTATTAGCTTTTTAATCACTTCTGTTGCAGGAATTCCGATTTTTTCCGCCAGTTCCTTTACTGTAATCTGTTCCGCTATTTCCATGACCCTCTGTTTTGTTCGTTGGGCCTGCTTGTCTGGCTTATCCTGTTTTGTTATATTATCCGCCGTTTTTATTCTTTTTTTGTTTTTGGTTTTATCAATATCCTTCTCCACGCTCTCTTTGGTTTTATGTTTTTTTATCTTAACCTTTGCCTCGGCCGCTTCATCGTCTTCCACTTCTGCCGGTTCTGTTTGTTCTTTCCCTTTTTGTTGTTCAGCAAGTATTTCCTCGACTGCTTTTCCCTCTTTTTTGTTAATAGTACTCATGTGATTTTTTACTTCTACTCCCAAATCCTTGAGTATATCTACTAATTTTTTGCTTGATATATCCAGTTCCTTTGCCAGTTCGTATACCCTGATTTTAGACATATCTATCACCCCCTGGTATAATTTCCGTTCAACTTCCAATAAGTTTTACAATTTTTTTAAAAAAGCCTTCATCGAGAACTGCCAGTACAGCCCTCTCTGATTTTCCCACTGCACTTCCCAGAAATTCCCGGTTACCATAAATAGCTACCGGTATACCCCTGTGGGCACATTTATCATTAAACAGCTTTTTAGTGTTATCAGAACAATCCGTTGACAGCAGCACGAGTTTTGCCCTTCCGTCAAAAACCGCTTTTTTGCACATTTCCGTACCCGCTGCCAGGTTTCTGCCTTTGTAGGCAAGGCCCAGCATGGATTTAAGCCTTTGTTCATTCTCCACCCTGAGATAACTCCTCTCCCATTTGTCTGTAAATATCTTCATCTATTTTAACGCCCAGGGATTTCTCGAGCTTTTTTGTTTTTCTGATCTTTTCGAAACATTCATTACTGGGACAGATATATGCTCCCCTTCCGGGTTGTTTCCCGGTTTTATCTATGAAAATGTTTCCTTCTTTATTTTTAACTATCCTTATAAGCTCCTTTTTCGGCTTCATCTGCTGACAACCCAGGCACAGCCGGGTCGGTATTTTCCTGTTCTTCATGATTTAACCACCTCTATTCCCGGTCAGTAAAGGCTTCGGTTTCCATGATACCTTCCACGATTTCCTTATTATCGTCCCCAACTGTTTCTTCCATAATTTCCTCACTGTCGTCTCCAACTGTCTCTTCCAAGGTTTCCGCATTGTCGTCTTCCAAAGGTTCGGAAACCTGGCTTTCGCTTTTTATATCTATCTTCCATCCTGAAATCTTAGCTGCAAGCCTTGCGTTCTGGCCTTCCTTTCCAATTGCAAGCGAAAGCTGGTAGTCCTTTACTATTACCTGGGCTGCCTTTTCCGCATCGAAGGTTATTACCTTTATAACCTTTGCCGGGCTTAAGGAGTTACCAATAAACTCCTCTACATTTGTACTCCACTTGATTATATCTATCTTTTCTCCTTTAAGCTCATTAACGACCGATTGTACCCGGACGCCTTTCGGACCTACACAAGCGCCGACGGGGTCTATGTTTTCGTCCAGTGAATGAACTGCAATTTTTGTTCTTGCCCCCGCTTCCCTGGCAATTCCTTTGATTTGAACCAGCCCACTATGTATTTCGGGCACTTCCAGTTCAAACAATCTTTTAACCAGGCCGGGATGTGTTCTTGAGACTATTATTTGCGGTCCCTTGGTGGTCTTTTTTACTTCTACAATATATACCCTTATTCTGGCTCCCGGGTTATAGTCCTCTGTTGTTATCTGTTCCGTAGGCGGAAGTACCGCCTCCACTCTGCCGAGGTCAATCATAATATTGTTCTTTTCCCGTCTTTGTATCATACCGTTAACCAGTTCGTTCTCCCTATTTATGAATTCTTCGTAAATTATACCTCTTTCAGCTTCTCTTATTCTCTGTACCACTACCTGTTTTGCGGTCTGGGCTGCAATGCGCCCGAAATTTTTGGGAGTAACCTCTTTTTCTATCGTTTCCCCTAACTGAATGTCAGGAGAAATAAGTCTTGCTTCCTCAAGGCTGATATCGGTAATACTACACTCGGGCTCTTCAACCACCGTTTTCCTAGAGATCACCTTAACGTCTCCGGTTCGTTCATCAATGCTAACTTCGACGTTTTGTGACGAACCAAAATTTTTTTTGTAAGCCGAAACAAGGGCCGCATTAATTGCATCTATGAGAACAGCCTTACTTATACCCTTTTCCTTTTCTATCTGCTCCAATGCTTGAATAAATTCCTGATTCATTCCTCTTAAAACCTCCCTCTAAAACTTAAAAGCCAATCGGGCAGATGCAATACTTCCCCTGGGAATAGAAATCCTTCCTTCCGGAAGCTCTACCGTCACAATACCGTTCTCCAGCCCGACCAGTGTTCCGGTGAATTCCTTTCGCCGGTCTATCGGAGAAAAAAGCTTTATATCCACCCGGTGTCCCTTGTAGTAATCATAATCTCTTTGGGTTTTCAGTGGTCTGTTAATACCGGGAGATGATACCTCCAATATATAACTGTGATCAATAGGGTCTACCCTGTCAAGTTCATCGCTTAATGCTTCGCTTACCCTCTGGCAATCCTCGACGGTTACACCCTTCTCCTTATCTATGTACACTCTTAAGTACCAATTTGGTCCTTCCTTTATATATTCAATATCTACCAGATTAAGATTATTAGCGTTGATTATTGGGATTACCAATTCCTTCGCTATATCCTCTGTTTTAAGCTTTGCCAAATTTACTCCTCCCCACAGCTTTTCTGCAGCCGGTATTTTTATAATTCCCATACCCGCAGGTATATTATTCTATAGGTATTGGCTCTTTATAACATTAAAGAGTGGGTTTTGACCCACTCCTGTTCCACAGGCATTCACTTTCCAGAAATAGTATATCATATACATAGTTTCATTACAAGCCTAAAATAGCGAAATCTGGTTGGACTCCGGCAAATTCCCGAGGCAGCGATGCTCTTTCAGTATGTCTATTACTGTACGGCTTATTCGCGCCCTTTCCTGCAAGTCTTCCACCGAAATAAAGGGGCGTTCCTGCCTCGCTTCCACGATATTTTCCGCAGCGTTTTCGCCAAGACCCTGCAAAGAATTTAGCGGCGGCAGCAGTTTTTCCCCGGCTATTATGAACTCCTTTCTGTCCGATTTATACAGATCAACAGGGAGAAAACCAAAGCCTCTGCAGTACATCTCCCGGGCGATTTCCAGTATAGTCAGAAGGGATTTTTCCCTTTGTGTTAAGTCGTTCTTTCTATTGTCAAAGTCCTTTATGGTTTTTACTACCTGCTCTTTCCCCGAAACTATCAGTTGTGCGTCAAATTCATCCGCCCGCACCGTAAAATACGCTGCATAAAATGCCAATGGATAATGTACTTTATAAAAAGCTATGCGAAAGGCCATAGTTACATAGGCAACAGCGTGGGCCTTAGGGAACATATATTTAATTTTGCGGCAGGACTGTATGAACCAATCGGGGGTATCCACTGACTTCATATCTATGATATCCTCGTCGGTAAGTCCTTTGCCCTTTCTGACCCGCTCCATTATGGCAAATGCTCTTTTAGGTTCCATGCCCCTTTGTACCAGATATATATAGATATCATCCCTTGCTGAAATAACGTCCTTCAGGGTCGCTGTTCCGTTACGTATCAATTCCTGTGCGTTATTAAGCCATACATCCGTTCCGTGGGACAGGCCGCTTATTCTGACAAGCTCCGCCAGGGTGGTGGGCTTTGTGTCCTCCAGCATCTGCCGTACAAACCTTGTCCCGAATTCAGGGATACCGAGACTGCCCACAGGGCATTCAATATCCTCCCCGCTGACACCCAGCGAATGGGTTGAGTTAAACAGTTGCATTGTTTTTTTGTCGTCCAGTGGAATATCCTGCGGGTCCTTACCCGTCAGTTTGTGCAGCATCCTGAGCATAGTAGGATCATCGTGACCCAGTATATCCAGCTTTAACAGCCTTCCGCTGAGAGCGTGATAGTCAAAATGCGTAGTTGTAACATTGGATGCGGAATCGTCGGCAGGCCTTTGTACCGGAGTGAACTGGTATATATCCATGTTCCTTGGAACTATCATGACTCCGCCCGGGTGTTGTCCGGTGGTCCTCTTGATACCGGCGCATCCTCTCACCAGACGGTTTATCTCCGCATTGTGCACCGTTAAATTTCTTTCTTCAAGGTAACCCTTTACGAAACCGTAAGCGGTTTTGTCCGCAAGTGTCGATATTGTACCGGCTCTGTAAACCTGTTCTTTTCCAAAAAGTTCTTCGGTATGCCTGTGGGCCTTTGCCTGATATTCGCCGGAAAAATTCAGATCGATATCCGGTTCCTTATCCCCTTCAAAGCCCATAAATACTTCAAATGGTATATAGAAACCCTGTTTAATCAGTTGATTGCCGCATACAGGGCAAATCCTGTCAATAAGGTCGGCCCCCGCTCCTACGCTTCCATCCTGAACAAATTCATTGTATTTACATTTGCCGCAGAGATAATGGGGAGGCAGGGGGTTTACTTCGGTTATTCCGCTCATGGTTGCCACCAGAGATGAACCCACCGATCCCCGGGAGCCTACAAGATAACCGTCTCCCATGGATTTTGAAACGAGTTTTTGGGCAATAATAAACATAACCGCATATCCGTTATCTGTTATGGCACCAAGCTCCCGTTCCAGTCTGTCCTTGACAATTCCGGGCAGCGGATCCCCATATTTTATCTTTGCTTGTTTCCAGGTTATCTCCTTAAGCTCCAGTTCAGCGCCGGGTATTGTGGGAGGAAAGGTCTCCTGCGGTATCGGCAGCAGATTGTCTATTCTACTGTTTATTGCATTTGGATTTGTAACAACCACCTCTCTGGCAGCGTCTTCGCCAAGATACATAAACTCATTCAACATCTCTGATGTAGTTTTTAAATAAAGAGGTGCTTGTTTGTCGGCATCATCAAAACCCTTGCCCGCCATTATTATTCTTCTGAACGCCTCGTCCTGGGGATCTAAAAAGTGAACGTCACCGGTAGCCACAACGGGTATATCTAATTTCCTGCCAAGTTCATATATCTTTGTATTAATTTTTTCGAGCTGTTCCCGGCTTTCCAGGACCCCATTTTTCACTAAAAAATTGTTGTTATCAAGGGGCTGTATTTCAAGATAGTCGTAAATATTAGCAATACGTTCCAGTTCTTTGTCATTCTTTCCTGCGATTATGCTTCTAAAAAGCTCACCGGCTTCGCAGGCACTTCCCAATAATAATCCATCCCTGTATTTTAACAACAGGCTTTTTGGTATTCTGGGCCTTTTATAAAAATACTCCAGGTGGGATTTGCTTACGATTTTATAAAGGTTGTAAAGACCCAGCTGGGTTTGGGCCAATATTATAATATGATGTGACTTAAGCCTGTTGAGTGTCTCCTTAACTATCTGCTGCTGTCCCTTATCCGTTAAACTATTACCGCTATCCTGGCCGATTCTGTCCAGACAATTCAGGAATATTTGTGCCGTAGCTCTTGCATCGTCATCCGCCCTGTGGGCCCTGTCCATCTCTATCCCAAGGTATTTTGCAACGGCGGAAAGTTTATGGGTTTTTAAAAAGGGAAACAGCCTCCTTGTAAGGTCAAGGGTATCCAATACTCTGTTGTCCGGCATTAATCCCATTTTGGCCGAATTTGTACTGATAAACCCCATATCAAAGGATGCATTATGGGCCACAAGTATTGATTCTTTTACAAAATCCAAAAAAGCTGGTATTACCTGCCGAATGGTAGGGCTGTCTTTTACCATATCATCATTTATACCGGTTAATTCAACAATTTTTTCCGGTATGGGTATACAGGGGTTAACGAGAGTATGATAGCTGTCCACGATTTTTTTGTCCTTTATTTTCACGGCGCCTATTTCTGTTATTTTATCCCTTGCAGGGTCAAGACCCGTTGTCTCTATATCAAAGACCACAAATTCCTGCCCTTTGTCCCAGTCAAAGACCTCCATTGAAGCAACCGGGAGGTCATCTACCATATATCCTTCCATTCCGTATATCACCTTAACACCGGTTTTTTGTGCGGCTTCATAGGCCTCGGGAAACGCCTGTACCACGCCGTGATCGGTTATTGCTATCGCTTTATGCCCCCAGTCGGCTGCCCTTTTTACCAGGGTCTCCACCGCCGCAACCCCGTCAAGTACGCTGAAACGGGAATGGGTATGCAGTTCTATTCTTTTTTGTTCACAGTCATCTGTTCTGCAACTGCCCGGAACTCTAATCAAATCCCTGCCCACTATTGTTATTTCCTTGGAATATTTATTATATTGCGCTTCTCCCTTAATCCTTATCCTGTCCCCAATCTCAAGAGCATTTGTTATCCCGGCTTTACTTCCCTTTGCAATAAAGAACCGGCATTCAATGGTATCCTCATAGTCTGTCACAAACAATGACAGTAAAGACGAAAACCTTTCCGACTTTATCTCCCTGGTTTCAATCCTGCAAATTTCTCCTTCAACCATTGCTGTACCGGCATCCTGAACTATTTCCCTGATTGGCTTTGGCGTACCTTTAAAGGAGCGGCCCATCAGTACGTGGGATTTGTTTTTTGAACTTTCCCTATGAGCATTCCGGTTTACTATCCTTCTTATTTCTTTGAGTTCCTCACGGTCTTCTTTCGGGTCCTGATTATCACTGCCTGAAGAATTTTGTATATCCTCCCGCCAGGCCAGCGAAATATTTACATCCTCTATTCCCAGTGCTCTTATAATTTTTTGCGTCAGTCCTTTGAAGCTCTTATCTTCTAATGTATGGACGGCTATCTCATTTTCAAAAAGTATATTTATATGATTACCCTGCAGCTTATAGCTGCAGTTCCCTATCCACTGCCTATTGGCAGGATAGGTTGCTGTCCAGAGATCGCAAAAAAAAGCCCAGTGGGTTTTAAGTAACTTTTCCAAGTCAGTCTTCTCTGGTCTCCTGATTACTTTTACATTAATATTGCTATTCCCTTTAAAGCTCTTTTTGATTTCGGCAGCGGCTGCCTCGGTGTCTTTTGCAAAACTGCTGTCTTGCTTCAGTATCACTATAATTCCTTTGTTATCTTCGTTTATTAACACCTTTTCTATTTGCTTTGATAATTCCTGCATATGTAGTCTTACCCCCCACTAGCTTGCCTCAACTATTTTTTCAACACCTTCTACCTCATCGAGAATTTGTATTGCTTCCTCCAGTCCCATAGGGTCGGGAAGTTTCAGCAGCAGGATGATTTCAACCAGACAATTATCCAATTCCGCCATTTGAATATTTCTAATAGATATATTCCTTGCGCCTAATGCACTGCCTACTTTCCCCAGCTGCCCAGGTACATTTTGAGCATGCAGTGTTATGGAATAATTGTTTTTTTCCTTGTTTATTCTGTTTTCCAGCCTGTTAACGATTGTTAAAGTAACTACTATCACCATCGTAACTATAACTGCTCCGAAGTAAAACCCTGCTCCAACCGCCAATCCAATGCAGGCTGCTACCCAAAGTGCTGCAGCGGTGGTGAGACCGCGGATTGTGGCGCCTTCCTTTAAAATTGTACCTGCACCAAGAAAACCTATTCCGCTTATTACCTGCGCGCCAAGCCTTGCAGGGTCCAGACTGGTCTGACCCTTATAGAGTTCAAATATATGAAAAGAAACCAGCATAACCAGAGTCGAACCCACGCAGACCAGAATATGGGTACGCAGCCCGGCAGGCCGGTTTCCATATTCTCTTTCCACTCCGATAGCTCCGCTTAAAAGGAAGGCTAATAGTATTCTTATCAGGACTTCCTGACTTGAAATCATAGTCACATCCCCTTCTTTGCCCTCGATGCAAGCGTCCGTAATTTCGCCTCCGGCTCAAACGGTCGCTAGGCACCAG